>JAFMNH010000102.1 GCA_017859335.1 Rhodothermales bacterium | reverse complement strand
TCCGATGGCGCATCCCGTCAAGAATTGCCATGAGATGGTGCAGGACCGTTCGGGCCGGCTCATCATGATCACAGACGAGACCCGCAACAACATCCTTATCTATGATCGCAGCGGGAAGTTACTTGACTCCTGGGGCACGGCCTTCCCCTATGGTCACGGACTGACCCTGTCCGATGAGGGCGATGCCGAATACCTGTGGATTTGCGACAATGGATTCGACGGGAATGCCCAAGTGGTCAAAACCACGCTGGATGGTCGCGAAGTCATGCGGCTGACATCGCCCAAGGAACTCGGTATCTACGAGGAAGGCGACACCTTCTACCCGACCGAAACAGCGGTGGCCGCGAATGGCGATGTCTACGTGGCCGATGGGTACGGGTCCCAGTGGATCCTGCAGTACGCCGCCGATGGTACGTTCATCCGCAAATTCGGTGGCCGGGGCGATGGCGACGCTGAGTTTTCGACGGCACACGGTGTATGCATTGATGCACGCGGAAACGGCAAGCCGACGCTGATCTGCACGTCCCGGGGTCACAATGCGTTCAAGCGTTTCTCCTTGGAAGGTGACTACCTAGAGACCATGTTCCTGCCCGGGGCTTTCGTATGCCGACCTGTCATTGACGACGACATGCTGTATTCCGGGGTATGCTGGTCCCGGCTCCGGTATCTGAACCAGACCCCGGACTCCGGGTTTGTGACCATTCTCAACGATTCCGGTCGGGTCGTTTCGAATCCCGGAGGCACCCGACCTGAGTACAGGGACGGCAGGCTGCAGCTCATGCTGCAGCAGGAGCCGATTTTCAATCACTGCCACGATGTGTGCGTGGATCAGGACAAGAACCTCTATGTCTGTCAGTGGAATGCCAACCAGACGTATCCCATTCGCCTGGAGCGCGTGTAGCCTGCTTTTCCTGTTCCTGCTGGCAGGATGTGAGAGGGCGTCTTCTTCAAGGGAGAATGAGCCACGGCTTCCGGATCCTGTTGGAGATACCCTGCAGGAACGGACGGTCCTGATGACGGGGACCCTTACGAGGGACGGATCAGATGCCCTGATCACTTCCTGTGATGGTCGGCAGACGTGGCGCCTGCGTGATCCGGACTCCCTTTTTCCTGTCGATGCCGACTTCGTATCGGTCTATGCCACCGTCCCCGAGGGTCCCGCCGATCCATTCGTGGCTTCGCGTATCAACTACGTGCCGACAGAAGGATTCCGATGCGAATTTGATTGGGAGGGGACCCTGTGGCGCGCGGCGGGCAACGAGCCGTTTTGGTCCGTGATCATGACCGAGGATGGACTGACGGTGCGCATGCCTGCCGAACCTCCCCGTGTCGTTCCCTTTACGACCCAGCCGGGACCCGTATTCCTGGGTGATGGTCTGCGCGTGGCATTTACTCCCGGCCTTTGTGCCGACACGATGGTCGACACGATGTTCGGATGGTCAGTGACTCTTGAGGTGGATAATCGGACGCTGACCGGATGCGGCTTTGAAGGCATGGCCGCGCAGACCCGCCGTCCGTGAAAGAGCCCGTCGAACATACCTTCACCTGCCCCTACTGCTGGGAAGAGATCAGCATGATCCTCGAGCCTCACTATGAGCAGCAGATATACATCGAGGACTGCGAGGTGTGCTGCCGGCCCATTGAAATCAGATTCTGGGGCGATGCAGAGGGGCTCACGGCGTTCGAGGCCGTATCCATCGAACAGTAGGACGCTTTCAGGCAATCAGCCCCTTGACGACCTTGCCGTGCACATCCGTCAGGCGGAATCGACGACCTTGGTGCAGGAAATTCAGGCGCTCGTGGTCAAAACCAAGCAGATGCAGCAAGGTGGCCTGGAAGTCATGCACGTGGACCGGGTCCCGCACGATGTTGTACCCAAAATCGTCCGTCTCCCCGAAGACCGTGCCCTTGTTGATACCTCCGCCGGCCACCCAGACGGAGAAGCAGCGGGGGTGATGGTCGCGGCCGTAGTTGTCTTTCGTGAGTTTTCCTTGGGAGTATGATGTTCGACCGAACTCGCCGCCCCAGATGACCAGGGTGTCATCGAGCAGGCCGCGGCGCTTGAGGTCCTTGATCAGCGCGGCGGACGGCTGATCCGTGTCCTTGGCCATGAGGGCAATATCCTTGGGCAGGTTACCGTGTTGGTCCCATCCCTGGTGATAGAGCTGGATGAAGCGGACGTCCCGCTCGGCAAGACGGCGAGCCAGCAGACAGTTGGCGGCAAACGTCCCGGGTTTGCGCGCAGCCTCGCCGTAGAGCTCAAACACCTCATCCGGCTCATCAGAGAGGTCCATGGCCTCGGGCACGGACGTCTGCATGCGGTAGGCCATCTCGTACTGCGCAATCCGTGAATCAATCTCTGGATCCATCACGCGTTCGTGTTCGGCCCGGTACATCTCCCTCAGCGCATCGAGCATATGACGCCGCGAGGTGCGGGAGAGTCCATCCGGATCCTTGAGATAGAGGACCGGGTCGGCGCCGCCCCGGAACTGCACACCCTGGTGCAGGGACGGCAGGAAGCCGCTGCCCCAGAGCCTGGAATAGAGCGGTTGGTCTCCATCCCGACTCCGTGAGAGGAGGACGGTGAAGGTAGGCAGGTTGTCGTTGAGCGATCCCAGACCATAGCTCATCCAGGATCCGAAGGATGGCCTTCCGGTCTGCTGCGAGCCCGTCTGGAAAAAGGTGATGGCGGGATCGTGGTTGATGGCGTCCGTATGCATGGACCGGATGACGCAGATGTCATCGGCAATCGATGCGGTGTGTGGAATCAGATCGGAAAACCAGGCGCCCGATTTTCCAGCCTGCTTGAAGTCGAACTGCGAACCGGCCATGGGCAGCGCCGTCTGGAAGGCCGACATGCCTGTCAGACGCTGGCCACCCCGGACACTGTCGGGTAGTTGTTGTCCATTGAGGTCCCTGAGCGTGGGCTTGTAGTCAAGCAGTTCGAGGTGGGAGGGGCCGCCGCTTTGGAAGAGGTATATGACGCGTTTGGCCTTTGGGGCGAAGTGGGGTCCTTCGGGTCCGTTGCTCGGGGATGGTGCACCGAACGCATCCAGGATACCCATCGGGTTGATGAGCGATGCCAGGGCAGCTCCCCCGAATCCACAGGCTGAGCGCGACAGGAAGTGACGCCGGGTGGACAGGTATTTGATATCGTCGATGTCGCTCATGGTGCTAGCGCAGGTACAGCGTCGCGTCGTGATTCATGATGGTGGAGGCCACGGTGGTCAGGGAGGCCACTTCTACGGCAGGCAGGGATGCATCACGGATGAACTCTCCAGTGGAGAGAAGGCTGCGGGCAGCGGCAGGCGCGCCTGCGAAGTAGGCGCGCTGGTTTGCGAGAAGGTTGGTCAGCACATCGCGTTCGTCTGGCATCGGATCTCGGCCCGTCAGGGCCTTGAAGGCGAACGCAATGCGCTCCTCATCTGTGATTCCGCCCTCATGCAGCATGCGCTCGGCCAAGCGGCGTGAGGCTTCTACATACTGCGGGTCATTCATCAAGACGAGGGCCTGCAGCGGCGTAGACGTGCTCTGCCGATTGACCACACACAGGTTGCGCTCAGAAGCGTCAAAAATGATCATGGAGGGCGGCGGTGTCGTTCGCTTCCAGATGGTGTAGAGGCTTCTGCGATACA
The DNA here is from genome assembly GCA_017859335.1 of Rhodothermales bacterium. Taxonomy (GTDB): domain Bacteria; phylum Bacteroidota; class Rhodothermia; order Rhodothermales; family UBA10348; genus JAAZVD01. The sequence continues at coordinate 5,638 of JAFMNH010000102.1, read as the reverse complement.
AGTCCTCGCCTTCGTCCTGGACATACTCCGTACCGTTGCGGGTGGCCTGTTCCTTCCAAAGGCCCGCCGGCTGGTACGGCCGGACAGGGGGTCCGCCAAGGTCGTCCACCAACAGGCCGCTGGCGGCCAAGGCATGATCGCGCATCATTTCGGCCGTCAGCCGGCGGGCCGGACCGCGCGCCAGCAGCAGGTTGTCGGGGTCATTCTGGACCTGCTCAGGAGGTGCCACCGAGGACTGTCGATACGTGGCGCTGAGCACCAGGCGGCGCAGCATGGCTTTCGTATCCCACCCCGAATCCCGGTATTCGACTGCCAGCCAATCCAGGAGTTCAGGATGCGTGGGCAGGGCGCCCTGGGAGCCCAGGTTGTCGGAAGTAGCCACAATACCCTGACCGAAGACCTGTTGCCAGAGCCGATTCACAGCCACCCGCGCAGTGAGGGGGTTATCCTCGAGGAACAACCACTGCGCCAGCCCCAGTCGGTTTTTAGGTAGATCATCGGGGAAGGGCAGGATAGCCTCGGGCGTGTCCCGATCCACCGGATCCCGCGGTTCATCGTACTGACCTCGGTGCAGAAGGTGGGTGGGGCGGGGCTCTGCCAATTCACGCATCACCATGACTTCGGGGGCATGGGTCAGAATGCGATCCTCCCGGGAACGCCATTGCCTGAGTTCGGCGCGGACGCGTTGCCACTCCGCGGAGTGCGTGCTCACGGCGTAGTCCCGCCATTCATCCGGACCCGGGTCGACGCCTGCCAGCGTGCGCAGCTCCGGCAGCGTCAACCGGCGATTGAATACCCTCCAGTCATCAAACGTGACCTGATCGAGCATCCGTTGGTTGTTGTCGGTAAAGCCCAGACGCAGGTCCCCGGGACCGGCCCAGTTGGTGGAGTCCCCGGTAAACGGGTCGATGGTAATTCGCGTGCTCTGCTTCAGATTGTCCGTAATGGTCCGCGAAGGGAGGACATTCCCATCCAATACCACGTCCATACCTGCTGCCCGGCTCGATCCATCGTAGCGGAAGGCCAGGTGATGCCATTCTCCCGTGGTTACCGGTTCTGTCGTACGGATGCGGATTTCGTTGTCAGGTCCGACGTGCACGACCCGGGCCGTAATCGTGTGGTCCGGATTGAGGAACGTCATGTAGCCCCTGTCGCCATCCATCAGTCCACTGGTCTTGGCAATCAAGGGACCCCAGGTGTCGGGGTCTTCGATGCGGAACCAGGCACTGATGGTAAAAGGGTCAAACCGTTCAAAGTGATGCCGCTTGCTGCCGGCGTCCAGCCAGCCATCTCCCATGAGGGTCATGGCCTTCCCGCCATCAACCCCATCCACGATATCCGGCAGCCGTTCCCGATCGCCCCAGAAATAGGCGGCACTGTCAGGTTGGACCCGATCTTCGAGGGTCAAGAGGTTATTCTTCTCGACAAAGGCCTCGATTGGGTAATGGGCGGTCATGCCATGAATGGTCACGGCTTCACCCTGGGGCACGCTCGAAGCATCCGAGTCCCATCGTGCGTTGGCGATGTCTGCTTCAGCCTCGAGCTCGGCAATCTTTGCCCGGATGCGGGCCAGTTCCTGGTCTTCTACCTCCGTGGTCAGGATGACGGTAGGACTGGCCTCACCGGCGTAGGGGATGTTGCCGATCTCGTTGTTGGAGTTGAAGAAGGAAAAGAGCTCGTAGTACTCCTCCTGGGAAACTGGATCGTAGCGGTGGTCATGGCACCGACCGCATTCCATGGTGATGCCCAGAAATGCCTTACCGAACGTATCGGTACGGTTGGCTACGTAGTCCGTCCGGTATTCTTCAAGGACAATACCCCCTTCCTGACTCTGCAAGTGGTTGCGATTGAAGCCGGTGGCCAGGATCTGATCCCGTGACGGATTCTCCATCAGATCCCCGGCCAACTGCTCGATGACGAATTCATCGTACGGGCGATTCTCGTTGAAGGAGCGGATGACCCAGTCCCGCCAGGGCCACATGTTGCGCCATCCGTCGTCCTGATACCCATGGCTGTCGGCATAGCGGGCCAAATCCAGCCATTCGGTGGCCATGCGCTCTCCGTAGTGCTTGGAGGACAGAAGTCGGTCCACCACGCGCTCAAATGCGCCTGAATCGGTGTCCGAAAGGAAATCCTGGATCTCCAGCACTGTGGGTGGCAGGCCGGTCAGGTCGAACGTCACGCGTCGGAGCCATGCTTCCCGAGTCGCTTCCTCTGAAGGAGAAACACCGCTTCGTTCCATTCGGGCCACTACAAAGCGATCGATGTCGTTGCGCGGCCAGTTCTCGTCCTCAACTACCGGCACTTCAGGGCGCTTTGGAACAGAAAATGCCCAATGATCCTCGTAGGCTGCTCCCTGATCAATCCAGCGTATCAGAATGGCCTTTTCCTCCGCCGAAAGGGACAGGTTCGATTCCGGAGGCGGCATCACGTAGGCATCATCCTCCGAGAGGATGCGATGCACAAGCTCGCTACGCTCCACACTGCCAGCACGGACGGCTCGGCTCCGAGGGCTGTTGGAGAGCACGGCCCGTAAGCCCTCCTCCGTGTCAAACCGCAGATCGGTTACCCTGGCCTCCGCGTCCGGACCGTGGCAGGAGAAACATCGATCGGACAGGATGGGCCGCACGTGCAGGCTGAAGCTTATGCGGTCAGGAATGCGCTGGGAGGCCTCCTGCACGGGTGCTGGTACGTCAAGTGAGCAACCCGCCAGCGACACAGTCAGCAGGAGAGGGACGATATATGCAATGCGATTCACGAGGGCAGGCGTGGGAAGGAAATACCCGATGGAAACCCTTCATGATAATGGTTTGCCTTGTGCAGGTGCAATGGGCTGGAAGGCGGTGGGGTATGAAGGTGAGCGGACGCGGTATTCGATTGTGGATAAGTGTTTTGTTAAGGTCGTGTTCACTCCTTTATCAACGACCCATCAGCCCTTATTCTGCACACTCTGCTGGTACCCCCCGGCGCCGGCCATAACCCCGCTCCTGAGTCCTTTCCAGAAAAAGACGCATCCGCTTCCTCCCCGTGCTTTTCCTGCGACGCTATATGGCGCTGACTGTCGGCCTTCTGGCGCTGTCTGCAACCGCGCAGGCACAGGCGCTCTACGAAGAGGTCGTCGTTGACGTTGGCAACGTGGGCGTCACGGTCACCAATGCAGGTTTCTATGGAAAGGCGAATGTGCGCAACAACCCGACTGGCCCGCCGTCCTTTGAGTTCCCCTTGAACTCAGGCATCGAGCACCTGTTTGAATCCGGCCTATGGGTCGGTGCGGTGCGTTCGGATGGGATCGTGACAGTCCGCACAGCGGCTGTGACCACAGGCGGTGGGTACGCTCCCGGATCAGGCGGGTACGAGGTCGCGCAGGCGTCCTCCATCTTCAGCCGGTCCACGCTGCCGTCATCGGATGCGTTCACGAGGCAAGCCATAAGTCACCTTGACCTTGTATCGGCCTTTGAAGACACCTCGACTGTTTTGCCGGGTACGTCGCTGCCCATGCCGGATCCTGGAGGGCGCTTGGGCATGAAGGTCGACGTCTCTACGTATGCCTGGAATTTCCCGTTCACGGAGTCCTTCGTCATCTTGAATTTCGACATCGTCAACATCTCCCCGGCAGCGTGGGACAGTGTCTACGTAGGCATGTTTCATGACCTCGTGGTACGCAACATCAACACGACGACAGATACGGGCGGCAACTTCTTCAACAAGGGCGGTCTGGGGTACATCGACAGCCTTACGACGTCCTATGCATTCAATGCCGGTGGTTCCGAGGAGACTCTGAACACCTACGGTTCCATTGCTGTGCTTGGAGCCGAATGGCGGGATCCAACCACGGGCAGAGTGCGATTCTTTCACCCGGCAGTCGCAGAGGAGTACATAGCCGAGGGATTAACCCCACCGTCGGTCAATCCGCGGTGGTGGCTCTTCGGGGGTGGAACGGACGATTTCAGCCGTCCCGGGACGGATGAGGAAAGGTATCGCCGCATGGCTACGCCGTACCCCAACCCGGCGCAATATGCTACCGATGCGGAGTACGAATCGGAGCGTACCGCGTGGTACAACCGGCTCCGCACGGACGGGACCCGCTCCACCGGCAACTGGATCGGTCTCACGCCTATTGGACCCTTTCCAACCGTGGCACCCGGAGATACGCTTCAGGTGACGTTTGCCCTCGTGGCCGCACCGAAGCCCGAGGCGTACCAGGGGCAGGCAGGAAAGCCCATCGACACGGCCGAAGCACAGTCGTTGCTGGCCAACAACATTGGCTGGGCTCGTCGCACGTATGCAGGCGAGGACAATAATTTCAACGGCAAACTGGACCCGGGCGAAGATGTGAATGGCAATGGTGTCATGGACCGGTACCTGATTCCTGAGCCGCCAGCGGCTCCCGGGGTCCGCGTGGCGTTCGAGCGGGATGCGGACGGGCAATCCGTGGTGGCGCTCTATTGGGACAAAGCATCCGAACGGTCCCGCGATCCGGTTACCGGGGAGCAGGATTTCGAGGGATACAGGGTCTATCGCAGCAATCCCGGGGACGATCGGGGAGGCAATATCCTGGATGCTGCCACGCTGGTCGCCCAATACGACAGATCCGGAAATCGAACCGGCTTCAATAATGGGTTTGCCGAGATCGCGCTCGATGAGCCCGTGTTTTTTGATGCCGATACCACAGCCTACTGGTATCGATTCGAGGCGCCCGATCTGAAACGTGGGTGGCAGTACCTGTTCACGGTCACGGCCATCGACGAGGGAGACCCGGATGCCGGGTTGGAGTCCTTCGAGTCGTCCCGTGTGGCGAACGCGGTGCGCGTCTTCCCCGGCACGCCGCCATCAGACAGTGACGTGCTCGAAGTGGGCGTCTATCCCAACCCCTATCGCGTCAACGCAGCCTGGGATGGTGGCACGTCTCGAACGCGCAAACTCAATTTCTTCAATCTCCCGGATCGCGCTGAGATCCGGATATACACGCTGGCTGGGGAGATCGTCAAGGAACTCGATCACCAGTCGGATACCTATCGCGGCGATACGCGCTGGTACGACGATTTCAGCGCCGATAACCGAATCCAATCAGGGGGAGAACACTCCTGGGATCTGTTATCGGAGAACGGCCTGAGCCTGGCCGGTGGACTGTACCTGTTCACTGTCCGGGATAAAGACTCAGGCCGCGTCCAGCGGGGTAAATTCGTCATCATCAAATAACCACCACCAACAACACACAGAGGACAACATGCTACGCAATGTTACTGCTTTGCTTGCGCTCGTTTTCCTGTTTGCCGGCACGGTATCCGCTCAGGATGTCGTAACCATCAAACAGATCAACGAAATCCCGCAAGACCAAATCGACCAGCTCAATTCGTTGGGCGATTCTGTTTCTTCCGCTGATTACGAGGATTGCGGTTCACTCATTTACAACAGCCTATGCGGATCCGTAGTCAAGGTGACGGCCGTTGTAATGTCCGACCCCCTCAACTCGGGACTTTCGGGTCTCAATTCAGAAGGCCGCCCGAGCCGTATTCACGTCTTTGTTCGTGACGTGGCTACCGACACCGATGGCCCGGAGTATATGGGACTGCAGATCGTCGATGGCGGCAACCTCGGTTTTGCCGGCCTGGTCGTGGGTGACGTGGTCGAAATCACG
>JAFMNH010000101.1 GCA_017859335.1 Rhodothermales bacterium | reverse complement strand
ATTCAGAAGGGCGCCCGAGCCGTATCCATGTCTTTGTTCGTGACGTGGCTACCGACACCGATGGCCCGGAGTATATGGGGCTGCAGATCGTCGATGGTGGCAACCTCGGTTTTGCCGGCCTGGTCGTCGGTGACGTGGTCGAAATCACGGGAACGGTTGCGCCGTTCAATTCGACCATGCAGATGTCGCCCACAGAGGCACCCGTCGTTGTGGACTCGCGGGACCCCGCCACGGACGCCATTTTCGACCCGATTGTCATCACGACGTCGGATCTGAATGCCGATGCAGGTGCAGACGGCGCCATCCGGGCCAACTGGGACAACGTGGGCAAGTACCGTGGCAACTACGTCCGGTTTGAGGGGGCCTCAGCCGTGACCCGCACACTGGGTAGCCGCGCGGACTGGAACTGGTCCTCGGATGGCGGCACTACCTCTGTCTCCATGTACGATACGTCCCTGCGCTACCGTGGTGATCGGACCGACTACCCGTCGGATTACAATACCCGCACGGATGACTATACGCCCCCGACTCCCGGAGCAACGGTTGACGTTCAGGGGTTCGTGACGTTCAACGGCGGACCTTCTTCGGATCCTTACAACCTGGCCGTTCCGAACGGCGCGGCCTTGGCTGTGAACCCCTGGAATGATGCGGACGTGCAGGTAACTTCCTCTCCGCCGACCGTGAACGACATCACACTGACCGGAGGCATTCCTTCCTCGCAGGCTCCGGTTACGATCACGGCCGTCGTGGAGGCCGACCCCACGCGTACGCTCAGTGGTGCGGCACTCGTCTTCACGACATCCAGCAACGCAACAGAGACGTCTGTCGATGGTACGGCTGGCGCGGATAATGTGTACTCATTCGAGATTGGTGCCGGTTTGACCGATGGGGATTTCGTGACCTATCGCATTGTCGCCACCGATGACACGGGCGCAACGACCGAGTCCTCCGATCAGGGCTTCCGGGTCCTGGATGGTGGCATTACCCGTATCTCCCACATCCAGGAGACCGCCACGGGTCAGCCCGGCGACTCGCCATTCGCAGGCCAGACGCTGGACATGAACATCACGGCTACGGTTACGATGAGCGCTGAGGCAGGAATCCTTGCGCTTCAGGATGGTTCGGAGCCATGGTCCGGTATCTCGATCGAAAGCATCAGTGGCCGCAGCAGCGAGCCTGCAGGTCTGACGGATCTGCGTCCGGGTGATGTGATCAATATTACCATGGCTGAGGTCGAGGAAGGCTTCGGCCTGACGAAGCTCAACGAGGACAATATGGCCTTCACGGTCGTATCCACCGGTGGAGCGCCGCTCGACCCGATCGTGGTCACGACCGATGTCCTGCAGGACGCCGCCATTGCGGAAGCCCACGAGGGAATGTACCTGCGCTTCGAGAATGCCATCATCACGGCGACGAATGCAGACGATCCGAGCGGTCCTTACGGAGAGTTCAACATCTCGAGCGATGGTTCAGATGCGAACAACCTCAGGGTGGACGATGCGTCCAGCCTGCTGAGTTACTCGGGCAATGATCCAGCGACAGTCTTCAGCGCGGGTCAAACGCTCGAGTTCGTACAGGGCGTTCTTTGGTACTCGTTTGGCAACTACAAGCTGCAGCCGCAGTCGTTCGACGATATCGTTGCAGCGACGAACACGGATGTTGAGGACTCCTCGCTGCCAGGTTCGTTTGCCCTGCATCAGAACTACCCTAACCCGTTCAACCCGTCAACGAGCATCCGCTTCGACGTGGCCAGCGCAGCCAACGTGTCCCTCGTGGTCTACGACATGCTGGGCCGCGAAGTGGCTACGCTCGTTAACGGTCAGATGGCGGCGGGAACGCACTCTGTGACGTTCGATGCCTCACAGCTGACCAGCGGTGTATACATGTATCAGCTCTCCAACGGAGTCGATACGCAGACCCGCACGATGCTTCTGATGAAGTAATCCTGTTTGCCGGTTGAGCGTGCGGGCGGGCGCGGGTACCCCGCGCCCGCCCGCCAGACCGGCGCGATTGAAACCAGTTGAATACACGCCACTCCATAGCCGCCATTGTGATGATGGCCCTCTTGTTCGTCTCGTGCGATTCGAGCATCAGCGGCAATCCCAATGCCAACCAACCGCCCGATACGCAGCTCAGCGTCCGGGACGCCTCGCTCCTGGACAACCTGGGAGACGACGAGCGTCTGGTCAGCACGGTGCGCATTACGTGGAGCGGAGACGATCCTGATGGATTCGTGAAGGGCTACGAAGTACGCTTTTTCGATCAGCTGCTTGGTGAAGAGGAGCAGGAGTGGTCCTTTACCACCACGACGGATTCACTCTTTCTCTTGCCCATTCGCAGGGGAGACCGTGTTTCCGATGTGGTGTTCGAAGTTCGGGCAGTGGACGAGGAAGATCTGGCGGACCCGAGCCCAGCACGCACCATCTATCCGATCCAGAACTCGCCGCCGACCATCCGGATCAGCCCCTTCGACCTGCCACCCGATACGACGTTCAATGTGATGTCCATCGGCTGGGTGGCCGAGGATCCCGACGGCGATTCGAACCTGGCGCGCATCGACGTCAGTTTCAACGATTCCCTGAACTACGTGGCTTTGCCGCCGGATGTCAGCTTGGCCACGTTCGTGCTTCCACAGACCGAGCCGGGTGCCCAGGGCCACGTGGTGGATGCACAGGTCTTTGCCGGGCGCGGATTCGAATCGACGGGGGTGACGGTACCCGGAGTCCGCATCAATGACGTGAACACACTGTATGTCCGTGCAGCGGACCAGACCGATACGACATCGGTTCGTGTGGAGTATTCCTGGTTCGTGAAAGGGAAGACCAGCAACGTGTTATACGTAAATGACTTCCGTCGGGCCACGCACCCCGTGGTAAGCGCCTATCACCTTGATCTGCTGCGCTCGTACCTGCCTGCTGGTACGCCCGTCGACATCTGGGATATCACGACACCGTTCACGACCGGCAGTTCAGGTAATTTCCCACGCTCCGGACTCCTGCCTCCAACCGCACAGCCTTCGCTTGAACGGTTCATGCAGGGCTATGACTATATCTATTGGGTGGCTTCTTCCACCACGGATCAGATTACAGGCAATAATCTTCCCTTTGTGGCGCCCATTCTCGAACCTTTTTTCGAGAACGGAGGCAAGATGATGGTCCATTCGCCCATCCAGCTACCCGTCGATCCAGAGGAAATTGCGACAAACGCGGCTACGCTGCTCCTGCCACTGAACAGCCTGACGACCTTTCCTGATTCCCTGCGTCAGACGCTGCGGCTGCTTTCCCGTTCACCCGTTTCGACGACGGCTTCCTTACCCGGTGTAGCGCAACCATTGCCTGAGCTCAAGATGAACGGCTTCGTCATCAACACGCTGCCCTATGTGGCCAGCAGCTCAGCCCTTATCCCCCTGTATGACGCCCAATTCCAATACATCACCCGTGTTGGTAATCGTCGTGGCATATGGCCGGGTCCCTCCACCATTGCATCGATGAGTGATGATCGCCGGGTGGCGCTTTTCTCGATTCCTCTGGTCAATGAGGCCAATGGTTCGCCGCTGGTCATCGGGGCAGACGACAATCCGGATGCAGCCCGCGATGCCGTCCACTTGATCTTGGAAAGCCTTGGTTTCCCGCAATGATGAGGGGTCGTTTTCATATCGTCCTCCTGCTCCTGATGGTGGTCACGGCATTGCCGTCGGTTGCCCAGGGTATCCTGGCCGGTCGTGTACTGGATGCTGAATCCGGTGAAACATTGCCGGGTGTCAACGTGATCGTCGTGGGGACATCCCGCGGGGCAGCCACTGACATGGACGGACGCTTCGAGATTCCGAACCTGCGGGCGGGCGAATATTCGGTTCGTGTCTCTTTCATCGGATTCGAGACCAAACTCTTCACCCAGATCGTGATTCGGGACGGAGAGACAACCGAACTCAACGTGGAGTTGGGTCTGGCCGTACTCTCGACGGAGGATGAGATCGTGGTCGTGGGGGAGAAGCCACTGGTGGATGTTGAGAGTTCCTCCTCATCGTCCACTATTTCCCGGGAGCAACTCGAATTGGCGCCGCTGAGGGATGTGCAGCAGGCAGTGGCTACTCAGGTCGGTGTCGTAAGGGATCCCACGGGCCTATACATCAGGGGCGGTCGTGCATCCGAAACAGGTTTTTATGTGGATGGCGTGTCGGCCAAGGATCCGCTGGCGGGCACCGGCTTCGGGCTTGATGTCGGTTCCAATGCCTTTTCCTCTATTGAAGTCACCACCGGTGGCATCGGCGCCGAGTTCGGAGACGTGACCTCAGGGATCGTGGCTGTACAGACCCAGGATGGAACCGACCAGCTCCAGGGCTTCTTTTCCCATAAGCGGGACAACCTCGGCTTCAACAGGGATGCCGAGGGCAACTTCATGGAAGACATCTGGGAGACCAACTTGAGTGGTCCCATCATTCCCGGTAAGCTGCGCTTTTTCCTGTCGGGTCAGGTTCAGCTTTCAGATGGATTCACCCGCGCCACGGCCACGCCCGAACAGGTACGTACCTCCCTTGTCGACGGCACGTTCTTCATGCCCCGTACCGGAAACAGGTGGAACGGTATCTCCAAACTGACATGGGAGGTGGCTCCCGGCAAGAAGCTGCAAGGATCCTACCAGCGCTCGCTCACCGTCAACCAGAATACCCGCATGCTGCAGGTAACGGGAAATGAGGCGGTCATTTCGCCTGGATTCCAGTATGCCTTCGTCCTGCAGCCGGACAATGCCAGTACGTTTGCTCACGACAATATCATATCGTACCTGAAGTGGTCGCACGTTCTGAACGAACAGTCCTTCTACGATGTACAGTTCAGTCGTCTCTTCACCCGGCTGCGCTCGGACGCCAACGGCCGGAACTGGCGACCGGACAACGTGGATACGGAGCTGGATCCGTTCTCCATCGTGACCTATCCGGCCAACCTGTTCGTGGACAGTGAGGGCAACCCGCTCGACCCGAATGCCCAGTTCGTCCTGCCCGGTCCCGGTCTGATCAATAACGGGGGTATTGCCACCCGATTCCACGATCATTTCGCCGAAGAGTACACCCTTAGGGCCACCTATACGCGGTTTTCGAAGGATCTCAATAATCGTCTGAGCGTCGGTTTCGAGTCCAAATTCAACGACTATCAGTGGATTGATGTCATCCGCCCGTGGGTGGGGGCACCGATTGGCACAAGCGATGGAGCCAGCACCGGGCGTCTCGGGGACTCGTCGGACATCTGGCGGGTCAAGCCCCGGCGCGGCGCGGTGTTCGGCACCCACCAGATCCGTTACCGCGGCCTGATTGCCAACGCCGGCCTGCGTCTCGAATACTGGGCCCCGGGAAGGTACGTGGACGACCTGATTGACAACCCACAGGCACCGATTCTGGATACGATCCGGAAGGACTACAAAGACGAGTCGGTTGCCCTCTTTGGTCTGCGTACCAAGTTCCGTCTGCTTCCGAAACTGAGGGTCTCCTTCCCGATAACGGAGAACCGGGTGCTTTTCTTCAACTACGGCCACTCGACCAAGCTGCCGCACCCGACCTTCGTCTACACGGGTCTGGATCCCTTCTTCCAGGACCGCTCGTTCTTTTCCGATCTGGGTAATCCGAACCTGGATCCCGAGGTGGACATCTCCTATGAACTGGGCTTGCGCACGCAGTTCACATCGAATGACGTCCTGAACGTGACCGCCTTCTGGCGGGACAAATTCGATTTCATCACGGTCGAAAGCGTGATCGTGCCCGACCCGACGGGTCGCGAAGTGCTCCGTGCGTTCCGCATAAACGGAGATTTCGCCCGTGTCCGTGGTATCGAAGTCAGCTATCTGAAACGCGTAGGAGATCGCTTCAGCGGGCAGGTGGCTGCATCGTTCTCCCGGGCTACCGGCCTCTCGAGTACCAACAACGATGCCCTCTCGGACTTTCTGGCCAACGGGGACATCGACAACACGTTTGAAACGCCCCTGGCCTGGGATCGTCCTTTCGATTTGAAGTCGACCCTCACCTTTCAACACGACCGGGATCGCCCGCTTTGGGGTATCAAGGGTCTTAATCGAATCTCTGCGTTGATTTCCAGCACGGTTCGCAGCGGACAGCGCTACACCCCGGTTGAATTCCAGGGGAACGAGGTCAACCCGTTTTCAGGCGAACAGGATTGGCGCCCCATCTATGCCACCGTGTCGGATCCAGCCGACCGGTATTCAGAGATCGGTTCGATGTGGTGGTGGTTCGATCTGAGTATGCGCAAGACCGTGACCATGGCCGGAACGGACCTGCGCCTCTCCCTTGAGATCACGAACCTGTTCAATCAGATGAACAGCATCATCATCAATCCGGTGACGGGCAAGGCCTATCCCGACGTGGATCCGGCCACGACCGATTTCATTGCCTTGCGTGGCAACCCGGACTACGATGTCCCGACCGGCATGCGGGATCCGCGGTATGAGGACCCCAATACGTCCGGTCTGCCTCCATTCAACCCAGCCCGCTTCCTGCCGCAGCGACACATCATGTTCGGCCTCTCGTTCCGCTTCTGATGAACCGTATCATCGTCATAGCGCTCCTCTTGGTTCTGGCTGTTCCCTCGGCCAGAGCACAGCTCCTGCCCACGCTGGGTGGGGAACGGGCCGGCACATCCGGTTTTCAGTTCCTCAAGGTACCCGTGGATGCACGAGGGGCGGCCTTGGGCGAAAGTGTGGTGGCCGATGCCAATGATATAAGTGCCCTTGTGTGGAATCCAGCCTTGGCCGCCCGGCTTCCCGGCATCCAGGCCGGCTTTCACCACACGGCGTATTTCGTGGATGTATCCCTGGATTTCGTAGGTGTCACCTACCGCATGCCGCAAGGCATCACCCTTGGCGCCAGCCTGCAGACCATGAACTCCGGTGAGATGAAGGTCACGACCGAGTTCGAGCCCTCGGGAACGGGTGAGACGTTCCGTCTGATTGACGTGGCTGCCGGCTTCACGCTGGCGCAGCAGCTGACCGACCTGTTCTCCTATGGTATCACGGCCAAGTATATCCAGGAATCCGTGGCCGGTCTCACGGCCAGCTCTGTCGTTTTTGACATGGGCGTGCATTATATGGTCGGGTCGACCGGCGCGCGTATGGCCGTGGCCGTCCGCAACTTTGGGTTCGATGGTCGACCCGAAGGCGAATTGTCCCGACCCGTCATCGCCAATGATCCCGTCCGGATCGAGTCGGACTTTGAGGCCATGACACCGCCTACGACCTTCCATCTCGGCTTTGCCTACGATATCCTCGATGGCAATGGGGGCAACAGCCTGACAGCCCTTGCCCAGCTGAACAACCCGAACGACAACGCCGAGTACTGGACGCTGGGCGCCGAGTACGGCTTCAATCGGATGTTCTTCCTTCGTGCCGGCTATCGGTTCGGGGTCGAGGAGATGGATGCGCCCAGCATGGGAGCTGGATTCGAGCTACCGTTTGGCAGCCGCAAGCTGGGTATCGACTATGGTTTCAATCGCATGGCCCGGCTTGGCAATGTCCACCGCTTCGGATTGAACCTCTCGATATGACAAACCGCCTTACATATGGCATGTTGGTCCTCCTGCTGGTTGTCCTGGCGGGGTGTGATGCGATCTTGGGCTCGAAACAGGACGACGTCACGGACGAGATTTTCGAGGCCGGCCGCAATGATCCTGAATTGCTGAACGAAGTCGAGTACGTGCCGCTCTTCCCGTTCTACGAGAACGGAGCGGATGGTCTGCCGCTTGATTCGCCCCAGGACGTGTATGCGGGGTTTGATGAATTCCTCTATGTGGTGGATGCCCGTGGCCTGCATGTCTTCGATTTGTCCGGCCGTCCCGCCAACTTCATACCCATTGAGGGTGGGGGAACGTCGGTGGTGCAGGACCGCCTATTCCGCACCTACGTCACCGCGCGACGGGATACATTGCTCAATGGTCGGGTCTGGAATCTGCCCGTAGTCTTGCGCTTCGATAATATCACGACTGGCACGCCCGCGCTCGGAGATCTGATCTGGCATCCGTTTGATGATGACTCGCGCAAGTTCAACGCGCCAGACCCCATCGATACCGACGAGAACGTCTCCTTTACGGGTGTGGGCGTCCTCTACGACAACCACATCTATGTAGCCCGGCGCGGTCCGGTCAACCCGCGTGGCACGTTCATCCTGCCGCACAACACCATCATGGAGTTCGACGAGAACGGAGTGAACCTTCAGTCCCTCGTCACGCTGCATCCGACGCGCGAAAGCCTGCGCAGCTCGCTTTTTCCAGCCGATGTGGCCACGTATGTCCATCCGCCGCAGCGCTCCTTCTTCTCCCAGGAGCGTCACCTGCTGCTCTTGCAATCCAGTGGTCTCGACGACGTGATAGGCGGTGGCTTGCCACCGCTCAGTCCGATGCGATACGCCGCCCTTTCCATTCGCGTCGTGCCGACGTCGGACGGCGTAGATTATCAGCCCGATACGGACAAACTTCGGATTGCATCGAATCCCGAGCGGGGCGATGCCTTCCTCTACGACGAGTTCCGCTTCTCGAACCCCACCGATGTGACCGTGGCGGCGGACGGATCGAACTTCATTTTCGTCACGGATGGCGGCACGGATTCACTGTACGTCTTCACAGGCCAGGGTGTCGAGGGGGTGACCCCACCGCCCGGCGCCTCGAGTACCCGGCCGGTGACGGTTTCGTTTGGTGGCACGGGTGATGGCGCCATGCAGTTGGATCGGCCCATGGGTGTAGCCACTTTCCAACGGATCGTCTACGTGGCTGACAGCGGCAACAACCGTATCAGTCGCTACAGATTGAATACCGACTTTGAATAGGCCTCCCTGTTGGGCAGCGCCTGTCTTAACCAAGCTTTTCCCCATGCAGACATTTTTCCGAGCCTGTTTTGTTGCGCTCCTCTGGTATCCTCTGACGGTATCGGCACAGATTCAGGATGTGGGATCGGATGCCACGCTGGATATCGCAACATGGAATATCGAATGGTTCGGACACCCCTCGAATGGTCCTACGAACGATACCGTTCAGCTGGAGAATGTCTCGGATATCATTGAAGGGTCAGGCGTGGATATATGGGCTGTTCAGGAAATAGCCCGCTCCAATCGCTTCGATGATCTCTTGGCCAGTCTGCCTGATCATTGGTCGGGGCTCCTTGCAACCGATTCAGGCGAGCAGCGCATCGGGTACGTATGGGATACACGGGTACTCCAACTGCGGCAGTCAACCCATATCCTGCAGTCCTTCGACTACGCGTTTGCCGGGCGGCCGCCGCTCAAAGCAGAGTTTTC
>JAFMNH010000100.1 GCA_017859335.1 Rhodothermales bacterium | reverse complement strand
GCAGTAATGCTTTCGGGACAGGCACATCCCCCGAGATCGGACTTTCGAATTGGAGCGAGTCTGCCGTCGGGGAGGAGGAGCTCAGCAAGATCAATGTGGACCGGGTGGTCAGGCATCTGCTGGCTGAGGAAGCGATCAACGAGACGCAGCTTACCCAGGCCAAGACCATTGCGGCTCAGCAGGAGGTCGAAACAACCCTCTGGCGCGTCGTGGCGGACCTGCCTAGCGTGGACCGGGAGTATGTCTACGAAACGGCCGCCACGATTTATGCTTTCCGGAAGGAGATTGTAGGTCCGGGCAAGCCCGAGGTGGAGTTCGTTCTCGAGATCATGGAGCCCTTCAAACGCGACCAGCGCGACACCATGATCGATATGCTGCTCGTGCCATTCGAGTATGTGCAGGATGGTGAAACAGGCACGAGTCGCCTGATCCTCGTGACGCCCGATCCGACGCGCAGCGATATAAACCAGTTCGTGCAGGAGCTTAATCTGGGTCGATTTGAGCTGCGGTATGCATCCGAGCATCAGGTCACCCGGTTCTATGAGGATCTGTTCCCGCGCAAGAACGAGTACCTCGAGCGTATCTCAACCGAGATGGATGCCTATGATCTGGGCATGACATACGAGGACGATGATGCGGCGGTTGACGAGGAGGAACTCGAAGCCGAAATCAGCCGCTCGAAGCTGATCAACCTCTTTGAAGCCGCCTTGGTCGAAGCCACACGACTCGGCGTATCCGATATCCACATCTACCCGAATCCGAACCGGCAAGTTGAAATCCATTTCCGGCTTGACGGGCGGCTGAAACTGTGGCATACCGAGGATAAAGTGCACCCGGAGGCCTTCCTGGCTGTTGTCAAAGATAATTCCACCAACGTGGACCGCTTCGAGCGCGATGCTGCCCAGGACGGATTCATCCAGCGCCGTATTGACGGGGCGCTGATCCGTTTCCGTGTCTCCATCCTGCCCATTGCCACGGCCAACCAGGAAGTGCGCGCAGAAAGCATCGTCATTCGAATCCTGGACGACCGCAAGGTGCTTACCGACATCACCAGACTCGGGATGCTCGACGTTGCACTCGACAACTTCAACAAGGCCATCCGGCAGCCGCACGGGATGGTCATCCTGACCGGCCCTACGGGGTCAGGCAAGAGTACGACGCTGGTGGCTGCGCTGCACCAGGTCATTACCCCGGAAGTCAACGTGCTGACCGTGGAGGATCCGGTCGAGTACGTGATCAGGGGGGTCCGGCAGATCAAACTCTCCCACAAGCTGCATCTCGAGGGCGCGCTGCGTGCCATTCTCCGCCACGATCCGGACATCGTCATGGTGGGAGAGATGCGTGACCGGGAAACGGCGGAATTGGCCATCAAGCTGGCCAATACGGGTCACCTGACCTTCTCGACACTGCATACCAACTCGGCGCCAGCCGCCGTTGCTCGCCTCTACAAAATGGGCGTGGAGCCCTTCCTGATTGCCTATGCCATCAACCTGATTGTCGCGCAGCGACTGATCAGGGTGCTCTGCCCGGACTGCAAGGCCATCGACCCTGATCCGGATCGGGTGATGATGCATGGTCTCGGCTGGAGCGATGAGGAAATTGACAGCCACACGATTTATGAGGCCACGCTGGGCGCAGAGTGCCGGACGTGCCGTGGGCTCGGGTACAAGGGCCGTCGTGCCGTGTGCGAAACGCTCTATTTCACGTCGACCATTCGGACCATGATTGCCGAGTCGGCCGATGCCATCGACGAGGATGCCATCCGGGAGGAGGGGCTCAAGAACGGGATGCTGACGCTGGCTGCATCGGCCCGGATTCTCGTGAATGAGGGCGTAACGACGGTCGATGAAATGATGCGCATGACGTCCATGGACTGATGGGGACGCCTGCGGGGGAACCTCAGCCTGCGAAGAAGGCGCGGACGGCGTCCGCAATCTGCTCCTGCTCCGCTGCCGTCAGCTCGGTGTGCATGGGTAGCGAGAGGACTTCGTTGGCTGCCTGCAGCGTGTGCGTCATGTCGCCGAGGCGGCAGGCGTCCGCATCGTCCTTGTACAGTGGCAACAGGT
Organism: Rhodothermales bacterium; assembly: GCA_017859335.1. Classification (GTDB taxonomy): domain Bacteria; phylum Bacteroidota; class Rhodothermia; order Rhodothermales; family UBA10348; genus JAAZVD01. Next base: position 7,374 of record JAFMNH010000100.1, on the reverse strand, counting down.
GCAGGGGGACCGGATAGTAGACGTAGGACGGAATGCCATGACCCTTCAGATGGTCCATGAGCGCATCCCGTTGCGCCGGATCATTGCCATGCACGCGGATGGTGTACTGGTGGAAGACGTGCGTGCCATAGTCCGCCCGGGTGGGCACGCTGATCTGCGGCATATCTCCCAAAAGGGCATCGTAGCGGTCCGCTGCCGCCTGTCGCGCGGCTGTAAATGCCTCCAGATGGGGCAATTTGGCCCGCAGGATGGCCGCTTGGATAGCATCGAGGCGCGAGTTCACCCCGATGACCTCGTTGTGGTATTTCTTGCGGGACCCGTGATTTGAAATCAGACGGGCCTGGGCAAGCCAATCGTCAATGGGGCTGAGCACAGCGCCGCCGTCTCCGTAGCAACCCAGATTCTTGGAAGGGAAGAAGGAGAGGGTGCCAAAGCCGCCCATGGTACCTGCCGCGCGTCCCTTGTAGCGCGCGCCGATGGCCTGCGCCGTGTCCTCGATGACAGCAAGATCATGACTGCATGCCAATTCAAGGATGGGATCGAGATCAGCGCACTGCCCGAAGAGATGGACGGGTACGATGGCCTTGGTGCGCTCGGTAATCAAGGGCGCGATGGCATCGGGATCGATTGTGAACGTCGCAGGATCGATATCGGCAAAAACGGGGGTGGCTCCGAGCAGCCCGACGGCTTCGGCCGTAGCGACGAACGTGAAGGATGGCGTGATGACTTCATCCCCGGGCCCGATGCCGAGCGCCATGAAGGCTATCTGCAGGGCGTCCGTGCCATTGGCCACTCCGAGCGTCCCTACGCCGTCCAGGGCCCCGGAAAGCTCTGATTCGAAGGCATCAAGCTCCGCGCCGCGGATGAACTGCGTGGTGTCCAGAATCCGGGCAATGCCGGCATCGATCTCATCTTTCAAGCGGAGATATTGTCCCCGCAGGTCCACCATCTGAATGGCCATATCGCTTGTTCAGGTTTGATTATCCAGGCGCTGCTCGGCGGGGACGGGCCCGATGGCACGTGCGGGAACGCCCACGTAGACCGTTTCCGGATCCGCATCCCGTGTCAGCACGGCGCCCGCCGCAATGAGCGCGTCCCGACCGATGCGCCGGCCAGGAAGAATCGTGCAGCCGACACCCAGGCGGGCGCCCTCTTCAGCAATGATTCCTTTGAAATGCTTGAAGCGCTCTTCGGTACGGCCTACGAAGTTGTCGTTGCTGGTGCGCACGCCCGGTGCCACGAAGACCCGGTCTCCAAGCGTCGAATAGGCGGTTATGTAGGCGTTTGTCTCCAGCTTGCAGAAGGCTCCCACGGCGCATTCGTTTTCTATGGCTACGCCGCGCCCCACGATGGTCTTGCGACCCACCTGCACGTTCTCGCGAACGGTGGCCAGGTCGGCAATGAAGGCATCCTCGGCAATGCGGCAGCCCGCGTACAGGATACTTCCGCTGCCGATGCGAACGCGATCTCCGATCAGAGGACCATCGTAGGTCTTGTCCGTGGTTACGGCCGAGTTTGAGGCCCGCATCGGCTGCTGCCCAAGCACCGAGTGGTCGCCAACCTGGACGTAGGCTCCCAGCTGCGTACCGCTGCGAAGAATCGTGTGGTGACCGATCCGGCAGCCCTCTCCAATGGTTACGCCGGCTTCGATGACGACGAAGTGTCCCAGGGAAACGCCCGTTCCGATGACGGCATCGGGGTGGATAGCAGGGGGAGGGGATGTCATGAGGTTGACGAAAATGCGTGGTGGGCAGGCGGTGCGTGCCATCCGCCGGGGTGGCTTGGTATCCGTCGTGACAAAATAGGATCGGTGCGGATAAAAACGAGGGGATGAAAAAAGGCGCGGGGCCGCTTCCGCGGCCCCGCGCCTTCCCGCTGGCCGGTGCCAGCACCGGCCAGGAATGTCCCATCGTTTACTCGGTGCCGAGCGTCTCGATGTAGTGCTCGGCCGAGGCGCGGTAGTTGCCATAGGCTGCGTTACGGAACGCCTCCTTGGCTGCGTCGATCTGACCCGAGTTCATGAGGGCTTCGCCCTTGACGAAATAGATCTTGGCTTTGTCCGTACGGCTGCCGCGGTGGATGGCCAGCGCCTGATCCGCACTCGCAATGGCGTCGGCGTACTGGCCTTTCACTTTCTGGCTTTCGGCCGTGTAGTAGTAGGTGTCGGCGTCGGCCTCGACGTACTGCAGAAGCTGCTCGATGTAGCCCATGGCTTCGTCAGCATCGGCCGTGCCCGTGCGGGCGCCGTTGCGGGAAAGGGCGGTGGATGCCATGAAGACGAAGTGTCCCCGGATGGCTTCTTCAGCCTGACGAGCGGTTTTGGTGTCGCTACCGGCCGTTGCCACCTCCATGGTCTGCGCGAAGGCAGGAATGGCTTCGTCCATGCGATCCTGACGTTTCAGCGTGCTGGCGCGGGCAAGGTAGTTCTGCGCGTTGGAGGGGTAGTATTCGATACCCTGCTCGAAGAAGGCCAGCGCAGCGTCGAAGTTCTCCGCCTGGAGCTGACCGCGGCCGAGGATGTAGGTCAGCTGGCCGATGACACGGCGAGCCGTGCGCTCTACTTCTTCGTCGCCTTCTGCCTTTGCACCGTCTGCGGCCGCCATGTACTTGTCGAGGGCCGTCTGGTAGTCTTTGGCCATGGCCGCATCGCGGGCCTCGTTGTACATCTCTTTGTATTCCTGAGCGGTGGCCGTCGTGCTGCCGAATCCGACCATGACTGCAACAAAAAGGGCTGCAATGAGGCGGATGCGTGTGTTACTGAGGACAGTCATCGGTACGTTGTAAGATCTGGTTAGAGGGGTCTCGGGAACGTGCGAATGGGTAACCCGGTGCAGGAAGAAGCACCAACGCGGCTCTGAATCGTGAAGTTTCCGACGGCACCGTATTGGTGCCGTGCAGGATCCACGACGTGCGCTCAAAGGTATTTCCTGCACCCGATGTAGGTGTGCCGTGGGTCAGAAGTTGGGCGCCATCCGGTGTTTCTTGTAGAAGTCGGAGATCATGGAGGCAGCCTCTTCCGCATCGTCCGTAATCTGGAAAAGATCCAGATCCGTGGCTGAGATGTTGCCCCGGGCCAGCATGGCATCCTTCAGCCAGTCCACGAGACCCGACCAGAAACTGCGGCCCATGAGAACCACGGGGAAAGGCGTGGATTTGCGCGTTTGAATCAGGGTCATGGCCTCAAAAAGCTCATCCATGGTGCCAAATCCGCCCGGCAGGACAACAAAGCCCTGGGCGTATTTGACCAACATGACCTTGCGCACGAAAAAGAAATCGAAGTTGATCAGGTGATCCTGGTCAATGAACGGGTTGGCCGCCTGCTCATGGGGAAGGTCGATGTTCAGCCCCACCGACATGCCTCCCGCTTCCCGGGCTCCCTTGTTGGCTGCCTCCATGACGCCGGGGCCGCCGCCGGTGATGATACCGAAGCCATGTTCGACGAGCCGTTTGGCCACCTCAACGCCTTTCTCATAGCAGACTTCGCCCGGCTTGGTGCGCGCCGAGCCGAAGACCGACACACACGGACCGACCTCGGAGAGCGCCTCGAACCCCTCCACGAATTCGCCCATGATCCGGAAGATGCGCCACAGGTCCTTGATGCGGGCGTCCTGCCACACATCATATCCATCGCCTTGCATGGCAGGTCGGGGCTGAGGGGGGATCTGTACCATGATGCTTCTGCGGTTTGTCCGAAATGGAAGGAGGACCCCAAGAACGGCGAATACGAGTCGCTATTCAAGCAGAATTATCGATTCCGTGACGTGGCTCCGCACGCTTGGACCTATCTTTCACGCGTACTCCACCGGCACAACGTACCATCCCTGTAGCAGCTACCCTCAAGGCATCATGAAGCTGATCATTCCCATGGCGGGTCGTGGAACCCGCGTTCGCCCCCATTCCCATGTAACGCCCAAGCCCCTCCTGCCTGTATGTGGCAAGAGCATGGTGGAGCGCATTGTAGACACCTTCTCGGCTGTCCTGCCCCGCCCCATTACGGAAGGCGTCTTCATCCTGGGCCCTGATTTTGGACAGGACGTGCGCGATGCCCTCACGGACATCTGCGACCGGCATGATGCGAAGGCGTCCTTCGCCGTGCAGTCGCCGGCGTTGGGCACGGCGCACGCGGTATCCTGTGCGGGGGATGCGCTCGAGGGCGAAGGGATCGTCGTCTTTGCCGATACCCTCTTCTTCATGGAGCCGGGTGTGGACCTGGCGGATTCCGACGTGGTGGCCTGGGTCAAGCACGTGGACGATCCGTCCCGCTTCGGCGTGGCCGTGCGTGAGGGGGATCGTATCGTGGAGCTGGTTGAAAAGCCACAGGAGCTTATCTCCACCGAGGCCCTGATCGGTATCTACTACGTCAAGGATCTGGCGCGTCTGCGCAAGGAGATCCAGTACCTGATGGACAACGACGTGACGGGGCATGGCAACGAATACCAGCTGACCGATGCCTTCGATCGGCTGCTGAAGGATGGCTGCATCTTCCGTACGGCCAATGTTACCGAGTGGCTGGACTGCGGCACAATCGAAGCCCTTGCCGACACCACCCGATTCCTGATCCGCCATCAGAAGCCCGCCATTCCGGAAGGAGCGCTGAAGGATGTCGTGGTCCACGAGCCGGTCTACATCGGTCCCGGTGCATCCATTGAAGGCGGGGAAATAGGGCCGGAAACGTCCGTCGAGGCCGGTGCGCGCATCACCAATTCGGTGGTCAAGCACGGCATCGTGTTTGCCGAAGCCGCCATCACCAACTCGAATCTCGAGGATTCCCTGGTAGGGCGACATGCCCGCGTGGATGGCTTCTCGGGCCGTTGTAACATCGGGGATCACAGCGAAATTGATGGCTGAGTCCACCCCTGTGGCCGTGGGGTGTCTCCCGCAGTCCTGATCGGACGGACCCGTAAACCCTGCCAACCCGTGAATCCACTTCGCCCGGAGGATGCCCGCACGCTGGGTCTCGAGAGTGTACTCGAGCGCCTCGTAGGTCACCTGACGGGCCGTCCTTCTGTCGAGCAGTTCGGCCGGATGGCGCCCTTCAGAGACGTGGGGTCCGTTCGCGGGGAATACCGGCGCGTATCGCAGATGCAGGCATGTCTGCACAGCGACGACTCCTTCGGCCTGGGCAGTATCCCGTCCTTGGACAGCGTGCTGTCGCAGTTGGGACCATCCGGTCTGGCGCTCGAGGGAGAGGATCTCCTGCTGCTGGCCCGGGCAGCCCGAATGGCTGAAGAGGTGGGATCGTATTTCCTGGAGCGAAGGGACGTGGCTCCGGACCTGGCAGCCATCATGGAGCCCATCGAGGCGATTGATCTCCCGTGGCGGGACATCGAGCAGGCGCTTGATGAGAGGGGGGAGGTGCGTGACGGCGCCTCGGCTGAGCTGGCAAGCATCCGGAAGCGCCTGGCTGGCGCCCGCGCCTCGGCGCGTGATGCCGCCCTGGCCGCCCTGAAGCACGCCTCGGCCAGCGGGTATGCAACGGATGAGCAGCCTACGGTCCGAGCCGGGCGCATGGTCATTCCCGTCCGCGCGGAGGCCAAACGGAAGGTGGACGGATTCGTTCACGACGTATCGGCCTCGGGTCAGACGGTGTACATCGAGCCGGCTGCCAGTTTGGAGGGCAACAACCGGGTCAGGGAGCTGGAACTGGAGGATATACGCGAGTGCCACGCCATCCGGCGGCGGCTGTCCGAGCCGTTCCGGACGGCGCGACCAATGTTGGAGCAGGCCATCGACTGCCTCGTCAGCATCGATATCCTGCGCGCGAAGGCGCGGTTGGCCGACGACCTGGACGCCGTCGTGCCCATCGTTGCAGACGAAGGGCGTATCGAGGTGCGTGAGGCGCGCAACCCCGAACTCAGCCTGGTATTCGGACGCGATCATCCTGGCAGGACGGTCATCCCGTTCGACCTGACCTTGGGTGGGGATCATACCATGATCATCATCTCAGGACCCAATGCCGGGGGCAAATCCGTTACCATGAAAGCCGTTGGGCTCATGGCCGTCATGGTGGCGTGGGGGCTGCCCATTCCGGTGGCCGAGGGGTCCCGCTTCGACGTGTTCAAAGGGGTGTTTCTGGACATTGGAGACGAGCAGTCCATGTCGGACGATCTATCCACCTACACCTCGCATCTGCGCAACATGTCGGAGATCCTTGCCGGGGCTGATCGGGACAGCCTTGTCCTGATCGACGAGGCGGGTACGGGAACCGATCCTGAGGCGGGGGGCGCCACAGCGCAGGCCATCCTGGAGGCGCTCCATAGGCGCCACGTCCGTACGGTCGTCACCACCCATTACGGCTCCCTGAAGCTCTTTGCCCACGATACGCCGGGTGTGCTCAATGCTTCGATGACGTTTGATCAGGAGAAGCTGGTACCGACCTACCAGTTTGCGGTGGGTGTGCCGGGTTCGTCCTACGCGCGGGAAATTGCGGCGCGATCGGGCATCCCCCAAGGCATCATCCGCCGGTCCATGGAGCTGGTGGATTCGGGCCAGGCCAATGCCGAGGCCCTGATCCAGGACCTCATGCAGCGCAATGGCGAACTCCAAGAGGCCCTCGACGCTGCGGAAGAAACGCGTTCAGCGCTCCAGAAACGGGAGCAGACGCTGCAGGATCGTTTGGATGCCCTTCAGGACGAGCGCGACCGGATTCGCTCGGAGGCGTTGGCGTCCGCCGATCGCATCATGAGGGATGCCAACCGCGCGGTCGAGAAAACCATCCGGGAGATCAAGGAGTCGGCTGCCGATCCCGAGCGCACGAAAGCAGCCCGAAAGCAGCTGGAGGAGACCAAGCAGAAGGTCGAAAAAGCAGTCCAGAAAACCGAAAAGAAGCGCCAGAAGCGCAAAAAGAAGACAGCCCGTCCTGCGCCTGAACCCGCGCTTCGCGGACCCATCCAGATCGGCGATCAAGTCAGGGTCGGAGACGGGCAGACGGTTGGAGAAGTGGTCGAGCTCTCGGGGAGACGTGCCGTGGTGGCCTTCGATTCCATGCAGATGAAGACCACCGTGGAGCAGCTGGTCAAGGTGGGGCGCAAGCGACGACAGGAAGTCAGGGTCAAGCAGTCGGTCACGGATGCCGGCACATTGAGTGTACATGCTGTGGCCACACGACTGGACATCCGTGGGCGTCGAGCCGATGAAGCCCTCTCCGAGATCGTGCCTTTTCTGGATCGGGCACTGGCTGCCGGCGTCTCGCGCGTGGAGGTCGTGCATGGGAAGGGGACGGGAGCGCTCCGAGGCGTACTTCACGACTATCTGGCCACGATGGATGGGGTATCCGACGTGAGCGAAGCGCCCATTGCCGAGGGAGGCGCCGGGGTCACGCACATCCGGTTCAAGGACTGAGCAGCCTGCCCTCGCGCGCGCTTGGAGGGAGTT
>JAFMNH010000099.1 GCA_017859335.1 Rhodothermales bacterium | reverse complement strand
GCCGCAGCCTCATCTTCCGTGGCTTCATAGGAAGCAACGGCCGTGGACTCATCCTGTACGATGGACGGCACGATGTCGGACTCCAGACGCTCGGCGATCATACCCTGAACCTGGCGGCGTAGCGCGGCGGCATCGACGCTGCGGATGGCCTCATCGACCAGGGCTGCAGCCTCATCTTCCGTGGCTTCATAGGAAGCAACGGCCGTGGATTCATCCTGTACGATGGACGGCGCGATGTCGGACTGCAGGCGAACAGAGATCATACCTTGAACCTGGCGGCGAAGCGCAGCGGCATCAACGACACGGATGGCCTCATCGACCAGGGCCGCAGCCTCATCTTCCGTGGCTTCATAGGAAGCAACGGCCGTGGACTCATCCTCAATAATGCTCGGCAATACTTCGTCGTGCAGACGCTTCATGGTCTGCGCGTGGATTGCTTCTTTGAATGAACTCAGGTCAGCCTGTGCCAGTGCGGCCGCGACATAGGACTCAGTATTCTTCGTTGACAGGTCCAAGTCGGAGACAACCTCGGATATCAGACCATCGTAGAGATGCCGCTGAACGCCCTCTGAAACAGCTGCCCGCAGGGAGTCCATACTGGTACGGAAGCTGTCTTCGGACAGGATGGCTGCCATATCGGCATCGAGGTCAACAGAGTCAGCTGTACCCAGCTCGTCTACTACCTGCTGAATCAGTGAGCGAAGCAGTTGTTTTTTAACTGCGTCCCTGGCTTCCGAAACGTTGTTCTGATCGGGCTTGAAAAACATGTTGGTATCCCGTTGTCCGGGGATTGATCGGAGTTTGTTCACGTCGGGTATCGGCGAACATCATGCCAACAAAAGCACGGCGCGCTGATTGGGTGAACCATTTTGCGATAAGGGCCTCATTTGCCCTAGAATGACCGTTTTATTGATCACGATGGGATGACCGGGCCATGGTAAGCCAACCACTCGCAGGACCGATGAGGATAATCTTTCCACGCGGCGGAAAGACGTTCCGTCATGCGCTCCCCGTCAGCGCGGGCCAGGTACATTCAGAGCTGGCTTCGCCGTGGGCACGAACTTTTGACGAACGTGTTTTGGGCCGGCCGTAATGGACCTTACCTTGCTCCCAACGGCCATGAAAGCCCTTTTCACATCGCATTTTCGTCATCATAAAGCTGGCCCTCTGTCATGAACAACATGTTCTCCCGAACACCCGATCCAGTCAACGAACCAGTCCGATCCTACGGTCCGGGTACGCCTGAACGCAGTGCTCTGCGAAAGGAACTGAAACGTATGCGGGAAGAGAGCATCGACATCCCGGCTTTCATTGGCGGTAAGGAAATCCGCTCGGGTAACTTGATCAATGTCGTTGCACCGCATGAGCACGCCCGAGTCCTTGGGAGAGCTCATCAGTGTGCAGGGACGGACATTCAGCATGCCATATCGTCTGCAGTTGATGCTCGGGCAGACTGGATGAACATGGATTGGAGCGACCGGGCCGCTGTCTTCCTGAAAGCAGCCGAGCTGCTGGCAGGTCCGTGGCGTGACAGAATCAATGCCGCTACCATGCTTGGGCAGAGTAAGAATCCGTATCAGTCGGAGATCGATGCCGCATGCGAGTTGATTGATTTCTTCCGCTTCAATGCGCGGTTCATGGAGAATATCTACAAGGATCAGCCGATCTCATCTCCTGGGGTGTGGAATCGTGTACAGTACCGTGCCCTCGAAGGATTTGTATTCGCCGTGACGCCGTTCAACTTCACGTCCATAGCGGGCAATCTGCCAACCGCACCTGCCATGATGGGCAATACGGTGCTTTGGAAACCTGCTTCGACCCAGCTCCTGAGCGCATACTACCTCTACAAGATGCTGGAGGAAGCTGGTCTGCCCGCCGGTGTCATCAATATGGTACCGGGACACGGCGCAGAGGTGGGTGATCCCGTTTTCGCTTCAGAACACTTTGCAGGACTCCACTTCACCGGCTCAACCGGGACGTTCAACCACATGTGGCGTACCATAGGTAACAACATGGGTACGTATCGTGGTTATCCGCGAGTGGTCGGTGAAACGGGTGGAAAGGACTATATCCTGGCCCACCCGAGTGCGGACGCCTTGGCTGTCGCCACCGCGATTGTCCGCGGCGGATTCGAATACCAGGGTCAAAAATGCTCAGCGGCCTCCCGCGTTTATCTACCCAAATCCCTGTGGCCGATCATCAAGGAGAGCATGCTCAGCCAGCTCGACGAGATCACGATGGGGCCAGTCGAGGACTTCACCCACTTCGTGAACGCCGTCATCGACAAAAAGGCCTACGACTCCATTACGGGATACATTGCAGAGGCCAAGCAGTCTTCCGACATCGAAATCATAGCGGGAGGCAACTATTCGGACGAAACGGGTTACTTCGTCGAACCTACTGTGCTCCTGACTACAAACCCGAAGTATCGCACCATGTGTGAAGAAATCTTCGGTCCAGTCGTTACGATTTTTGTCTACGAGGACGCCGATTTCGACGAGACGGTGGATCTGCTGAACAGCACTTCGCCGTTCGCCCTTACCGGTGCATTGTTCGCCCAGGATCGCGGCGTTCTCGCACGAACCTCTGCTCGACTGGTGGACTCTGCCGGCAATTTCTACCTCAACGACAAACCAACCGGCGCGGTCGTGGGCCAGCAGCCCTTTGGCGGTGCACGTGCGTCGGGCACCAACGATAAGGCGGGATCATACCTGAACCTTGTTCGCTGGATATCGGCCCGCTCCATCAAGGAAAACTTCAATCCACCGCATCACTTCGGATATCCGTTCCATGAGGAAGATCCGAACGACATGCCTCTTTGACACCTACAGGCTGCACACAACGATCGTTTGAGATGCGGTCTTCGATTCAACCCATTCACAGCACCCCTATGGCGCGTTCATTCAACGTTGTACAATTTGGCATCGGCCCGATCGGTCAGTCCTGCCTGAAGACCATCCTATCCAAGAAGGGTCATCTGAACCTGGTTGGTGTCATCGATATCGACCCAGCAAAAGTGGGTAAGGATGTCGCGGAGATCATGGGACTGGATAGTCCAACCGGTGTCGTCGTCTCCGGTGATGCGGAAGCTGTCCTCAGCAGTACGAAACCGGATGTCGTCGTACACACGACGTCTTCCTTCCTGGCCCGCATGTACGACCAGCTCATACTGTGCGCGCGGCACGGTGCCAACGTGGTATCCTCGACCGAGGAATTGTCATGGCCATACGACCGCCACCCTGAGATTGCTGCAGAACTGGACCAGGTGGCTAAAGAAAATGGGGTTTCTATCCTGGGTACGGGCGTCAACCCCGGTTATGCAATGGATGCATTAGCCTTGATGGCTACCGGTGTCTGCAACGAGGTACGATCCATCACTATCAATCGCGAGGTGGATGCCGGGCTTCGTCGCCTGCCGCTGCAGCAGAAGGTCGGCGCTGGCATTTCCGAGGCTGCCTTTGCCGAGAAGAAGGCCACTGGTATGTTCGGACACATCGGACTCGTTGAATCCGTCCGGATGGTAGCCGCAGGTCTCGGTTGGACTATCGATCGCATTGAAGAGCACCTCGATCCGGTCATCTCAAAGAAGGAGGTTGTTACCCCGTATCTGACCGTGAAGAAGGGCGATGTGGCTGGTATCCATCATCACGCTTACGGGTACGATGGAGACGAACTGCTGTTGACGTTGGACCTCAAGATGTTCGTCGGCGCGGAGGATCCACGAGATGCAGTGCGTGTCGATGGCGACCCACCGATGGATCTCGTGGTACGAGGAGGCATATTCGGTGACACGGCCACCGTAGCCACTCTGGTCAACGGGATCCCTCAAGTGTTTGACGCAGAGCCTGGGTTGAAGACTGTCAAAGATGTGCCGTTGGTACGCGCCTTCGGTACCCGGTAGGGTGACGGAAAGGGTAAAGCCTTCATGGACGAGACCGGTGTCAGACAGGTTTTTTTCAGCGCCCATCACCCCGGTGGACGATCGAAACCCTCTGTAGCAGGGACGGCCCTGGTAAAACCTCTCGGCTTTTGTATGCTTCCTGTCATGACCGGGGCCTTGGTTGCCATGTTGCAGGGTTATTATGCCCTGCCGTATGTGACCATCGGATTTCCGGTTGCAGCGGCATGTGCGTCGGCTTGGACATGGGTACACATCCGAAGCGATGTCTGCGAAATACACGTTCATGAGGGCAGCGTAGCCGTGAGGTCGATGTTGGAGGCAGGCGTACCCACCTCGTCTCTGGACTGGAAGCGGGTCATCGATCTGGAATCCTCACCGGGGCATGCCGATGTCACGCTCGGGCTGTCATCAATGCGGTTGGATCAGGAAGACTGGCCTGAATGGATCCCCATGATAGAGGCTCTGGGGAGTGCTGGTAGAGCATGGTACGATTGACTGCATAAGATCGTGATAGAGATAAACAGACAATCCGGCCAGTCCGTCAGGGACCAACTCACAAGTGCTATTCGCTTCCGCATTGCCGGGGGGCACTATCGGTTGGGAGAAACCCTTCCCGCCACCAGAAAACTGGCCAGCCAATTAGGCATCTCTTTCCATACCGTACGTAAGGCCTACCAACAGCTGGAGCTTGAAGGCCTCGTCGAGGCCCGTAAAGGCAGCGGTTATGTAGTTCGTAATGCATCACCCCTTGACAAGGGAGCGCGGATGGAGCGTGGGGCTACCATTTTGGGCAGTGCACTGGAAGAAGTTGTCGGATTGGGACTGGACGAAGACGAAATTGCCTACCTCATTGAGGAACAGATGGCACTGCTCGATGCTGATGAGGAGTCCATCAAAGTCGTCGTAGCTACCTCATTCCGAGAGTTGAGTAGCGCCTGTGCCCGTCATTTCGAGATGGCCTACCAGCGGGTGTGTGAAGCGGCCACACTGAATGAGGTCAGTAATCATGCAGATGCAGACCTTCTACTCGTTCCGTTTTCGAATGTCAAGCAGGTCTTGTCCATGAATCCGCGTGCTGACGTGGTAGGGATTGCAGCTGATCTTGATGAAGAGGCCTTAGCGGCCATTTCTCGATTGCTGGATCATGAGACACTGGGGCTGGTAACGCGATATTCTGACGCTGTAGCCCCCCTCATGGCTGATATCCGAGCAAAAACGCGGTTTTCCGGCCAGGTTATTGCCGTCTCAACGGAAGAAGGCGATTCCTATATGGCTTCGCTGGTCAGGCAATCTGAGCTGACCGTCTATACGGAAGAGTCATACAGGCGTGTAAAGCCGTTCCTGGAGCGAGCTCGGCGCCATGTCATGTTGACCATGGCGCCTGCCACCTCAACCATCGAGCGCGTGCGTAGTCTCATCCCCTGAGCTTAGCGAATCGTGCGACTCCTCCTCCGGGTATTTCAGACGTACATGATAGATGCCCGTCAGGACGCTGAGCATGGATTCCTTGATGGTATTGAGATCCGTGAATGTCAGGTTAGTGTCATCGAGCTGACCATCCTCCCGCCGCGCTTCAACAATGCCTTCAATCACTCCCGACAGTCGTTTGTGCGTCGGATTATCAAGGGCCCGGCTTGCAGCTTCAACACCATCAGCCAGCATCAGGATGGAAGTCTCTTTCGAGTGGGGTCGTGGTCCAGGATACCGGAATTCCGACTCCTGAACGGGCGGCTCCCCTTCCTTTCTCTGCTTGAGCGCGCGCTGATAAAAGTATTCAATCCGCGTCGTACCATGATGCATGGGGATAAACTCTTCCACCATGTGCGGCAATCGGTTACGCCGTGCCATCTCAATACCTTCCTTCACATGGCTTGCAATGATCAACGCACTCATTCTGGGCTTCAATCCATCATGAGGGTTCACGCCACCCCGCTGGTTTTCAACAAAATATTCGGGTTTGACCATCTTCCCGATATCGTGATATAAGGCACCGACACGCGTCAGAAGTGCATTGGCGCCAATCGCTGCAGCCGCCGTCTCGGCCAGATTAGCCACCTGCAGGACATGATTGAACGTTCCGGGAGCCTTCAGGGAAAGCTCTTTCAGCAGAGGACGGTTGGTGTCGGACAGCTCGAGCAGCGTAAGGTCTGTGGTGATATCGAATACCCTTTCGAAGATCCACAAAGCTGGGTAGGCCAGAAGGAGCAAAACCGAGTTTATAGCGACAAAAATGATCAGGTCCGTAAACCGATCCATGGGTGTATTCTGTAGCAGAAGATTAGCTGTCAGAACGACGACATACCCCAGGAAGACCACGCTGGCACTGATGAAGAACTGGCTCCGATTACGGATATCTCGCACGCTGAAAATACCGAGCGTGCTTGCAAAGACCGTCGCAAACGTGAAGGAGAAATCATAGTTGAGCAGGTGACTGCCGATCAAGGCTAGCGTCAGGGACCCAAAGAATGCGACCCGTGAGTCGAAAATGACGGTGAGCAATACAGCCACAATAGCCACTGGCACAACGTACATGTCCAGTAGGGCCGCGCGAAGCGCAATAGCGTATACGGCGATTACACCAAGAAAGAGAAGGGTAATAAGGGTGATTTTTGCATTATCACGCCAAATGGGCCTGCGCAGCAGATAGAGGTACAGAAAAAAGATCAGCAACGAGGCAATCGTGACCAGGAAATGTCCCAGCGAGGTTCGCCACTGGACCTGACCACCCGATTGCAGAAGCAATTGCTGTCTCAGCGAATCGATCTTACGCATGATATCAGCAGTCACCCTGTCGCCCTGCCGTACGATCACCTCGTTTTCACGCACGATCCCCTGCGTTGGAACGATCTCAGCCTCGGTAATCGCCAACTGCCTGGCGGTGGCCTCTCGATCGAGCAGCAGGTTGGCCCGAATCAGGCCTCCTGTCATTTTGTCTGCTATTTGCAGGGTCAACGGCTCTTCAGACCACGCTTCACGGACGACCTGTGAGACACGTCGGGCCGCGCCCTGCAGGTCGACAATACGCTCCACAGATCGAGGAATCTGCTGATTGAGCGCTTCATATCTGATGATGATGCTGTCCGGGGCAATACTCGAGACGGGGACATCCACGATGCCATCGGCCAGCAAGCGCAGGATTTCGCCTTCTACTGTTCTCAGAACACGTTGATCGAGACGCTCTCCGCTGGATGCCCCCCGTTGAAGCGCCACGGGAGCTCCATTTTGGTTGATGTAGGACGACTGAAGAGCCAACCACTCCCGGTCCGTGAACCGAACCTGCAGACTATCCCGCGAAACAACATGGAGAAAAGAGTCCCGAGCAGCCTCCGCGACACGTCCCCTCGTGCTGTTTTCAAGATAGGAGGCAAAGCGGGAGAGGCTCCGCTCGAGTCCATCCCTCATTTCGCTGGCTCGCCATCGCACCTCATTGACCGCGCGTTCATCTCCCCTGAAAATTGGAGGTGTCGCCCTGCGTACGCTCTCCTTCTCCGCCTCCAGCTGAGCCGCTGGCTTCTGGATGGCGAACGAGAAGGGTGCGTGCAGATTCGGCTGGCGCCATATTTCATCTGGTTCCACCGTGTATTGGTACACGGTACCTCTCGGGAAAGCGATCATCGTCATGGCGACGATGCTGACCAACAAGCCAGCTTTCACGGCCTGTGCACGTCGCTTGCGACCACGCTCAAGGGCCACATCACCTGCTTCCAGCGTATCCCCGACGGGACGTACACGCGGCCGCAGGAAGGATATGCGTTTCAATAGCGACATCGGGTTACCTATGCCGAATTGAAAGCAAGGATCCGATTCCCATGGTAATGGCAGCACCCAAGGCCGTGTACCACGGCCATGCCAGAGCCGTCAGCCCCATGGACTCCTTTAACCCATCTGCTGGATTGAACAAGAATATCCATTCACCCTCGGCCGTTGACCAGAGACCGAAGATGATGGCTACCATGGCTGCAACACCTACCAGAAATCCGGAGATGGCATCGGCCTCTCGAACACGCTGGACCAACAGACCCAGCAGAAAAGCACCCAACAGGGATCCGTATGTGAAGGAGGCTATCGACAGCCCCAACTCAACCACGGGGTTTTGCTGGTTTTCAAACAAGGTGGCAAAAAAGACAAAGATGAAGGCCCAGCCCAATGTCAAAAAGCGAGACCATTTCAAACCCGTTGCCTCATCAAGAGTCGATGCCTTGGCCCCAAGGAGGTCGTTCAAGGACGAGCTGGCAAGCGCATTCAATGATGATGAAAGGGTACTCATGGCGGCAGCCAGGATACCGGCTAGAACAAGGCCAGCCAACCCGGTTGGCAATTGTTCAACAATGAACTTGGGGAAGATCTCATCGGCCCTGGTCAACCCGAGCGCTGCAACATCCTGCCCTCCATAATAAACCCACAGGAGCGCTCCGACGGCCAGGAAAATGACGAACTGTATCATGACGAAGAAAGCACTTCCAATGAGCGCTTTACGGGCATCCCCCAACGACCTGCACGACAAGAGTCGCTGCACGATGAGTTGATCGGTGCCATGCGAAGCCATGGAGAAAATGCCCCCACCAATAACCGCTGTAATCAGGGAGTAGGGACTGGTCAGGATGTCGGAAAGGGAGATACTGAATGCAATGACCTGGAGCTTGCCGGCCTCCCGCAACGAAGGAACTGCCGAAGGGCCGACCTCGGACCACAGAAGAACCAGGGTGAAGAGCGCTCCGAATACGTATACGCTCATCTGGACGACATCCATCCAAACAACCGCCTTGAAACCTCCAACGTAGGTATACAGGGCTGTCAGGATGCCAATCCCAAGAATGATGGTAGGGTAGCTGATTTCAAATCCAGCCGAAAGGGCTATGATGCGAATGGGTATGGCCGTAGCAAAAAGCCGAACACCGTCTGCAAGAAGTCTCGTTACGAGAAACGTAACGCTTGAAAGACGCTGAAGGCGACCACCGAAACGCTGGCCAAGAAATGCATAGGCCGTCTGCATATCCCCTGTAGCGTATCGAGGAAGAAACCAGATGGCAACAGCCACGCGACCTGCCAGATATCCCAGGGTCAATTGAAAAAAGGTCAGTGCCCCCCCGTAGGCTACCGCTGGAATGCCAATCACCGTCAGGGTACTTGTTTCCGTGGCGACAATCGAAAAGGAGATGGCCCACCAAGGCATCTCCTTCGAGCCCAGGAAGTAATCCCTGACCGAACGCTGCTTACCGGCTGTTCGGATGCCGAAAAGAACAACACCGATCAAATAGATACCGATGATGATGTAATCGAACGGTTGCAGCATGCCTCATCCTCCCATGGTTTTTAGCATGGCCTCGTCAATGACCGGCACGCCCAGCGCAGCGGCCTTTTCCGCCTTGGAACCTGGGTTTTCACCCAGGACAAGATAGTCGGTACGGGCACTTACACTTGACGTCACCTTGCCACCCCGTTGTTTGATGTAATCCTGTGCTTCCTTACGTCCCATGGTTGGTAGCGTACCGGTTACAACGAATGTGCGACCTTCAAGCGACGCCAAACCCTCCTCGGGCGCTTCCTCCCCGCTCAGGCGGG
>JAFMNH010000012.1 GCA_017859335.1 Rhodothermales bacterium | reverse complement strand
CGTGGGTACGGGGACGACAACCAATGAAGCCGGGTTTTTTGCCTTTCCGGGTATGGGAGATCAGCCCGTTGCCGTGGCCATTACCTATCTGGGGTACGATCGCCTTGATACGACGGTGGTCAGTCATGTCAGGTCAGGCAACTTTCCACTTGAACCTGTTCCCTACCAGGTCGAAGGCATTGTGGTCGAGGAGGAAGCCGAACGTCGCGCGGACGCTACCATCACGCCAGGCCTGCTGTCTGTTTCAGGAAGAGAACTGCAGCAGTTGCCCGGTACGCTGGGCAACACGGATGTCCTGGAGTCCCTCAAATGGATGCCGGGCATACAGCGGGCTGGCGAGGCAACGGGCGGCTTGCTTGTCCGAGGCAGTGGTCCGGACCAAAACCTGTATCTCATTGACGGTGCACCGGTCTATCATCCCTGGCACGCCTTCAGTCTCATTTCAACGTTCCAGACGGATACCTTCAAGGACGTCTCCTTGTACCGAGGGGCCTTCCCTGCTGAATTCGGTGGTCGCCTTTCTGCGGTGCTCAATGCCGAGCTTCGCGATGGCTCGCGCTCGGACGCGAGTGCAACCGTGGGCATCTCCGGTTTGAATGCTTCGTTCATCATGGAGAGTCCGCTCTCGAAGCGGAGTTCGTTCATGCTTTCGGGACGGCGCTCCTACATCGACCGGATCATCGGACGGACCCATCCGGTCGAGGACGATTCAGGTCGCAGGGATACGCTCCGGACCGGGTATCACTTTTATGATTGGAGCGCCAAGTACTCGTTTCGACCCGACTCCCGGTCCTCCGTGTCCGTTTCATGGTATGCGGGCCGGGACGCTCTCGATCTGCGTCTACCCTTCGATCTGTCACTCGATTTCTCGTCTTGGTTGCGTCCTGCAGACCTCTTTTTCGAAGTGGACCAGGAATGGGGTAATCGGATCCTGAGTACGCGATACCAACGCCTGCTCTCGAGCCGGCTCTTCCTTACGGGGACGCTGTTCCATTCACGCTACAGAGCACGAGAGAACGCACTCATCCGACCCAGTCAGTCCTCCCGGGTGGCCTCCGCCTACCGCATCGATCTCGAGGACACGGGCGCCCGGGTCGTACTGGACTGGTATCCCTCCCTCTCCCACCAGGTCAGGTTTGGAGCAGAAGCCCTCCAACACCAATTCGACTCCAGGATCGATGCCCGCGTAGCCTACACGCCGACATTGATTGAGCCCCTCGTGGATGCCAATCAGACTGTGACTGCAGAGGCTGCTCTCTTTGTGCAGGACATATGGACACCCAGGCCCTCCCTTCGCCTGTTGCCTGGGCTTCGGGCCTCCTGGTTTGCGAGCGGATCCTTCGTTCGGCTGGCCCCGCGCCTGTCCATCCAATGGGCCGCAGAGCCGACGTGGATTATCCTGCGCGCCGCTGCAAGCTCCCACGTGCAATACCTGCAGCGGATCCGGGACCGGAATGCTTACCTCTACGACCTGGTCTCGAGCCGATGGATCCCCGCACAGGCTGGTGCCCCGCCCGCACGATCCCGGCAACTATCCCTCGGGTTCGAATCCCATGGCATTCCACGCACCGTCGTGCGTGTGGATGGCTTCTTGCGGAACGGTACGGGGACCCTGCTTCCCGAGGATGATTTCCAATCCAAGGACGGTCTGCTCGGCCCGGGTATCGAGGTAGCCACGTTGCTGGGACAGTATGACCGTGGCGAAGAACGCTCCCGTGGACTCGAAATTGGAACGGAAACCCGGACCAATCGGTGGCTGATCGTGGCCTCCTATGCGCGCACACGGTCGGAAAACAGGATCATGGAGTCGCCCAAGGCTGCTTTCCGACCCGCCCGTTTCGACACGCCGCACGCATTCAGCCTTGTTGTTTCCTTCCGGAAACAGCGATGGAACCTCGGAACGTCACTGGACTGGCGCAGCGGATATCCGGTTTCTGTGCCTACTGCCCGCTATCAGCTCAATGATCCGGTTTCAGGAGAAGAAACCTGGTATTTTCATCGTCCCGAGATCAACAACGGACGCCTCCCCTCTTACGTACGCCTCGACGTGCAAGGAGCGTATCGATTCACCCTTGCGCAGGCCGCATGGTCTACCGGTATCTCATTATATAATGTGCTCAACCGGCGTAATGTAACGAGTCAGTCCTGGGACCCCTCCCTGCCCGGAACCCGATCCGTCGAACGCCTTGGATTGCCCATTGTACCCATGATCGATCTGGTCATCGCACTGTAGTGACCGCTTTTGATCGACATATCCTGGTGCTGATCCTGGTAGTGATTCCCCTCACGGCCGGCTGTGACACCGCATCGCCCCCCGCTGGAAGTACAATGGTGGTCGAAGCCTGGCTGAACACGGCATCGCCCCTGCCCTCGATACGCGTCAGTTCGACCCGTGCCCTCTCAGATGCGCTGACGCCAGAGCCGGCGCAGCCCGGGACCCGACTGGAAGTGGCGCTCGAAGACAGAACCGTTGCCTACGAGCGCAGCCCTGAGGATCCCCTGTGGTTTCGCCCCATCGATCCGGAGAACGCTCCTGCAGCGGCAGGCGATCGCTTTGATCTACGGATCGATGCCCCTGAAACCTCTATCCGTGCTTCCGGCGTAATGCCCCCTGAGGTAACCCTTCGCAATGTCGATATATCTGCACCGGCGCTTCCGATTTCAGCTGTCCTGATCGACTCGTTGTCGGTCGGACTGGACTCGCTGAATCTGGCCGTCAATGCCAGCACAGGATACATCTACCCTGTCCAGGTGTCACTGACATGGGACGACGATGCGTTTGATGGCTGGATCGAAACGCGATTGCAGCCAGATGACGCCTTTTCCTCCTCCCTGATCGACTTTTTCCTGCTTCCTTCCCAGGTATTCCGGGAATCGTCGGCCCGGGTCCTGGAAGACGGTTCGTTACAATGGGAAGGCGTGTACGCCGTGCCCGTGGTCAGTCCACAAAGCCCCTTGCCCGATCACTCCTTGCGGGTTGTCATACGCCGTGGGGATGATCGTTTTGCCCGGTTCGTCACAAGCAGGGACGCTCCCAACCGACGGGAGCCGGTAACAAATGTAAGCGGGGGACTTGGTTTTGTCGGCGGTGTATCCACCGATTCCATTCGGATCGACATCTCCCAATAACCCGAAAATATCTACCCAATACGCCAACTTCATGCGATCCATCCGTCCTCTTGAGCAACCAGAGCCCCCCAAAAATGGTGGTACCATCAGTGCCATCCAGGTGCAGAAAAAAGATCAAGAGCGCTGCAGCCTGTTCCTCGACGGTCAGTTTGCCTTCGGCCTTCACATGAATCTGGTCGCAGACCATGGCCTGAGGAAGGGGGTTCAACTTGATGAAGAGCGCTGTCGCTCCCTTCTGTCCGAGGATCTGTATCACAAGGCCTTGAAACGGTGTGTGGATTATCTGGCGTATCGGCCGCGATCTTCATCTGAAATCGGACAGCGATTGCGTGAATTGGGCGTTCCGGACAGCACGGCGGAGCAGGTCAGGGAACGGCTCAACGGATTGGGCTATGTCAATGATGAACGGTTTGCGCGGCAATGGGCGGCTTCCCGGCAACGGTCCAAAGGATTCGGACCCCGTCGGCTGGAAATGGAATTGATTCAAAAGGGCATTTCGCGCGACATGGCGCGGGAAGCGGTCAATGAGATCTGCTCGGAGGACGACGTTCATGATCAGCTGACCGCCCAGCTGGCCAAGGCCCGTCATCGCTACCGCCACGAGGGCAACGAGCGTAAGCAGGAACAGAAAATCATTGGATTCCTGACCCGCCGGGGATTTGAGTTGGGCGCTATCCGGGATGCCCTGCGCGTGACTCCCTCCTGAAACCGGAGGGCGATTGGATCGGGGTATTTGACGAATACGCGCACGCAGCGGTGCCACATTCTGCATCAAAAAGCCGATATTGCGCATCGTCAGAATTCCACAGACCGCTGAGACCGTCCGCTTTCCATGGCCAAGGAGCGACATGTTCTTCCTGCCCCGTTTCGGTTCGCCGGTTGGGACTTGATACTTTGCATTCTGGGTATCGTCGGGCTGGCTGCCCTTTATTGGCTTCTACCCCATGTTCATCCCGATGCTACAGCGGCCTATGACATCACCGAAGAGGAAGCCATCACGTCAGCTGACGTTTTCCTGGCAAGCCAGGGGTACGAAACGGGAGATCTTCTCCCCACAGCTGAACTGACCCGTCGGGAGCAGCTTCTTTCGGGTCTGCAGCACGTCCTTGGACGCAACACGACCGTAGACTTTCTCTACAGCGAAAACCGTAATGCTGTACCGGCCTATTACTGGCTCGTACGCTACCGTCCACAGCTTGCCTCGGGTGAGTCCCGTCTTATCAGTGAGCAGGGCTCCGTATTGGAAGTCGAGTTGGCGCAAGATGGCAACCCGCTGGCCCTTCGCAACCTGAACAATCGGACGGGGGATCCATCGACAAGGGACCGATCCCGGCAACCGCGTGTCAACCGGGCGGCGCTGACCCAGGCTATCGGTGCTGAAGGCGAAGAGGAGAGGTTCCTTTCGGTCCTGACCCAGCTTGCCGACTCCGTACTGTCCAAACGGCTCTCCTTTGACCTGTCCCGACAGGATTCAACAGGGTCACTGGACCTGCTACGTGCGCTGCGCAACGGTGGTGGAAGCCGATTGGACTCTACAGCCTTGATACGGCTTGGAACCTATCATCTGGACGGCTCGGCCTTCAGCAACCTGGATATGAGGGCGGACTCGGTGCGGATTACCAACGGCAGTGAGAGCCGGGTAGCGTGGATTGGATTCGAAACAGAGCGACCCCTTGCCGGCCAACGTATCCGCGTCGAGGTTACCGTTTCTGCCTCCGGAGCGCTCATCCGGATGGCGCCCTCTTTTGAAGCGGCTCAGCCGATTACGGACACTTTTTCAAGGGCTCTTCAGGCCATCAAGGTCGGTTTTTACATCCTTCTGGCGCTCGGTTTCATCGTGGTTTTCCTCAGGCGACTGTCCGGCCGCTTGCTGGACCTGAAGGCGGCGCTGGTGGATGCGATGATCATCGGCGTGCTGGGCGGCGTCGTGGCGGCCACCTCCACCACATTTTTGGCCGATATCTTCTCCTACGCTCCTCTTTGGGCTGAATTCCTTTTCCGCCTCATCGTGTTCTCCATCGTTTCGGGGGCCGTGTCCATATTTGTTTTCATGCTGGCGGGTGTCACGGATTCCGTCGTCCGGGAACGTCATGAGGGAAAGTTGGGGGCACTGGTCCTGCTGCGACACGGTGATTTCCAGAACAAACTCGTCGGATCCGTACTCGTGCGTGGCGTAGCATTGGGTGGCATCCTGCTGGGTTTAGGTGTAGGATCCCTTGCACTTTTCGAGCATCTCCACCTGGACCTGGGACCCGACTTCATCAGCAGTGCGACGTTCCGGCCGGTAATCAGCAGCGTCTTTGGAGGCCTCGAGACAGCCTACTTCCTGACACTGCTCTGGGTGGTGGGTGTGAGCTCCGTCGTCCAACAGCTGAGCGAACGACCGGTCGTATCCGTGTTTCTTTTGACACTTACCGGAGCATTCTTGGGTACCGGACCGGTAACCTTTGAAACACAAAGCCTGGGACTCCTCTGTGGCGGACTGTCGGCCATGGTCATGGCATTGGCCTGGGTTCGCTACGATATCGTGACCGTCCTTACCGCCCTCTTCTCGTCCGAGGTACTCTGGAAACTGGGCGAAGGCTACCTGGTCGGTGGTTCACCGGCCTGGATCGATGCGCTCCTGGGGGCCTTGTTCCTGACCTCGTTGCTGGTACTGGGCTTCGTTGGCCTGTCCAGTCGACGCTCTGGGGTAGAGGCATCAACCTACATTCCCGAGTACGTCAGTCAGATGGCCAGCGAGGAGCGCGTCCGTAGGGAATTGGAAATCGCTCATCAGGTACAATCCTTTTTCCTGCCGCGGACCATGCCCCAGGTCAACGGACTCGATATTGCAGGCATGTGCCTCTCGGCCAATGAGGTGGGCGGAGACTATTACGACTTCATTGAGCGGGACGACGGGCGCATGGCTTTCATCCTGGGCGATGTCAGCGGCAAGGGTATTCAAGCCGCCTTTTTCATGACACTGGTCAAGGGGATCGTCCAAACCCTGACGCGCCTCAACCTCTCGCCGGCGGAGGTCTTGCGTCGCTTGAACACGCTCTTCTATCGCAATGCACCATCCGGGACGTTCATCTCTGTCGTCTACGGAGAAATCGACCCCTCAACAGGCACCTTTACCTTTGCTCGTGCCGGTCACAATCCCGTCATCTGGTATCGATCGAAGCAGAGAACATCTGAGGCGCTGCGCCCTCAGGGAATGGCCATCGGGTTCACGTCCGGTTCGCGGTTCGACACCACTATTGAAGAGCAAACCATCGTCATGGAGCCCGGCGATGCACTGGTCTTCTACACGGATGGCTTTTCCGAAGCGATGAATCGTGCCCGGTCGCTCTACGGCGACGACAGACTCGTACGAATGGTCACGCAGACTGGCGAACGCCCCTCTGCGGACATTCTCCGTCTGCTGACCGAGGATGTACACGACTACATTGGCGGTGTGGGACGAACGGACGATATGACCATGGCTGTGATCAAACGACAAACGTGATGGAACCAGCTGCCGAGCATCTCAATCTCCATGAGGATGCGTTGCCCTTCATTCGATCCATCATCACGGGGCCGCCGCAGCGGCCGGCATTGGGTCTCGTACTGGGGTCAGGGTTATCCCAACTGGCCGAGATAATGGATGATGCCGTCACCATTGCCACATCCGACATCCCCGGGTATCCGGAATCAACTGTCGAAGGTCATGAAGGATGCCTGATCTTCGGCATGCTCGAAGGAATGCCCGTCGTGTTTGTGCAGGGGCGGTTACATGTCTACGAGGGGCACAGCGTCGAGGAGTCCACCTACCCGATTCGTCTGCTGGCAGGAATGGGCGTACAGCGTCTGATCGTGACCAACGCTGCAGGCGGCATTCACCCGGACTGTGTCCCGGGAACCCTCATGTGGATCACGGACCATATCGCATTCGCCTTCCGAAGGATTCCTGCAGGAAAATCGCCCTCCCCGAGACCGAGCGGTGCGGACCAGACACCCTATGACGCAGCATGGACCGAATCGGCCAAGGATCTGGCTGATTCGCTGGGTGTGGCTACCCGCTCTGGAACCTATCTCTGGACGTTGGGGCCCAGCTATGAGACCAAGGCTGAAATCCGCATGTTTGCCAAGATGGGAGCTGACGCCGTGGGGATGAGCACGGTGCCGGAGGTGGTCGTTGCCCGAACATTCGGGATGCGGGTCTTGGGGTTGTCAACGATTACCAACTTTGCCGCGGGCCTTGGCCAGGAAACCCTCGATCACCAAGAGGTTCTGCAGGTGGGCCGGCAGGTGCGCGATGATTTGCAGCGCCTGATCGTTTCCATCGTCCGAGATATTTCCAACGTCTGAGGGATTTCCATTGTACGTGGGATTTCTAGTGCCCGAGGGATTTTTGCTGCTCGAGGGGGCACTACGCGACCATACGGGCATCCCGACGCCACGATGCATCCTATTCTGCCCTTTGCGTTTTTGATGGAGATGTATGCATATTTGACCGCTCATGCTCCGCAGGTCATGAGCCTTTTACCCGCAAGCAACCACTATACTCTGACACCGGGTCGGGGCCCGAGGGTACGATGAGCCAGGAAGAGCTGGAATACGAGGACGAGACATTCGATGACGAGGCCGTCCACGCTGAAGATGACTATGGTGATGGGGATTTCGAGGAAGAGGAAGACTACTACGAAGGGGATGAGCAGGATGCGTATTTCCCCCCATCGGACGGGCGTCGGGACAGTCGCCGCGGACGCTACCGGGACGAGGTCTTCTCGAAGCGAGTCCCCGCAGGAAAACGAACCTACTTCTTCGATGTGAAGACTACCCGGTCGGGCGAAGATTACTTCCTGACTATTACCGAGAGTAAAAAAGTTGGAGAGAATCGCTACGAGAAGCACAAATTATTCCTGTACAAGGAGGACTTCGGGAAATTCATTTCTGCCATGCATGATGTAGTGGACTACATCAAGGAGGAATGCCTTCCGGAGTATGAGTTCCGTGGTCTTCCCGAGGTTTCCAAAGTCGAAGGGGAACAGGTTGATGATTGGTCCGATGAAGAAGGCTTGTACTGAGCCTGTCTGATTCGTTTTTCCGGTCATCATGAGCAAACATACCCCTGAGCAGCTTCTGGCCCTGTTTCGGCCGGCTGTTCGCGCCCAAAAGCCGTACCTGGTGCCTGGAGCGCGTCCGGTGTCGGTCAAGCTGAACCAGAACGAGAGCCCCTTCGACCTGCCTCCGGCTCTGAAGCGTGAACTGCTGGAGGCCTTTTTCCAGATTGATTTCAATCGCTACCCCTCCGAACACCCTGTCCGGATCACTCAGGCCATTGAAAGTCAGTGTGGCGTGGAGGCGGGGAGTGTGCTCGTAGGCAACGGCTCAAATGAGCTGACCTACACCTTGGGTATGTGCTTTGTGGGCCAGGGAGATGCGGTCATCACACCGACGCCCATGTTCTCCCTGTATGAGTCCATGGTCCGTTTGCATGGCGGTACCCCCATTCGCGTGGAATGTACCCCGACCTATCAGGTGGACACGGATGCCATCATTGACGCCGTCGAGCACCACCAACCGCCGTTGACCATACTGACCACCCCGAGCAATCCGACAGGGCTGGCCATTCCCAAGAAGGACATCGAGCGTATCGTCCGTGCCGCCGAGGGCTTCGTCGTCATTGACGAAGCCTACAACGAATTCAATCCGGAGGGATCCGCACTGGATCTCCAGATGAAATACCCCAACGTGATCATCCTTCGTACGCTGTCAAAGGCCTTCGGATTGGCCGGCTTGCGCCTCGGTTATCTCGTGGCACGTCCGGAAATCATCGCGGAGATGATGAAGTCCAGGCTGCCCTTCATGGTAGACCGTCTGGCGGAACAGGTGGGCCTCCTTTTGCTGCGCCATGAGGATCTGGTGCGGGATCGCGTTGAACAGATCAAGGTCTACACGGAGGCGCTGCACCGGGAGCTGAGCGCCATGGACGGGGTCGAGGTCCTGCCTACGAACACCAACTTCATCCTTTTCCGCACGGGCCAGGAGGCAGCGGATCTGCTTGACAAGCTGGCGGATAACGATGTACTGGTCCGCAACATGGGTGGTTACGAACAGCTTCAGGGATTCCTGCGTGTCACCAGCGGAACACCGTCTGAGAACAAGGCATTTTTGGACGCGTTGACATCCGCTCTCGGGTAAGTATGCCCTACGGGGGATCCAAGCCGCCCGAAACATCCCGCCACCACGCAAAAGAACTCCCTCAGCCCTCATGGACCTGATCCAGGTAGACATCGTCGGATTGTCGACCAGCCCCTCCAGCGGCGGCGCCTATGCCCTTGTCTTGGGCGAAGTGGAAGGTAACCGCCGGCTACCCATCATCATAGGTGCCTTTGAGGCCCAGGCAATTGCCCTTGAGTTGGAAAAAATCCAGCCTCCTCGGCCAATGACCCACGATCTGCTGCGTGATCTGTTCGATTCGGTCTCAGCGGACGTAACGGATATCCTGATTGACGAACTCCGGGAGGGTACGTTCTTCGCCAAGATCCGCTATTCGGTTCATGGTTCGCCCGCCCAGTTGGACTGTCGACCCTCCGATGCTGTTGCCCTGGCCGTTCGGGCGGGGGCACCCATCCTCGTGGCGCCTGCCGTTCTGGATGAGGCCGGGATCCCGACGGATGAAGAGGAGGCGCAAGCCGCGGTTGACCCCGGTAATGAACCCGAGGCCTCGACAGAAGAACCCGCCGCACCGAAGAGCCCTCTGCAACAGCTTGAGGATGACCTGGAGAAGGCCATTGCCGATGAAGACTACGAGCTGGCTGCCCAGCTGCGCGACGACATCACGCGATTAAAAAGCGAACAGAATTGACCCGCCTTCCCTTTTCCTCCCTCTCCTCTTTCTCCCGGCTGTTCCGGGACTACACCGAATCACCCGCCGATCTGGCTCCCTTCTTCAACGGGGACTACCGCGACCCGGTGGCTCTGGCGGAATCCTGCGCCCGAGCAGCCCAATCGCATAAGGAGCGGACGGCACTGATCGAGGCCATGCGGCGACAGGCTGTGGCGCTCGGTGTGGCCGAGGCCAGCGGTCATCTGATCGACAAGCTGGCAGACCCCACTTCCTCGGCAGTCGTGACAGGGCAGCAGCTTGGACTGCTCGGCGGCCCACTCTACACGGCCTACAAGGCGCTCAGTACCATCCAACTTGCAGAGAAGCTGGAGAAGGAGACGGGCGCACCCGTCGTGCCTGTCTTCTGGCTGGAAGGCGAAGACCACGACTTCGAAGAAATTGCATCGGCGGGCTTCCTTGACGGAGATGATGCCGTTTCCGTGACGTATGCGCCAGCCGACGACTCCGAAACGGGCACGGCCGTGGGCCGCATGACCGTGAGCGAACGCATCGGGGAAGTTCTGGACGAACTGGAGCGGATACTGCCGCCGACCGACTTCAAAGACGACCTGATGGACGTTATCCGAAGGGCCTATGCGCCCGGTACGCCCATGATAACGGCCTTTGTGGCCATGATGGAACACATCCTGGGCCCCGGCCGGATTGCTTACGTATCTCCCGATGATGACAGGCTCAAAGAGGCCGTCGCTCCCCTCTTCCGGAAAGAGCTTGAAGACTACGCCTCGTCATCGCGTCGTTTGAAGGAGACAAGCGCAACACTCGAGGGCAGGTGGCACGCCCAGGTGCAGACACAGCCCACGAACCTGTTCCTGCATGGTGATGGTCGTCGAACAGCCATCGATGCCGTGGACCACGGCTTCCGGACGCGGGATGGCGAAGACCTGTCCCTGGAAGAGGCGCTTGGACGCCTGGCGTCAGACCCCGGCTCCTTCTCCCCGAACGTGGTCCTGCGTCCCCTCATGCAGGACTGGCTCCTGCCCACGGCCGTCTATGTGGCGGGCCCCGGCGAAGTGGCCTATTTCGCCCAGTTCAAAAGGCTCTATGACTGGGCCGGTCTGCACATGCCCATCATCTACCCGCGTGCCTCCCTGACCTTGATGGAACGACGCGTAGCCCGCATCCTGGAAAAGAATGCACTGGGGATGCCGGCGTTCGAGCAGCAGGTGGACAAGCTCTTCCGGGAGATGGTACTCTCAGCAATGGACACCGACCTGGACGAGGCGTTCAAGGAGGCCTCCGCCGGCATCCATCAGGCCATCAATCAGATCAAGCCTGTCATCGAAAGCGTGGACCGCTCGCTGGTGAAGTCGGCCGAGGCCACACGGGCCGCCTTCATGAAAGAGTGGAACCAGCTCAAGGGCAAACTTCTGAAGTCCGAGAAGCAACAACATGACGTGCTGCGTGGCCAGCTGGAGCGTGCATCTTCGGCGCTTTTTCCCACGGGCATTCCGCAGGAGCGCTACCTCTCCCCCGTATATTTCATGAACAAGTACGGCCTGGATGTCTTTTCCGGCCTGACCGAGCGAATGGACCTGGATACGTCCGAACATCAGATTCTGGACATCTGATTTTCAGTTCCCCCGCCAAACGAGACCTTTTTGACCGACCAATCCTTCATGCGGCATGGCTGATTATCCTTTCCAGGACATTGAACAGAAGTGGCAGCACGTCTGGGAATCCGAGCGTACGTTCCGAACGCCCGCTGACCCGGATACGTCCAAGCCCAAGTACTACGTGCTGGACATGTTTCCCTACCCTTCTGGTGTAGGTCTGCATGTCGGGCACCCCCTGGGATACATTGCCACCGATATCGTGGCCCGCTACAAACGGATGAAGGGCTTCAACGTCCTGCATCCGATGGGCTTTGATGCCTTCGGCTTGCCAGCTGAGCAGTTTGCCGTCGAGCACGGCGTGCACCCTCGGGTCACGACGGAGAAGAACATCGACAACATGCTGCGGCAGCTCAAGGCCCTCGGCCTGAGCTACGACTGGGACCGGAAGCTGGCCACGACGGACGTCGACTACTACAAGTGGACTCAGTGGATCTTCCTGCAGCTCTTCAACTCGTGGTATGACGAGGAGGCGGATAAAGCGCGGCCGATCGGAGAGCTGGAGGCGAAATGTGCATCGGAACGAGACGACTGGTCTTTGCTCAATGAGGCGGAACGCGAAGCCGTGCTCTCGGAATACCGCCTGGCCTACCTGGCCGAGGTACCCGTCAACTGGTGCCCGGCTCTGGGGACGGTCTTGGCCAACGAGGAAGTCACGAACGAAGGCCGCAGTGAGCGGGGTAACCATCCGGTCTTCCGTCGCCCGCTGAAGCAGTGGATGCTGCGCATCACCAAATACGGGGATCGGCTGATCAGCGACCTCGACGACGTGGACTGGCCCGAGCCGGTCAAACTCATGCAGCGCAACTGGGTAGGCCGCAGCGAAGGTGCCAATGTGGACTTTGCGGTCGATGGCCATGACGCCACGATCCGGGTGTTCACAACGCGTCCCGACACGCTCTTCGGCGCCACGTACATGGTGCTGGCGCCCGAACATGAGCTGGTGGATGAGCTGACCACGGCCGAGCAACGCGAGGCCGTGATGGCCTACCGAAAGGAAGCCGCCGGGAAAACGGATGTCGACCGAATGGCCGACTCCAAGACGAAGACGGGCGTCTTTACGGGCGCCTTCGCCATCAACCCGGCAGGCGGCGAGCGCATCCCGATCTGGGTGGCCGACTATGTCCTCATGGGCTACGGCACGGGTGCCATCATGGCCGTTCCCGCCCAGGACGAGCGCGACTGGGAATTTGCCAAGGTATTCGACCTGCCCGTTATCCGCACCGTTCAGCCACCCGAGGGCTGGGAGGGCGATGCCTACACGGGTGATGGGCCAGCCATCAACTCGGATTTCCTGAACGGCCTGGAAGTGAAGGAAGCCAAGGCCCGGATGATTGCCTGGCTGGAAGAGAATGGCCATGGCGAAGGCACGGTCACCTACAAACTGCGCGACTGGCTGTTCAGCCGGCAGCGCTACTGGGGAGAGCCCTTCCCGATCCTGCGCGGCGAAGATGGCAGCGTGCGCGCCGTGCACGAGAGCGAATTGCCCGTCACGCTTCCCCCCATGGAAGACTTCAAGCCGACGGCGTCCGACGATCCGGATGCGCCGCCACGGCCGCCGCTGGCACGCGCCGATGAAGCCTGGCGCATCGTCGAGATCGATGGCAAACGCTATGAGCGCGAGCTGAACACGATGCCCCAATGGGCGGGCTCGTGCTGGTACTACCTCCGCTTCATCGACAACCAGAACGATGACGCCTTTGCCGATTCGTCCCGTGAGTCCTACTGGATGGGTGACAATGGGGTCGATCTGTATATCGGCGGGGTCGAGCACGCCGTACTCCACCTTCTGTATGCCCGTTTCTGGCACAAAGTGCTCTTCGACCTTGGTCATGTGACGACCAAGGAGCCGTTCGGTCGCCTGTTCAACCAGGGCTACATCCAGGCCTACGCCTACCGGGACGAGCGCGGCATTGCCGTGGACGCCACCAAGGTGGTAAACCAGGATGGTCGCCCGGCCATGGACGTCCAGGACCAGAAGGGCCAACAGTATTTCTACGAGGGGCAACCTGTCACGCAGGAGTATGGCAAAATGGGCAAGAGCCTGAAGAATGCCGTCTCCCCGGACGAGATCAACGAGGCGTACGGATGTGATACACTGCGCCTGTATGAGATGTACATGGGGCCACTCGAGGCCTCGAAGCCGTGGAACACCCGTGATATCGTGGGTGTGAACCGGTTCCTGCGCAGGATCTGGCGCAATTTCGTGGATGAAGAGAACGGATCGTTGCTGGTGTCCGATGACTCCCCCACGGATGACCAAATGCGTGCCCTGCACCAGACCATCGAGCGCGTTTCCAGCGACATGGAGCGCCTCTCATTCAACACAGCCATTGCCGGCTTGATCGAGCTCTTGGCCGACTGGGTCTCCCTGGATACCATCCCCCGTGCCCTGGCCGAACCGTTCGTCCTGATGCTGGCTCCCTTGGCGCCGCACATGGCGGAAGAGCTCTGGCAGCGTCTCGGCCACACCGATTCACTGGCATACGAGCCCTGGCCCAAGGCCGATGAGAAGTGGCTGGTTGACGAATCCATCACGTTGGCCGTGCAGGTCAATGGCAAGGTACGCACCACGATTTCGGTCCCAGCAGATGCGTCGAAAGATGCCATCCTGACGGCAGCCAAGGCAGACGGGAATGTGGCCAGGCACATGGAAGGCAAAGACATCCGCCGCGAAATCTACGTCCCGGGCCGCCTGGTCAATATTGTCGTAGGTTGAGCCTGGTGCTGACAGCCTCTGATT
Source organism: Rhodothermales bacterium (assembly GCA_017859335.1). GTDB lineage: Bacteria > Bacteroidota > Rhodothermia > Rhodothermales > UBA10348 > JAAZVD01. The sequence goes on along the minus strand of JAFMNH010000012.1, from coordinate 23,094 downwards.
CCCTCACGACCATGTCCCAACTTCCCAAGTTCGATGTCGTGGCTTTCGGCTCTCATCCGGATGATGTGGAGCTCGGCTGCGGTGGCACGCTGGCCTCCATGGTGGCCGGCGGCAGACGCGTGGGGATCGTGGACCTGACCCGTGGGGAGCTCGGATCGCGCGGAACGCCCGAGGATCGGGAACAGGAAGCCATCGATGCGGCGCGGATCCTGGGTGTCGAGCGGCGGGTGAATCTGGGGATAGCCGATGGCAACATCAAGAACAGCAAGAAGAACAGGCTCAAGGTTATTGCGGAGCTCCGGGCAACGCGGCCCGACATCCTGCTCATCCCGGCGCCCGACTGTCGCCACCCGGATCATCCGGCGGGCGCCCGGCTCGTCATCGAAGCCGTGTTCCAAGCCGGATTGATCAGCATCAAGACCGCGGATGCTTCCGGCGCTCCGCAGGAGCCGTGGCGCCCGCCGCACGTGCTGCACTACATGCAGTCCATTGCGTTCGAGCCAACCCTGGTCGTGGATGTCTCCAGTTTCTGGGCAACCCGCAACGAGGCGGTCCGCGCCTTTGCCACCCAGTTCCACACCGGCAATCCCGAAACGGATGTCAATACGGATGGCACGCCTGAGACATTCATTTCCAATCCGGCTTTCATGGACTGGTACGACGCGCGGGCCCGCACGTACGGTTTCCGCATTGGGGCCACATTTGGGGAGCCTTTCCTCTACCATCATGGTCCGATTGGAACCGACGATCTGGTGGGGATGCTCAGAAAAGAGAAGCCCTTCCGCTAGATCTGCCTACGGGCCTGTGTCGACGCAGTCCGCATCCTGAAGCCATGTGGTGCCGCTATCGACGCCAGGTCAGTACGATTCGGGTAGTACCCGGTCCTACGGGCGGCAGGTCCACCAACGCCATCTGACGCTCGGCGTCGTAGCGCGTACTGCCTTCAACTCCGGAAATACGAATTCCCTGATAGGCATCTCGAGGACCTCGAAGCTGCAAGACGAGACCATCAACCACATTGGGACCGTCGTTGACCAAATCGACATGCATCTCACTTGCCCCCAGAAAGACGATGACCGGGCGCACTTGCCCGCGCTGGACCCACCATGTTACAGCGTCCGAGGGCGTTGTCATCCATGCCCCCTCTGATTCAGCCCGGATCAGAGTTGCCTCGAAATCGGCAGCAGCCTCCGAGCGGGAAGAATACGTTTCCGGATAATAGGGTATCACCTGGTAGCCTTGGGCCTGCTTGATGCGCTCGTAGGTCTCCATGTGAGTGGCCGCTATACCCTCAGAAAGCGGCACGATGAGGGTAGGGTCCGGCAACGCATCAACCTGTTCCCTTGAGAGGGCTTGGGAGGGCACCTGTTCCTCTCCCGGAACGAACAAGGGCATGTCCACATCGAGGGCCATCATGAGATCCGCCAAATCAAGCCTTTCCCGGTAGTCCGCATGATCCCACCAGTCTACAGGACGGGGAGCCATGACCGGTTGATACCCCTGAAGGAGGTAGTCAGCGTCAAGTTCTTCCATTGCCCGGATGGTGTTGGCATCGTAAAGACCCGCTGGCGGGTAAACCCCGTGAATCTTGCCTACGCCCAATTGGGTCTGAGCCATACGGATTCGATCCGCTTGGATCTCCATTGGCTGCTCAACCAGCAATTCATCCTCGTCGGCTGTCAAACCAATCTCCCCGATCTCACGCATACGCTCAAGCACCTCGGGAAAGACCCTCACCTCGTTGGAGGAAAGGAAAAAACTCCCTGGAATGCCGAGCTGCTCAAGAATTGCCAACAGGTTGTCCATCCCCTCTGAAAAGGTAAGCGCATCGAAGCCTGCAGCGTTCATGGCTGCAACACTGACTGCCATGGGCTTCCCCTCCGGCCAGGGCGCGAAAGAAACGGAGGTAGCCCGAGCCAGCAATGTGAGCGTGTTGACAACCAAGCGCTGATAGTTCTCCTGCTCCTCACGACGTCGCGGGATATCCTGCGGATTGAATCCAAACCAGACAACACGTCCCGCACCGTACTCATGGTAGAGGATCGACGTCAGGCCAGCATAAAAGGGGACATCGGTCGGGGCATATGGGAGGAACCGTCCACCAGCACGGGCCACACCCGGTCGCGAAAGCACCAGGGGCGTTTGCGCCGCTACGTTGAATTGAAAACCCGGGAGGATCCCATCACCCAGCGGTGTGGTGCCATCAATGGAATGCATGAATCCGGAGGGTTGCTGCTTGACATCCACCACCACGTCTGCACCCAGTAAATCATTCGTCCAGGCATTATCTGCCCGCATACCTTCATCGTCAAAGAATCCGATGCGTCCTGAGGCTATCAGGCCTCCGCCATCCTTCACGTAGTCCTCAATCCTGCGCTTGTGCCGATCGGACAATAGCTCAGCTGAGGGCATGATCAGCACAGCCAACTCGGGATCTATCTTTTTGGCCAGATCCCCTTCATCAATCCAGCGAAAAGGGATGCGCAGACCGAGCAGCAGCAGCTCCCATTGCTGCACGGCGACCGGGATGATGTCTTGACCTGCACCGGTGCGCTCTTCCGTAAGCACACTGCGGAAAAGCGCGACCTTTTTCTTGCGGTCGTTGGTACTGAAAAAAGGTGTCAAATCTGCAGCAACACTTCTGGAGGGCTGCTCAAACGAGACATAGCGCTGCACGGGCTGACCCATGGCTCCTCCCGAAGAGAGCGCAATAACCAGTGCTATGCCTGCATATGCCATCCAGCGTTTCATACTCCCTCAGGGTGCAGTGACATCTGATTCGATCTCGACTCGGGCCGGCACAAGGTCGATATGATAAATCCGGTACTGCTGCGGCTTGAGCCGTTTGATGACCAGTTCGAGCACGTTGCCGTTATCCACGAGACGATGGGGAGGGGTGCTGATCTCTTTGGACTGGGGGCGCAGGACATTGAAGAGCTCAGACTGAATGCTGACCTCAGCAACCGGACGCCCGAGTACGATACTGATCGTGACTTCCTCTGCATCGACCCCGTTGTCATTGGAGATGTTGACATACAGACGGGACGGACTCCGTTCGTCGACCGAAACGTTGATGGCACGTTTCAAGCGCCACCAGTCGATCACGGAGTCCGCCTCAGCAATCCAGAAATTGCGTGCCTTGGCTCCCCTGATCAGCGAGCGCAGGACGGGCAGGTTGTCCGGCTGACCCATGATGCCGGGATCGACCTGCAGATTGTAGGTTCCCCCATCTGTCTCGACCCTGTCGAGGGAGGCCTCTAGTAAGGCACCGAGGAAGTCGGATGACGAACCCTGAAGCCGACGCATGATATCCTGGTCCGAGTGGTGCGTCGAGCCAATACGTGTCAACGACGAGAACTCGCCCCCAAAAATCCAGGGTGAGACGCGACGCCCCACGGAATCAGCGATGACGTAATCCAGACCGGCATCCTGAAGCCCCTCAAGCGTATGGTCTCCGACCTCACCTCTCCTTGTGGATCGATATCCCCGTATCTGTTTGCCTGTAATCATCTCCAACGCGCGCTTCTTCCGCGCCAGACGCTGTCCTTGGTCGAGCGGCGTACCGTCTCCGTCGTAAAGCAATGAGTCAAGCAAGCCGACCTCTCCAATACGGCGCAGTCGGCGAATCAAATCCGGACGGGACTGTACCTGATCCGGATCCACAAAATAGGTTGCCCGAACACCCTCCTCTTGCAGCACATCTGCCATGCGCTCCACCCCTTCTGCATCCCTCGAATTCCTCATAGTCGTGGACAGCACAAACGCACCATCCCTGCCATCAGGCCACGAGTGCAGCCAGATCATGGGTTTGCGCAGCAGGTAGCTGACAGCGTTGGAGAACACGCTCCCGGTAATTTCGGCATCCTCCCGATCACTGCGTCCGACTCCCAAGGCCTCCCGCTGAGTCCCCAGCCACACAAACCGACCTGCACCGTACGATCCGTACAGTAATCCAGCCGAATTGTCCGGGTTGTCGTCACCGGAAAGGAAGTCCGTCGCAAAATCATACCAGTAGCCGGCCACCTTGGTGCGGCCCGGTTCCTTGACACGCACCTTGACCCCCTGGTTGTACACCTGGACTTTGAGTCGGTATCCCGGAGGCATCCCCGCCGTCAGCGGCGTACCGGTAGCGAGGGTCATACGGCGAATTCCCTCAGGCGTCTCCGGATAGGGAATCTCGTATTCAGGGTCAAAACCAGTCCACCGGAAAAAGGAAACGGCAACCGCATCCTGCTCCCGCTCCCGTCCGTCCAGATTACGGATCCGAGCCACGATGGGATTGGCGATGGCAAAATCAGAGCGTGGGCGCCCCCCTCCGAGGGAGTCCATCCACACGTAGTCACTCAGGGGAGCGAAGGCAGCCTCAGCCGCACGCGCACGCTGAAGGGCCCGGTACCTGCTGCCTGAGTAGCCTGATGGCTCCGCTGTCGTGGGCGCCGTATCTCCTGATGGCATCAGTTGTCTGGGTACGTAAATGCCCGGGGGGGTAAAGCCGGGAAACGTGTCGGAGTATACCCGATAATTCCAGCTGCCCCGGTCGGCAAATCCCTGGAATTCGACTCCGAACGTATCCTCGATGAAGTCCCATCCCCTCCAGGAGCCATCTTCGCGATAGATACCGGGCTGCCAGGTGGCAAAAACACTGCCACCTTGGTTCATGAAATCCTGGATACGCGCGATCTGCACATCGCTGAGCGCTCGGGCTGACGGAAGTATGAGCAGGTCATAGCCCTGAAGCCCGCCTGCCTCCAGCATAGCGTCGCTGATATCGGTAAACGAGACCCGTGGCTTGAAATCAATAAGGTACTTGCGCCAATCGAGGAGGGTTTGATCCATCCACGCTGTCGTCGTATCGCCCGCCGAGACAATGCGATGCACGTCCCTCGTGTAATCGCTGTTGAGCAGGGCAATCCGCGGTCTATTGTCCTGACCCATGAGTGCCGGTGATGCATCCTGAATCCGGAAGGCACCAAGAATGGACTCAAGCAGCAGCAAATAAACCAATATAGCCGACGCAACGGCGGTTACACCGAACGTCAAGAACCAGAGGACATTGATTTTTTCTACTTCCCAGTTACGCATAACCCGGATACAGCGGTCATGAAATGGGCCGACTGGCAGAAATTCGGCCTAGAGCCAAGCAAATCCGTCGTCCTGCTCTTCCTCCATCTGCTGCCCCATTTGACTTTCGTCCCGCGGTTGTACGGGCACAAATCCCTCATCCGTGTACTCCCAGAACAGGGACTTCTGGGGTTCGGGCTGGACCCCACTCTGCACCTGCACCGGTGGCTGCACCGATGGCTGGAATGGGACGGTTTGGGTAGGCATGATCGATGCCGGTACAGGAGCCTGTGCAGACTGCGAGGCGGGCAAACCGACCTGTTGCGCGGTAGAAGATACCAGGACATGGGTCTGTTCCTGCTGCTGGGCAGGGGGTGCTGCCGGTGCGTTGGCGGCCTGCTTCTCGCGCATCTTGTACAACACGTACGCTGAGACCGCCAGTATGAACGTGGCCAGGGTGCCGACTAGGATGATCGTGGAGAGGATAGGTACCAGCTGCATGGTGCAAGATGCGTTGTAGGAAGAATGGATTCTCCTTTGTTCTCATCAAGAATCGTGCCGAACGGCAAAGATGGGCCAAGATACCGAGGGGACGCATTGCCGGGATGACAGCCGGAAAATAATGCCTCGGCAGCCTGTAATTCTGTCCCCTCAGCGGGTCCTGGGTTCAGCGCCAATGCGCTCCAGCTTTCCCCAATCCATCGAGAGCCGCAGGAATTCTTCAATTGTCGCGAATGTTTTCGCGACATCAATGAACAGAATAAACACGACGCGCGAGATAAGAGAATAGAAAATCAATCGGACTTCCTCCTTTTCCACCGCAACACAGTACAGGGCAGCGATTACGTCGAGCACGGTCAACGAGAGCCACCATAAAACGATGAAATAGCTCATGTCGAATATCAAGGCGATAACGATGAAATACAGCGGCGCAAACATACCCATGACAGGACCGATGAGTGCCTCAAAAGTCATGGTCCACATGACAAAGGTACCGCTGATGTTGATCGTGGGATTGAAGAACAACTCACTGTGCTTGCGAATGGCCTGAAGAATACCGCGCGTCCACCTATAGCGTTGCTTGAGCAATGCTGTAAGCGTATCTGGCGCCTCTGTGTAGGAAATGGCATCCGGCTCATATTCCACCCGCCATCCCTTCCGAAGAATCTGCAGCGTCAGGTCAGCATCTTCGGCATATGTATCGGATGCGTACCACCCGGCATCCACAATGGCCTCCTTGCGAAACAGACCCAGGGGGCCCGGGATGATGTTGACCAGGCGCAGAATGGATTGCGCCGAGCGCGCCATGTTGAGTCCCTGCACGTATTCGAGTGCCTGCAGCGTGGTCCATAAATTTACTCGATTCAGGACTTTCACATTGCCCGCCACCGCCCCAATGCGCGGATTCGTGAAGTGCCGGATGGTTTTTCGCAGAGTATCCGGGGACAGACGTGAATCACCATCCACGTTCAGCAAAAAGTCGTACTTCGCTATCTGTATGCCCGCATTCAATGCGGTAGCCTTTCCGCCGTTGGGCTTTTCGACCAGACGCACTTCCACGCGCCCGTTATCGTAGATGCCCACCATCGATCGCGCAATCTCCCGCGTATTATCGGTCGAGCCATCATCGACTAGAATGATCTCGTAGTGGGGATAGTCCAACGACAGCAGCGACTGAACCGTGTCTTCGAGCAAGACCCCCTCGTTGTATGCTGGAACAATCACTGAGATGGGCGGCGTGAATCCTTCATCGAAGGATGCTCTGACCGTGTGCCGGACCGTGTTGAGGTACGCAGCGAACAGCAGCAGGAAATACCGCAGAATGGCAAAAAAGAGAAACAGTGCGAAGGCCACAATGGACGAATAAACTATCAAGCCACTGAGCCGCAGGTTGCTCACATCTCCCGTCAGCCGGTAGATGTATCCACCCGGATCATTCATGAACAGGTAAATGACCACAATCAAGAAAACGGAGAGGGAGCCGTAGAGCCACACACGACGCTTCAGCATCAACTCCATCTCTTGAGGCGTCGTCGGATCCTTGCCATGACTGGCACGCGGCGGCTCGAACGACTCACGATGAAAAGCGCCACCATCACCCGACTCAGCGACTGGGTGGGACGTGGTATGTGAGCTTTCTTTCGTCATCTGTGATCGGCTGCAATCGTCCGGATTCCTCGCGGAGTCGAACCAGGTGCCTTAGAGCGTCCAGTTGAGTGCTGCGCTGAGTGAAAACGTGTTATACTGATCGAGGAAGGCGCCGGCGCCGCTACCAAGGGTCCGTGTCGATGCCCCCAATGTGGTGCCGATGGTCAGTGCAAAGTTGCGACCCATACGCCGGATGTAATCAGCCTCGAAGCGGCGTCCGACAAAACCCGAGCTGCGCGCAATGAGCCCGGCTGAGCCGAACACCCTGACATACCATGGCGATCCCTCGATCAATTCCTTCTCGTACTCCATGTACAGGTCGTAGGACTGATAATTGCCGGGAGAGAAATAGATGTCCACCGTGCTGCGGTAGGAGCGCTGGAAATACTCCATCCCGACAAACGTATTATCGGCAACCTTGTAGCCCACCTTAAGATTCAGGTTGAAGCCAAGATTGGTGTCGCTGTCAGCTGACGTGGAGCCAAAACTGTCGCGAATGATATTGACCGACATGGCACCAGACACTGACAGCACCGAGTCCGGCATGATGGTCAGGGAGGTGGCTTGGGCATCGAACTGTGTTACACGCAGGTTGAACTGCCCCCCGCCTGCCGACCACAGGTCCAACGCCCCCTCCCCGGTCCGGACACCCATCGATCCAAAGTATCTGCCCTGGTCCTGCCGCCAGTAGCGTATGCCTCCGTACAGCACGGTGCGCTGCCCCTCGTAGTCATAGACACCGACTTCACCTGAGATCCGGTTGGAATAAGAAGCCTTCTCAGAACGGACCTGCGGTGTCAAATCAATGAAGGCAGAGCCATATACCTGGTTTACGCGACCCTCCACGGTTTCCGCGCCAGGCAGGAGCCGGCGAGATCCGCTGATGAAATGCGAGTTGACCCCAACGATGAGCGCCGTATTAATGGGCAGTGTGATTTCGGAGCGCATGCCCTGCGTCCAACGGTCGTATCCTACACCACCGCCCTGGGAGCGTACACCGCTTGCACTTGGCACAACGAGCGCCTTGTAGTCCAGACCACCCCACTCACCGGACTGGACCAACTCAAACCGCACATCGGCATCGATACCTACGATGCGCTCCTCGATTGCCTCGGAATCCTCTGCCACGACCAAGGCATCGCCATAGAGGACCCGGGCTTCCGTGTAATAGCCGAGGGCACGTAGGGACTGCGCCTTCAGGAAAACCAACTCGTAATCACGCGGGTTGATCTGAAGCAACTGATCGATCGTGGCGATGGCACCCGAATAATCCTGCTGATACGATTGGATGCGACCCATTTCCTTGGCTACATCGTAATCGAACTGCTCTTCCACCACGGAGCGGAGTACGGCAACGGCCTCGGTGTACCTTTCGGCCGACGATAACATGATGGCATACTCAACTACGTCTTTCTTCAACCGCTTTCCTGCCTGCTCGAAGTAGGCTTCGTACGCTTCGGCTGCCGCGTCGTAATCGCGTCGGGCTTCAAGGATGCGCGCTTCATTGAGCGCATCACGCAGGTCATTCTGAGCCTGGATGTAGCGTGCTCGGTCGAGTACGTAATTCAACGCCCTCAAACGACTATCCCATCGAGGCTCGTTCCAGCCTGCGATGCGCTCGATCCGGGCCTCTGCCTGATCGAGGTTACCCCTTCGAATGCTGTATCCAGCCGCTTCGAGCAACAATTCACCATCGCGTAGGTCAGGATCGGAAAGGAATCCCTGCAAGTAGGCCTCTGCTTTCTCATCGAGCGCATCGACGGCAAAGCGAACCAACACGTAAAGCCGCATGACATCCACATTTTCCGGGTCCTTTTCCACCAGCCAGCTGACCTGGGAAGCCGCCTGTTCGGGGTATCCAAAGACACGCAGGGCATCGATATAGTCACGCCGCAGATCCCAGTCGCCGGGACGTAAACCCAGCAGGGCAGCATAGGCCGCTATGACCTCATCGGTCCGGTCCAAGCGGGTATAGACGGGAATGATCTCGCGCCATGAGCGCTCATCCTCAGGAAATGCCTCAAGCTGAGCTTCCAGCTCCTCCAGTCGTACCAGCGCCTGCTCTGTGCGGGTCCTCGCAATGCTCAGTACGCGGGGGGTATAACCCGGATCGCTTGGTTCGGCATGAGCTGGATCCGTCAAAATGGCATAGGCCTCCTCATACCGCTCCCGAGCCGACAATTCGTCCACCAGACGGTATCGGATGGCCTGGTTGGACGGATCGATCCGCAGCCGGTAGGTCAGTCGGTCGACGGGAAGGATGGGAGCGTCCTCCTCCAGGCGGGTAAATCCACGGTCTACATCCTGGAACAGCATCCGCCAACGTCTGCTTCGCCCGTATTCCGGCTCGAGTGCCACCAGATTGTCAAACGCCTCGAAATAGCGGTCATTTTCCATATAGAGCTGGATCAGCTCAAAGCGAAGGTTGTCGTTCTGGGGGTCCGCTTCTATCTGACGCTCCAAGCGATCGATGGGGTATTCCTGCGGCGCTTGTTGCGCTGGTCGCTGCGCCAAGGTTTCCATACATGCCTGTGCATCCTTGTTGCCCGGATTGAGCAGTATGGATTGGTTACAAGCACGACGCGCATCATCGTCCTTTCCTTGCCACAAGAGGAAGTATCCCAAACGCATCCACAGATCGTCATTGGTGGGATAGATGCGTGTGTAGTTTCTTGCCACCGTTTCGCCGACCTCATACTTGTCTTCCTCATTTGCCAACGAGATGAGATATCGCTGAACCACATCAGGCGTCCCCTGAACACGACGCAGATACTCGGCAAATTGCTCATTCGCTTGCGCAAAGAGACTCTGTCGATAGAGGGCATCCGCATAGCGGATCCTGTAGGCCAGATTCTCCGGGTTCAGGGCAACAAGCTGACCCATACTTTCCAGGCTGGCCATTCCAGCGTTGGCAGAGGTTGACGGTGCCGGGCGTTGACTTCGGGCGCTCCTGACCCTGCGAAGACCTCGCAGGGCATCTTCGCTCGTGGGATTGATCTGGATGACCCGTTCGTAATCGCTGGCTGCCTTCTCGTACTCCCCGCTTCCCTCGTACGCGGTGGCCCGCAGCAATATCAAGCGGGGATCCTGCGACTGAGGCGTAATCATCTCGTTGAGTACGACAATCGCCTCATTGTAACGTGCCTCTTCGATCAGATCTACCGCCATCTGCTGACCAACCAGGTCCTGGGCCAGGAGCTGATTCGGTGTCCACCCGAACAACAGGAGGATCAAGAAGATATGTGGGAAGGTGCGCGTCATGTGCATTCCTGAGCGGATGTCATCAGCGAGTCCGGGTCAGCATGCCGCCGACCTACCGACCGCATGGGTCGATGATCATGCTCCCTCAAGTGCGTAGTCCAGAAATTCCGAGGCCCCGTCAAACGGATGCCCATCGGGCACTACGATGGCCGAGACGGATTGGAGAAGGCTGCCCGCATGGTGCGGACTCACGATGCTCAGCCGATCCTTCAGCCCTGCAAAGAAGGCTTGCGCGTCATCTGCACGACGTTTTTCGAGTACTACCACCAGGCGCTCGGCCTCGGCAATGGCGAGCATGTCATCGGCCGGACCAAGCTCAGCACGAACGAGATCCGTCAGGAAATCAAAGTCGACGGAACCATCGAGCTGCCGGCCCTGATCCATCTTGAGCGCCAAGAGCAGGAATGATTCATCGGAACCCGAACGCCGATTGAAAACGTTTTGAAGCTTGGGCTGAAAGGCTTCCCTCTCGGAGAAAATGGGTTTTTCATCGCTGGGTGCCTGCGTAGTTCCCCGGGCGCTTGCTTCCTCCGGCCTCTCGTCATGTGCGCCATGCATGCCGGATGCATCGCTTGCCCCGACTGGCTCAGGCGTACCGAGCGGAGCAGCCGTGGCGGGCGGAGCCGGTGGCTCGGGCGACGCAAACTGCGATGACGGCGCCGGGGGCGGGGGAATCGGGGCAGCTGGGGGTGGTGGACTCGTGGGGGGTACGTTCGAACCTGACCCCGTATTCATTTCCGGAAACTCCTCTTCATCACTGAAAGGGGTGTGGCCACCGAGCTGGAATGCGCCTTCGATGGAGGCTGATGGTGGCTCCGGATTGGAGGCAGAGGGTGTCTCAGGCGATACGCTTTCGCTCAGAACAGAGTCAGGATCGAAGTTCAGTCCAAATCCCGCCTGTGGTCCCTGGATAGAGCTCGGTTCAAAGATGAAACCGTCCGGCTCGGGTTCGGAGGGCTGCTTTGGCGCCGCCTCCCCGGACTCATTGCCCGCCGTAGCGGAAGCCACGAGTTTCTCCAGATCCCAATAATCCACCACTTCGCGCTTGATATGCCCGATGTGCGGAACGAGTGAGATACGGCGCTTGGTTGAGGTGATACCTTCGTCGCCAACCTCGATGCGGATAGATCCCGTCATCTGACTGGCCATGAATTCAATAACACGACCGGACTGCTCGTTGGCCGGTTCGGGCATGACCAGAATGGTCGTGGTGTCGAGGGAATCGATTTGCTCGAGGAACTGGATGAATTCGGTCCGGAACCGGTCATAGGAACGGAAAGCGACAAACGGCATGAAGTCGTTCATGACCAGACGTGTTGGCCGGTGCTGCCGAATGAGCGTTACCAGGTCCCACAGCGCGCGGGATACGCCATCATCTCCCATACTCTGGAGATTCAAAAGGGGCGGTACCCGCACCAGCCGCACATCGCCGGCTTCGTGGGCTTCTTTCAGGTTGAATCCGATCGAGGCCGCCTGGATCATCAGGTCCTTGTGGCGGTCCGGGGAAATAAAGAGCGTAGACTCACCCAGACGGGATCCGGTGTGGGCAAACATCAGCGTCAACAGGCCACGGCCGCTGGCCGCCCTGCCATAAACCAGGTACGAACCGCCACGGTAGAGACCACCCCACGCGTTGTCGATCACGTCGATCCCGAATAAGTGCTTCGGAGCAAAATTCACTGGATTCACGGCTGATACGTTCATTGGGAACCGTGCACCGGTGCGGTGCGATTATCAGGCTCAAGGGCACACATGATGGGAACACGGCCCGGCGTGGGTCCCCATACCACCTGACATGTCATGTACGGTTCACTCGAACTGGTTTGAAAGGTTATCGCTGATAAAGATCCCGCCGGAGCATCAGTGAACGCCGCACGGGGCGGGTTCCGGGATGGCCTCCTGAGGGCTCTCCCCTGGAGCATCGGCAGCGCCACGACTTTGTTAACCGTTTTCCGAATCTTTTTTTTGCGATTAACAATTCACCTTTTGACCCGATCCTATACGGGAATACGTCATACACAGGGATTTTCGGTCACCAAGCCGGACCTTTTCATTCTCCCGACATGATCACTGCCATGCGAACATCACGCCACACCCGGGCCTCTCTGCCACTCGCAGCGGGTCTCATGCTGTTGTTCCTCTCCGGATGCGATCTGTTTGGAACCCCCGTTGACAGCCGTGCTCCCCGCTTGGAGATCGTTGCGCCCTATGCCGAGGCAACCGTCGCGGGAGAAAGCCTTCTGATCAGTGTCGATGCAGAAGCCCTTGGCGAGGGCAATTGGATGTCATTCGTGTCCATCACCATCAACGGGGTCCAAGCAGGAGCCACTGAGCTCGAGGGCGACCTGTACAACCTGCGCCTCAACACGACCGACTTCGAGGACGGTACCTATCGCCTCGAAGCCACAGGATTTGATCGCTACCAATCACGTGGATTGTCCGCGCCGGTCCTCATCAGCATCGATAACGCGCCAGCCACACCTGGTCCACGCTCCCGGATTACGGATCCCGCCGATCAGCAAGAGGTCATGGGGGTCGTTCGTGTCTTCGCACAGGCTGAACCCGGTGAGGAGGCCGTCTCGCGCATGGATCTCTTGATTGATGGCACGCCTGTTGCTTCGGAAGTGGAACCGGCTTCGGAGGGCATCTTCCTCTTTGACTTGGACACGGCGGAGCTGGGTCTGGGAGAACACACCCTGGCGGTCAAGGCCTTCAGCGCACCCGATGCCTTCCACCTCTCCGAGCCTGTCACCATCATGGTCCTGGAAAACGACGAAGCTACCGAGGGCTCTCCGGGCAGCCTCCGATGGAAAATGCCCGGAGTGACGGGTGATGTGAATGGCGCAGTGGCTGTTGGGTTCAACAACGACATCTATGTGGGGTCTAGTGATAATTCCCTGTTTTCTTTCTCCACGAACGGGGCCCTGAAATGGAAATACGAAGCGGGCGCAGCCATTGACTCCTCTCCCATGGTGGGAAACAACGATGACGTCTTCATCACAGGCTCGGACGGCCGACTCTACGGTATCAATTCCGAAGGTAACCGTCGCTGGGGTTGGGGGAGCCATTATGATACTGGATCGAGTATCCAGTCCTCTCCTGCCTTGGGAACAGATGGAACCATCTATTTTGGCGACTCGAGCGGAAAACTGCATGCTGTGAGCGCCTTTGATGGCCTGGCACAGACCACGGGAAGCTGGCCGGTCGACGTCACGAATGCTGAGATCGTGACCCCCCCGGTCATCAGTCAGGATCGTACCATCTATGTGGGCGCCACGGATGGTCACCTCTACGCCTATGACCCCGAAGGTCGTCGTCTGTGGAAATCAGGCACCAGTATCGGGAGCGTCATGGTTGGAATGGCCATGGTAGAGCGTGAGTACTCCGTTGTTCTTCCTTCCGGAACCGTACGCACGACGATTGTGGTGGTCCTATACGTGGTTTCCAACGACGGCCAGCTGGTTGCGGTGTCGGGGGAGGATGGCTCCGTATTGTGGAGTTATCCCCTTTCGGGACCGATGCGGAGCGCACCGGTCGTTGGCCCGGACGGAACCATCTACGTTGGAACGAGCACCGGACTCATGGCGCTCAATGCAGATGTGGACGCGCTGACACCGCGGCTTCGGTTCGTACATGTGGCCCCGGACGTTGGGACGCCGGTCATCGACTCGAATGGTATCATCTACTTCATGTCGGATAAGACCCTGATGGCCATCAATGCCGGCAATGCGCCCCAGTGGCATTACTTTATCGGAGCCGATGCTGACGGGCCATTGACCATAACCCGCGATGGAGCGTTGCTCGTTGCACCGGAAAACGGCTATCTGTACGCCTTTGAAACAGGCTCTGTAGGGTTGAATCCGGAAAACTGGCCCACCTTCCAGCGCAACGCCCGCAACACCGGCCGGTTGGGAATCGATGCAACTGACGGGTAGAACGAGACCGGAACGGCCATGACCGAACTGGTCATCTGAACGGGGTGCTTGTATGCCCGGTGCCGCGGTCCCATATTGCAGGCATGGACCAGGATCTTCACTCCATACAGCAGGCACGAACGCTGCTGCGCAAGGCGCGGGCAGCATGGAATACCTACCACACCTTCGATCAGGAAAAGGTGGATGCCATTGTGCAGGCCATGGTTCGAGCCGGCGTCGATGCCTCTGAACGCCTGGCCATGATGGCTGTCGACGAGACCGGGTTTGGACGCGTGGAGTCGAAGATCCAGAAGAACCTGTTTGCCACGCGTACGCTGGCCGAGCGCATGCATGGCATGAAGACGTGTGGCATCATCGACACAACGGACGATGGACGCGTCTGGGAGGTGGCCAACCCGATGGGCATCGTGGCTGCCCTCGTCCCGTCGACCAATCCCACGTCGACGGCCATGTACAAGGCCATCATTGCAGCGAAAGCCCGTTGCGGCATCGTCCTCAGCCCCCATCCGCGGGCCCGGGAATGCACGCTGGAAGCGCTGCGGGTCGTCGCCACGGCGGCGTACCGCGCCGGCGCTCCGGAAGGACTCTTTGCCTGCATGACCGAAATTTCGGTCGAGGGTACCCATGCGCTCATGGGCGATCCGGAAACCGATGTTATCCTCGCCACGGGCGGTTCCGCCATGGTCAAGGCGGCCTATTCCAAAGGAAAACCAGCCTTCGGTGTGGGCTCAGGTAATGTGCCCGTGTACGTCGACCGAACGGCTGACGTAAAGAAAGCCGCCGCGGATATCCTGTACGGGGTGTCCTTTGACTGGGGAACGCTGTGCTCGACCGAGCGCAGCATCGTGGCGGACCAACCTGTGTTGGCCCGATTGAAAGAGGCCCTGAAGGCCGAGGGAGCGTATTTCCTGGACGCGACCGAGGCCGGCATGCTCCGCCGGTATGCGGTGCCCGACGGACGACTGAACATCCAGCAAGTGGGCAAAGCGCCGGCCGAGATTGCCCGTGCGGCTGGTTTCCAGGTACCCGATAAGACCCGCGCACTGGTTGCCGAGGTTTTCGAGGTGGGCAAGCAGGAGCCGCTTTCGATGGAAACGCTCTCTCCTATCCTGAGCCTCTATATCGAGGATGGCTGGCAGGCCGGATGCGAACGATGCAAGGCCATCCTGGACTTTGGCGGGATCGGTCACACGCTGGGGATACACGCCAGCAGCGACCGGATCATCCGGGAGTTCGCACTGCAGAAGCCGGCCATGCGCATCGTCGTCAATTCGGTGTGCGCGTTGGGATCGGTGGGGTATACGACCGCCCTGTTTCCGGCCATGACCCTGGGCCCTGGTACCATCGGCGGATCCATAACGGGGGACAACATTTCCCCGCTGCACCTGATCAACATCAAACGGGTGGCTTTCGAGACCAATCCTATCCATGCGCCGCAACACTCGCGCAAGGAGCCAGCATCCCTGCCTCGAGAGCATGCGCGCCTTCCGGAATCGATCGCTCCAAAAGAACAGCACACCCCCGCCGCTGCCTGGATGGACGCTGTCGATGCCCGTCTCAGGGAGCGCACCAGTGGTAAGCGTGCAAGCGCAGCGGCTGCGCGCCCAGCGCGGGAGCCGGGTCCTTCCGAAAAGCCTGCAGACCCGTCGGCAGGCACAACCCTGCCCCCGGAAGAAATCGATGCCCTCACGTCGCGGTACCGCAAGGATTGACGGGTCACCGGGCAGTCCGCCTCGCTGATCACACCCCTCACAGGAGTCTCGATCCAATCCCACGGATCTTCGCATCTCCAAATTGACTCGCCACGGACTGACAGGGTATATTTGTCCTTTCTACCCGTTTTTCAAAACACATAGTGACGCCCGGTATTTTCCATGGCCGATACAAGTGATTTCCGGAATGGCTTCACGATGGAGTGGAACAATGGCATCTGGTCCATTGTCGAGTTCCAGCACGTGAAACCCGGCAAAGGCGGCGCATTCGTGCGTACCAAACTCAAGAACGTGGCCAATGGCAAGGTGGTGGACAACACCTTCCGTGCGGGCGAAAAAGTGGATGAAGTGCGCGTTGAGCGCCGTTCATTCCAGTTCCTCTACGAGGATGATCTGGGCCTGCATTTCATGGATACGGACACGTACGAGCAGATCAACCTGCCCGTCAGTGCCGTCCAGGGTCGGGAATTCATCAAGGAAGGGGCCAACATCGACATCCTGATGCATGCCGAGACGGAACAGCCTCTGACCACCGAGATCCCGAATGCAGTGGAGCTGCTTGTGACCCAGTGCGATCCCGGTCTCAAAGGAGATACGGCAACCGGAGCCACCAAGCCAGCCACGCTGGAAAGCGGCGCGACGGTCCAGGTCCCGCTCTTCATCAACGAGGGCGACGTTATCCGGGTTAATACGGATCGGGGAGAGTACATTACGCGGGTCAGCACTGCCTGACCCCGGCACGTCGGGCGCCTCCCCAAGGGCGTCCATCGTCGTCTTCGCACCCACAGAAGCGAGAGGAATCCACATGGATCTGAAACACCTTCGAGAAGTGCTCGAGCTGGTAGCCGAGTGCGACGTATCCGAGGTAGAGATCGAAGAAGAGGACTTGCGCCTGGTCATCCGCAAGCATGCCCCCGTTCAAGCGCCACAGGTCACCTATGCCACCGCTCCCCCACCGGCCGCGATGCCTGCTCCTGCAGCAGCACCCGCTGTGGAAGCACCGGTAGCTGCGGTCCCCGAAGCATCCAATCCGTCGGGCACAGAAGTGCGGGCCCCCATTGTAGGCACGTTCTATGCCGCCCCTAATCCGGATTCCGATCCGTTCGTGAAGGTAGGGCAGAAGGTCACCGCGGGAGATACGCTGTGCATCATCGAAGCCATGAAGCTCATGAATGAGATCGAGAGCGAAGTCTCCGGTACGGTCACGGCCATCCTGGTGGACAACGCCACGCCGGTCGAGTTCGACCAGCCGCTTTTTGTTGTCGATCCTAGCTGAGCGCCCCCGTCCCTGTGATCAAGAAAGTCCTTATTGCCAACCGCGGTGAGATTGCCCTGCGCATCATCCGAACCTGTCATGAAATGGGTTTGGAAACGGTGGCTGTCTATTCGACGGCCGACCGGGATTCGCTGCATGTACGTTTTGCCGACGAGGCCGTCTGCATCGGTCCCCCTGCCGGACGCGACTCCTACTTGCGTTTCGACCGCATCATTGCGGCTGCGGAGGTGACGGGCGCAGACGCCATTCACCCCGGATATGGTTTCCTGGCCGAGAATGCGGACTTCTCCGCCATCTGCCAGGACCATGACATCAAGTTCATCGGTCCCAATCCGGAAACGATCCGGATGATGGGCGACAAGAGCCTGGCCAAGGATACGATGGCGAAGGCAGGCGTCCCGGTCGTTCCAGGCTCGGATGGTGAGGTCCCCACCGCAAAAGCGGGCAAGAAGCTGGCCGATGAGATGGGCTATCCGGTCATGATCAAGGCCAGCGCCGGTGGCGGTGGCAAGGGTATGCGCGTCGTCTGGAAGTCCGAGGAGTTCGAAAAGCAATTCAATACGGCCAGCAACGAGGCAGAAGCTGCCTTTGGTAACGGTGGATGCTACGTCGAGAAGTTCGTGACCGGGCCACGGCACGTCGAGATCCAGATCCTGGGTGACGGCAAAGGCAACGTCATCCACTTTGGCGAACGCGAGTGCTCCATCCAGCGCCGTCACCAGAAACTTCTGGAAGAATCGCCTTCGCCCGTTGTGGACGCGGAGCTGCGCGCCGCCATGGGCGAGGCGGCCATCAAAGGAGCAAAAGCGGTCAATTACGAAGGCGCTGCCACGGTCGAGTTCCTGCTCGACAGCCAGGGCAACTTCTACTTCATGGAGATGAACACGCGTATCCAGGTCGAGCACCCGGTTACGGAAGAAGTGGCCGATTGCGACCTGGTTGAATACCAGATCCGAGTGGCCATGGGAGAGAACGTCCGCGAGCGCGACATCAGGATCGATGGCCACGCCATCGAGTGTCGTATCAATGCCGAAGATCCGTTCCGCAACTTCTCGCCCTCTCCGGGCACCATCACCACCTTCCATCCGCCGGGTGGACACGGTGTGCGTGTGGATACGCATGTGTATACGGGATACCTGATTCCGCCCCATTACGATTCCATGATTGCCAAGCTCATCGTGCGGGCTCGCACGCGGGACCTGGCCATCCAGAAAATGCTTCGGGCCCTCGATGAGTTCGTCATCGAAGGTGTGAAGACCACGATTCCGTTCCACCAGCAGCTTCTGCGGGACGAACGTTTCATCAAGGGTGATTTCGACACCCGCTTCCTCGAATCTTTCACCCTCCAGGAGTTAGAAGAAGATGCAATTTCCTGACGGCCTGTATTACACGAAGGACCACGAATGGCTGAAGGTGGATGGTTCCACGGGCACCGTGGGCATCACTGATTTTGCGCAGTCCGAGCTGGGCGACATCGTCTTTGTTGACGTCGATACCCTGGATGAGACGGTCGAGGCCGACGGTGTCTTCGGAACGATCGAAGCAGTCAAGACCGTGTCCGAACTGTTCATGCCGGTTGCGGGTACTGTGACGGCGTTCAACGAGGACCTCGAAGATGCGCCCGAGGCCGTGAACAACGACCCGTATGGCGACGGATGGCTCATCAAGATCACCATCGATGACGCCTCCGAAGTGGACGGACTGCTCTCTGCTGCCGAATACGCCGACATGGTTGGCAAATAGACCACAGCTACATGCATCAGCGCATCGTCATCCTGGATTTCGGATCGCAATTCACCCAGTTGATTGCGCGACGGGTTCGGGAGGCCGGAGTCTATTCTGAAATCTGGCCGTGTACGCTTCCGGTGGAAGAGGTCGCGGCCCTGAATCCGCACGGTATCATCCTGTCCGGCGGGCCATCCTCTGTCTACGATGAAGGAGCGCCCCAAATGGACCCTGCCCTGCTGGAACTGAAGCGCGAGGATGGCTCCGATGTACCGGTTTTCGGCATCTGCTACGGCTTGCAGGTCATGGCCCATGCCCTCGGGGGTCAGGTACAGTCGGCCTCCAAGCGGGAGTTCGGTCGCGCCGCGGTGGAAACCAACACATCCAACCCGCTCTTTGAAGGCATTCCCGAAGGCAGCCAGGTATGGATGAGCCACGGGGACCATCTGACGAAGCTGCCGGATGGTTTCGAGATCATTGCACACACGGAAAACGCCCCGATCGCGGCGGTCCGCTCTTCGGACAGGCACCTCTATGGCGTACAGTTCCACCCGGAAGTGCACCACACGCCGCACGGCCCAGAGATCATCCGCAACTTCGTGATTGGTATCTGCGGCTGCGACGGGGACTGGTCCGCAGCATCCTTCATCGAGGAAAAGAAGGAAGAGATCCGGGCCCAGGTAGGCGACGATCACGTCATCCTGGGACTGTCCGGCGGGGTCGACTCCTCTGTGGCGGCCGTATTGCTGCACGAGGCCATCGGCGACCAGTTGACGTGCATCTTCGTCAACAACGGTCTCCTGCGCAAAGGCGAATGGGAACAGGTCCAGAAGACCTTCCGCGACCACTACCACATCCGCCTCAAGGCCATCGATGCCAGCGACCTGTTCCTGGACCGGCTTGAAGGGGTCGTGGACCCTGAAAAGAAGCGGGTCATTATCGGAAATACCTTTGTCGAGGTGTTTGATAATGCCAAGGCGGACATCATCGATGAACTGGGTGCCAAACCCAAGTTCCTTGCCCAGGGCACGCTCTATCCTGATGTCATCGAGAGTGTATCGTTCAAAGGGCCTTCGGCAACCATCAAGACGCACCACAATGTGGGTGGTCTGCCCGAGGAAATGGAGTTCGAAGTGGTCGAGCCGTTCCGGGAGCTCTTCAAGGACGAGGTGCGTGCCATCGGGCGCCTGTTGGATGTGCCTGAGGAAATCGTCGGGCGTCACCCATTCCCAGGTCCTGGCCTGGGCATTCGGATTCTGGGTCCGGTATCCCGTGGGGATGTGGCCCTGTTGCAGGAGGCAGATGATATCTTCATCTCAGAACTGCGCAAGTGGAACTTGTATGACGATGTGTGGCAGGCCTTTGCCGTTCTGCTTCCCGTGCAGACCGTCGGTGTCATGGGCGATGAACGGACCTATGAGAATGTCTGCGCCCTTCGCGCGGTGACGAGCGTGGACGGCATGACGGCTGATTGGTCCCGCCTGCCGAACGACTTTCTGGCGCATGTCTCCAACCGCATCGTCAACGAGATCCGCGGCATCAACCGGACGGTATACGATATCAGCTCGAAGCCCCCGGCAACCATCGAGTGGGAATGATGCGGCGTCCGCGCCGTCGGACATACCAGCTGCTCATCGGCCTGTTGGTGCTCTACGCACTGCCAGGCGTCAACGCTTCCGCCCAGACCATCGATCGGATCGCTGCGGCGGACTCCCTGCTGACTACGGCCATATCCGCCTTCGAGAGCGATCAGTGGCAGCGGGCCTATGATCTGTTTCGTGCGGTGGAGCTGGATCACGGCCGCAACGCCTCCTCTTCCACCGCCCGGATCATGGCGGCCAAGGCCGCATTCCGCATGGGCCGTTTCAACGATGCGAATTCCCTTCTCGAGACATTTGCGCTGGATTTTCCGGGCTCCTCCTATCGCTCCGAGGCGGTATCGCTCTCGTCGCTGGCCCGGGAAGCACAGGAGGCCTCAGGGGTCAATGCGCTTCGTCTCGGAGTCATGCTATCCCTCTCCGAAACAGACCGGGTCCCATCCCAGCAGCTGTTCAACGGCGTCCGCATGGCGGTCGATGAGCACAACCGCACTGCCCAGGCTCGCCCGGTGCAGATGGTTTTCAGGGAAATCCGGGGAGGAGCAGAAGGGGCTGCGGCTGCCGTCAGCCAATTGGCTGAGGCAGAGGTGGACCTGATCGTCGGCACCCTGTTTTCTGCCGAAGCGGTGGCCGCTGCCAAGCAGGCAGATGAAGAGCGCGTCGTATTCATCGCGCCCATGGCCACGGACGAGGACGTGTCCGAGGGCCGGCAATTTGCCTTTCAAGCCAATCCCAGCATGCGGGCCCGCGGACGTGCAATGGGCCGTTTTGCAGCACTGGGGCTCCGCCTGGACAGCCTGGGCGTGCTTACCGTTGCCGATGAACGGGGCGTGGGGGAACGCCTGGCCGATGGCTTCATCGAGGGCGCCAGCGAGCAGGGGGCTGCCATCAACCTGATCCGTATCCTTTCCTCGGATGCCGATTGGTATGGGCTTCCCGACACCTTGTCGGCAGACACGCTCGATCATGTTGAAGCCGTGTACGTGCCGATGGCTTCGCGCAACACGGCCGAAGCAGCCGGGCGCATTTTATCCACGTTCGATCGCTTCGGAAAGAGCGTACGGCTCCTCGGAAACGCTGCGTGGCATGATCTGCCCCAGAAAAGCCACGCTTCCCGCTACACCCTGACCTATGCCAATGACTTTCATCCCGATGTGGACTCGGAGGCATACCTGCAGTTCGGCTGGAGTTACTATGACCTCAGTGGTGAGGAAGTGGGACGTCTTGGGGTAACCGGGTTCGATGTGACCCGCTTCGCCCTTACCGCATTGACACGGGAAGACAGCCGAACCCTGGTCGACCGTATCCGGAATATGGCGCCCTATGAGGGGTTCGGACTTCGGATTGCTTTCAACGGCGGCAATGTAAATGAGGGCCTGTTCTTTCATCGCTACCGGGATGGCCGACTGAGCCTGATCCGTTGACGGTGGACATTGCCGATGGACTTGGCCTGCGGGCGCCCGTGCACAAGCGCTGCACGGCGACCGAGGCGTGCCTGCCGTAGGAACAGCTCCCACGACCCACCGTATGAGCCGTCCTGTTCGCACGGGCGCCCATGGGCCTCGGACAGGCCTGTTTTATGGCCATGACATGCTGCATCAACGAATCGTCCTACGGTGCATGCTTTCTAGGGCGAATCCCCACTGATTGTCTTTCGAATGCGCAACCTGAAACCCGTCCCCTCGCTGTTGCTGACCTTGACGCTCGCCGTGCTGCTCTCAGCTTGTGCCGGCAGCGGTCGTGTGCGCTATGACACGCCGCAGGAAGCCTACGACAAGGGTCTGGCCGAGTACGAGGCAGGCGATTTCATCACGGCAACCGAGTACCTGCAGGGCGTCTTCGATTTCGGGCGTACCCACCAGTGGGCCGCAGATGCCCAACTGCTGTTGGCGCGGACCTATCGGGAAAACGAGGAATTCCTCCTGGCGGCCAATGAGTACACGCGATTCATGCAGATCTACCGTAGTGACCCAAGGGTAGCAGATGCTGAATACGAGCTGGCCATGACCTATTACGACCGTTCCCCCAACTACCGCCTCGACCAGACCGACACCGAGCGGGCCATCGTGCAGTTCCAGCTGTTCATCGAGCGGTATGGCACCAGTCCCCTGGTCGAAGAGGCACAGGCACGCATCACGGAGCTACGCAGCAAACTGGCTCGCAAACAGATCCACACGGCGCAGTTGTACGAGCGGCGCGAATACTACAACGCCGCAGCGGTATCCTATGAGGCTGCGTTCGATCGCTTCTATGACACGGAGTATGCGGACGATGCGCTGGTGGGAGCCATGAATGCGTACTATGAATACGCTGTACTCAGCATCCGGGCGCGACAGAAGGAGCGCCTCGAAAAAGCGGAAGAGAACTACGAACGGTTG
>JAFMNH010000098.1:4886-9535 GCA_017859335.1 Rhodothermales bacterium | reverse complement strand
AAGCGTTCCAAGGCGGAAAAGAAATTGGCCGCATCACAGGCTGATCTGCGCAGGTCGCGGGAAGCAGATGCGAGACCCAGTGGTCGGAAGGCAGGTCGTAAACTCAGAAAATCACACGACAAGAAAGTGGCCGGGGTTGCGGCGGGTCTTGCCGAGTATTTCGGCATTGACCCAACCCTTGTGCGAATCGGCTTCATGATCGGCGCCATTGCCTCGGGCGGAGGCCCGTTCCTGCTTGCCTACCTCGTGTTGGCCCTGGTCATGCCAAAGCAAGACTCCGCTGCGCTTGAACGCAGTGCATCCGAGCGCATAACCATCATCAGAGACAGCTAGCCCCCAGAACCGATGAGCACCCGAAAACTGAGAAGAACCCCTCACGATAAAATGGTGGCCGGTGTATGTGGCGGAATCGCCGAATATTTCGGTGTGGACGCCACCTTGATCCGGGTGGCCTATGTCATCCTGGGAGTCATGTCCACAGGATTTCCGGCGCTGCTTGTGTACCTGATCCTGGCCTTTGTGATGCCCGAGAGATAAGACCTACCCTGCATGGCACGGGTCGGTTATCGGGTCAGTTCGTTTCTTCGAATCAAACGGGATCTGAGACTGCTGCTTGCATGACGACAGGTCAGGCAACGCCAAGCGCTACGTCACGCTCTCGTGCCGGAGGTGACGACGGTCAACAGAGAAGGGTCGAAGCGTTCACCGATGATTCTGTTGACCTCCCGTGCCTGGACCGAGGCGATCAGGTCAGGGTGATCGTCAATCCTGGATGGGCCCCAACCCCGATGCATGTTGAGCAGTAGCCTTCCGGCCACTCCAGAGGTGGTAGAAAGGTCCACCTCGTAGGAGCCGATCATCGTGGATTTGCCATCCCGCAGCTCCTCTTCACTGATACCCTCCTCGACGAAGCGTGATAGCACCTCCCTCGTCACCTGCAGTCCTTCCTGAACCACCTTGCTGCTGAGCGTAACCGATGTCATCCACGCGCCAGGCTGCAGAGCGCCCATGCCGGACAGATAGGAACGGATTCCGTACGTCAATCCCCTCTCATCGCGAACGGTGGTCATGAGACGGGACGAAAAGTTGCCTCCCAGAATGAAGGTGCCCATCCACAGTGGTAGGTAATCGTCGGAGACCGTTTTGACATCAATCGGATGCGCCAGCAAAACGTTCATGTTGGGCCGATCGGGGATTTCAATATGGATCTCGGCCGGCTCGCCAGCGCGTGCGACAGATCTACGGGCCTTTGTGAAGCCGAGACCGGGGCCATCCGGTTTGAGGACCAGCTCATCGGAAATATGGGACACGTGGGCACCGGAGACGTCTCCAACAACCGCCACCCTCAATCCATCCCAGAGGCTATTGCGGGAATGAAGATCCTGGAGAGCATCCACCTCGATCCTGTCCAGAACAGCGGTCAACTCCTCCACAGACCACTCGTACGCTGGATGATCGGAGTCAAAAAGGATCCTGGAGAGACGATTGCGACCCATGAAGACAGGATCGCTCTGCTGCCTGGCAAGATGGGCGCGGATTCGACCCTTGATCAGCGCAAGTTCTCCTTCATCGAACGCAGGCTCCATGAGCTGCTCACGGACCAGACCAAGGACCAGGTCCAGGTCCCTTGCCAGAAACCGGGCACTCACGTCTACGCGATCGCCAACAGCTGAAAATGAAATGGAGGCTCCAATACGTTCCAGCTGATCATCGATCACTGCCTTCGTTCGGGAACGGGTGCCCTTGTCGAGCATCGCTGCAAGAAGATCCAACCATATGCCCTCACCTGCTGCCAAATCCACCGGACATGGGTAGGATGCGCGCAACGAGACCACAGAGTCGATCTGCCAGGGCAACAGTTGAACATCGACACCCGGTGCGGTGACGTGATGGATCTGATCAGAAAGTCTCCTCATCATCCTGCTGGCAGATCAGGTTGATTGCAACGTGCCCAGACGCTCCACATTGTCGATGAGCCGGTTGCAGATGTCGTGCACGCCGCCCTCCCCGTCAATCTCTACCAAGAGTCCCGCCTGACGGAAAAACATTTCGACAGGATGGGTCTCGCGCCTGTAGGTCTCTAGGCGGGCTTTCACCGACTCCGGTGCGTCGTCCTTGCGCTGCACGATGAGGCTGGGATCGACGTTGGATGGAGGCGGGTGGTACGTGAGATGGTAGCTCTCCCCTGTTTCCCGATTGATCCGCCGATTCGAAAGCCGATCAATGATGACCTCATCGGAGACCTTGAGACTGATTACCGCATCCAGAGGTGCCTTATATGCCCTGAGGAATTCCATGAGCCACACGGCTTGGCGTGTGGTGCGCGGATAGCCGTCCAGAATGAACCGGTCATACATGAGCGCTGTAATGGCTTCGTTAGCCAAATCCCGAACCAGATCATCGGGTACCAAGCCGCCTGCATGAACGTGCTCCTCCACCTTTCTTCCGAGCGAACTCCCCTCACTGATGGCCTTGCGTATCAGGTTACCGGTGGAAATAACGTCGAGTCCAAACTGCTCCCGGAGCAACAAGGACTGTGTACCTTTGCCGGCACCTGGTGGGCCGAATAGCGCCAAACGCATGGGAGAATTCGAATTGTAATGACAATAGCGATGAGTATGTGAGATCAACTTATTGTTACCTGAAGCCCGGGACAAGCGAAGTTTCGCTGTTTTGCGATACAAAAGCCTTGGTTCTGATACGTTCAGGCCATAATCTTTCGCCTGTAGCGAAATTACGCTAGCCACATCGGGTGCAAGCCTATCTCTCTTGCCCCACCGTTCTCCCAACACGCCATGTCGGTCAACGAGGAAAAGCTGAGATTCATATTGGGGTTCAAGTTGAAGAACCTGCGCCAGGGACACCACCTTTCCCTGAAGGAGGCAGCAGCGCGTGCCGGGATAAGCATTTCTTACCTGTCAGAAATAGAAAAGGGGAAAAAGTACCCGAAAACGGAGAAGCTCCTTGCTCTTGCTACCTGCTACGGCACGACGTTTGACGAGCTGGTAACAGCGGGCACGGCCGACACGGAGCAGTCGCTGCAGGCATCGCTTGAGTCGGGCTTTTTCCGTCACTTCCCATTCGAACTGTTTGGCTTGCAGGCGGAGGATCTCTTCAGTCTGCTGACGTCTTCCACTGATCGTGCTGGGGCCCTGATACGCACCTTTCTTGAGGTCGGGGAGATGTATGACATCGGCGTGGAAGAATTCCTGTTTGCTGCCTTGCGCGCCTATCAAAAACTGCACAACAACTACTTCCCGGATGTCGAAGAGGCGGCAGAAAACACCCTTGCGCGTTCAGCCCGGCTGGAACGCCCCCTCGATGCGAACTCCTTGCAACGGTTCCTCGAAGTCGAGTGGAACTACCGTGTGGATGATTCCCAATTGGGTACAGATGCTTCCCTCGGGTCGTTTCGATCCATTGCCATCCCCGGCAAAACCCCTCGGCTGTTCATCCACCCCCGATTGCTTCCCGAGCAACGTGCCTTCATCTACGCGAAGGAGATTGGAAAAAGGGTCCTGGGCATACCCGCCGAAGTCATGACCTCGTCGTGGATACAGGTGGAATCATTTGAACAGGTGCTCAACAACTACCGAACCTCCTATTTCGCTGGCGCCCTCTTGCTTGGTCGTCGTCAAACATCAGATGGCTTGCGCCGTCTCTTTTCGGGCAAACATTTTGACGCGGTTGCCTTCCTCAACCTCATGAACGAACTCAAGGCGACTCCTGAAATGTTTTTTTACCGCTTCGGTCAGCTGGCCTATTCGGAGTTCGGACTGCGGAACCACTACTTCATGAGACTGAGCACCCACCAAGGCCATCCCTCTTTCGATGTCACCAAGCTCCTCAATCTGTCGGGCTTGTCCCTGCCCCGTGGATTGTCCGCCCATGAGCACTACTGTCGCAAATGGGCTGGAATGAGGCTCCTCAAGGAGCGCGTCCGTCAGCGTGACATTGCTGCTCCGGACCTGCCCGCCCGATCCCACCCAACCGTCGCCGCCCAACGCTGCGTCATCATGCCCGGCCGTGAAGAGGCGTTCATCTTTGCCGTGTCGCGATCCATGCAATTGCATCCGGAGGATGACTCATGCGTCATCATGGGGTTTGAGCTGGACGAGGCCTTCAAACGTGCTGTTTCGTTCTGGGATGCACCGGGCATTCCCGTTGAAGAAGTTGGTATTACCTGCGAGCGCTGTCCGCTACCTCAGGCCAAGTGCTCGGAACGTGTCGTACCAGCCAACATTCTGGAAACCGAAGAGCATACCCAGGCCATGCAGGCAGCAGTCGGTGCGCTCGTTGGCCGCTATGCCGACTGAGAGGTGCGCCGGCAAGCCGCGCTTAGCTGGATGAGTGATGGGCTCGTGGGCTTCTGTGCCTACTTGGAGGTGCGCTCGAGACCGCGGTGGCCAATGTCCCGCCTGAAAATGGCTCCATCGAAAGAAATGCCGTTCAGCCTGCTGTAAGCCCGATCCAGCGCCTCTGCAAGGCTGTCCCCGCGCGCACTCACAGCAAGTACCCGCCCGCCGGAGGTCTCCCAGCCTGAAGCGGTTTTCCGCGTCCCCGCATGGAAGACCGTGCACTCATCGGAGTCTCCAGCCTCAAGCCCTTGGATGGTCTTGCCCTTCTCATAAGCACCCGGATACCCAGTG
>JAFMNH010000098.1:0-4876 GCA_017859335.1 Rhodothermales bacterium | reverse complement strand
GAAAGGACACCTCGGCATCAGCCAATGTCCCGTTTGCCAAATGATAAAAAAGCTGGGCCACATCGCAATCCAACATGGGGAGAACAACCTGCGTTTCGGGATCGCCGAGGCGACAATTATACTCCACGACCTTCGGACCGTCGGCAGTAATCATGAGTCCAACATACAGGATGCCTTGGTAGGGATGACCTTCGGCCCGCATGCCTTCGAGCGTGGGCTGGACGATGGATGCCACAGCTTCATCAATTCGCTCCCTCGTCATGACCGGAGCGGGCGCATACGCTCCCATTCCGCCTGTGTTGGGACCCGTGTCCCCCTCTCCAATCCGCTTATGATCCTGCGCTGTTGGCAAAAGGACAAAGTCCGTGCCGTCAGTCAGGACAAACAGACTGGCTTCTTCCCCGTGCATGAACGATTCGACAACCACGGTCGAGGATGCGTCACCCAAAAGGCCGCCGCCCAAGAGATCCTCGAGGGCATGCTCTGCGTCGGCCAGCGTTTCGCAAACAATGGCTCCCTTGCCTGCGGCCAGACCGCTGGCCTTGACCACGATTGGTGCTCCCTCCGATTGGACGAAGGCAAGGGCATCATCCAATTCATGACGTTCGAAACTCCGGTAGGCAGCGGTCGGAATACCATGGCGCGTCATGAAATCCTTTGAGAAGGCTTTGCTTCCTTCAAGCCTTGCAGCAGCGGCAGAGGGCCCTACCACGAGCGTTCCGTGCGCACGCAGTGCATCCGCCAAGCCATCTACAAGTGGCTGCTCAGGACCGATGACCACGAGGTCAATGGACTCTTTCTCCACGAAGCTCCGCACGTCATCACCGTTGGAGATGGCCAGATCACTATTCGTCCCTACCTGGTGCGTGCCACCATTGCCAGGGGCAATGAACAGGGTTGTTGGCGTGGCACTGCGATGGAAAGCGGATGCAATGGCATGCTCGCGTCCACCGCTTCCAATTATCAGGATTCGCATGAGTCAAGAATAGAAGGGATTGATTGTCGGCGTATCCACACCGAGATACACGTTTTTGTACCGGACATAGTTGTCCGCGTATTCCATGATGGTGGCCACCTCCTCATCAGTCAGTGTCCGCACAACAACAGCAGGCGATCCCATGACCAGGGATCGATCCGGGATCCTCTTCCTGCCGGTAATCAGTGCGCCGGCACCAATGATGGTATCCGACCCGATCTCGGCATGATCGAGGATGATGGATCCCATACCGACCAGAACACGATCCCGGATAGTGCACCCGTGAACGACGGCCGCATGACCCACTGTGACATGCTCTCCGATGTGGGTGGGGGCGCTGTGGTGCGTGACGTGCACAACGGCATTGTCCTGTATGTTCGAACGCGCTCCGATCCGGATTCGGTTCACATCCCCACGTACGGTGGCCGAAAACCATATGGAGGCATCCGTACCAAGGTGTACGTCACCGATGACAGCTGCGGACTCGGCTATGAAGTTGGATGCATCCGTTTTCGGTGTCTTTCCAATGAAGGATCGGATCATGACATGCCCATTTTTTGACGAAGGCGGGAAAGGAGCAGCAATGCATCGAGGGGGGTCATGGTGTCCAGATCGACAGCCTTCACTGCATCCCACACCTCTTGCATGACCGGATCAGGTTCCGCTACGAAGAGCGACATCTGAGGACCCTCATCATACGATTTTGTCTCGGGAATCGAGCGCCCTCCCTCCCGACGGATCTCCAGGTCGTGCTGCTCAAGCTGATCCAGTATTTCACGAGAGCGATCAAGTACCTTGACAGGCAGGCCGGCCATGCGCGCCACCTCGATCCCATAGGAGTGGTCCGCACCACCGCGAACGAGTTTACGCAGGAAGATGACCTTACCCTCATGCTCCTGTACCTGGATCCGATAATTACGTACTCGCTCCAGACGCTCTTCCAGTTCGTTCAGCTCATGATAGTGCGTTGCGAAAAGGGTCCTTGCCGCCACATCCTCCGCCCCATGCAGATATTCGACGAGAGACCAGGCAATGGACAACCCGTCAAACGTCGACGTACCCCTGCCCACCTCGTCGAGCAGAATCAGCGACCGCCGCGTGGCATTGTTGAGGATATTGGCCGTTTCGTTCATTTCCACGAGAAACGTGGATTCCCCTGCAGCCAGATTGTCACTGGCTCCAACGCGCGTAAAAATGCGATCCACGAGGCCGATGCGGGCTCGGCCAGCCGGTACGAACGCACCGATCTGGGCCAGTAATACGATCAGACCTACTTGCCGCAGGATAACGCTTTTACCCGCCATGTTCGGACCCGTAATGATCAGGATCTGCTCTGAATCAGCGGCGAGTCGAATGGAATTGGGAACGAACGGCTCTCCTGGTGGCAGGTGCGCCTCCACGACAGGATGTCGCCCATCATCGATTTCAAGATCAAAATCTTCTCGGAGCTCCGGGCGGGTATACCCCCGGAGATGAGCTACCTCTGCGAATGTCGAAAGCACATCGATGGCTGCCACGACCCTCGCATTCGTCTGAACCCGATCGACTTCACGAGCCAATGCATCGCGAAGGTCGATAAAAAGTCGCTGCTCGAGGGCCAGCAGCCGCTCCTCGGCACCCAGAATCTTTTCCTCATACGCTTTCAGCTCTTCCGTTATGTAGCGCTCTGCGTTTACGAGGGTTTGCTTTCGGATCCACTCCGGGGGCACCTTGTCCTTGTGGGCGTGCGTAACCTCCAGGTAGTATCCGAAGACTTTGTTGAATCCTACCTTGAGCGATGGTATGCCAGTCCGCTCCGACTCGGTCTTCTGCAGATCAGCCAACCACTGCTTGCCCCCCTTTGCCAACGCGCGTAGTTCGTCGAGCTCACCGGAGACGCCCTGTCGGATGACTCCCCCCTCTTTCAGCTGAGCCGGTGGTTCATCTACGAGAACGGACTGTATCCGCTCGACAATGTCATCAACGGGCTCCATCCGATCCATCAGCCCCTTTAGAGGCTCGGAATTGGCAGTATCCAGAAGGGTGATCACGTCGGGCAAGGATGCCATTGCGTCACGCAGTGCGGCCACGTCCCTGGGAGTCGCCCGTCCCGTGGCAATCCGTACCGAGATACGTTCCAGATCCCCGATGCCCTTCAGTGTGTCGCGAAGCGTTGTCCTCAGCGTGCGTGAATTGAGGAAGACCTCCACCACCAGTTGGCGCTCCAGGATGGGTTTGAGCGACCTCAGCGGTCGCACAAGCCAGTTTCGGAGCAGACGGGCTCCCATGGGGGATCCGGTCTTATCCAAGATGGCAACGAGGGAGCCCTCAGTAGTACCCGTGGCAGAGCTCGCAACCAACTCCAGGTTACGTAGCGTCTGAGCGTCCAGTGGCATGGTCTCCCGATCATCTACCCACTCAAGCCGCCTAATGTGGGCCAGGTTACCCTTCTGGGTGTCCTGAACGTAGTGCAGGAGGGCGCCGGCGGCTATGACGCCGGCGCCCTCCTGAAGACCGAACCCTTTCAGGGAGTGCACTTCGAAGTGGTTCTTGAGTGTAGTCTCAGCAAACTCAGGCTTGTAAACCCACTCTTCCAGCAGCGTCACCTGTCCTTTCGGAAAGCCCATGCCCTCCAGAGAGTCCCGCAAATCCCGGACACACAGTATTTCGGACGCTTTGAGGCCCGTAAGGTAGTCGGCCAAGGCATCCGGATGGATGTGTGTGGTTCTGAACTCTCCTGTTGAGACATCGGCGTGGGCGACGCCACAGACCAGCGTCTTGGCCGCACCGCGCCCAACCTCTTCCAGATGTACGGCTGCCAGGAAGGTCGATTGGGAGGGTTCCAGCAGGTTGCTGCGCATCGACACACCCGGCGTCACTACTTCGACCACGTCCCGCTTTACGATCTTCTTGCCCTTTCCCGGCTCTTCAAGCTGCTCGCAGATGGCAACGCGGTATCCTGCCCGTACCAGCTTAGGGAGGTACGTATCCAAGGCATGATGCGGAAATCCGGCTAGGGCCACATCCGCTGCCGATCCGTTGGAACGCTTGGTCAGCGTGATGCCGAGTACTTCATGTGCCTTTTTGGCATCCGTATCGAACGTCTCGTAAAAATCCCCCATGCGAAACAGAAGGATCGTGCCTGGATGCCGCTCCTTGATGGCAAGATATTGCTTCATCAAGGGCGTTTGACCCTTTTTTCCGACGTTGGATGCCGATGTCGGCATGGAGGATTTCTTCGGTCAGCACACCCCGATCCCTGACCTGACGGAGGACGTGGTGTTTGGTGGAGAAAAACGTTGACGTTTCGACTGCGAGTGTGGAAACTACGGGGGGCAACGCCGAATCCAAAGGTCATGTGGATAACCGGTTCGCAGGTTCAGCTTCGCGCTCGTCACACACGTTCAAACCTTCAACGTCTTGGTCTCCCCCTTGCAATACCATCCCTCTCCCTTGATTTCCGCCGAGAGCCTTAACGAGATCCTGAACGATCCTGATGTGGGGGTCGTCGACTGCCGTTTTTCGCTCAATGAGCCAGGACGAGGTGAGCGGAACTGGGCAGAGGCAGCCATTCCGGGTGCCGTGTATGCCCACCTGGATCGTGACCTCTCGAGCACCCAAAACGATCCTGGTCAGGGACGCCATCCTCTGCCCACCGCCGAACAGATCAGAAGCAGGTTGGCTTCCTGGGGCTTCTCCGACACGTCCCTGGTCGTGTGCTACGATGACGCGGGAGGACCCTTCGCCGCCCGATTGTGGTGGCTTCTGCGGTGGCTTGGGCATGAGGCTGCTGTCGTCCTCGATGGCGGCTGGCAGGCCTGGCTCGCGACTGGCGCGCCAACCGAGCCTGGAAAACGCCAGATCGCAACTGAAAACCCGGCTCTTGCGCCTGCCTCCTCAGACGATGCCCTTCTGGCCGGC
>JAFMNH010000097.1 GCA_017859335.1 Rhodothermales bacterium | reverse complement strand
GGCTTGACGACCTTCACCAGCAGGGATACCGCAATAAGCGTCAGAGCCACAACGACATATCCCATCTGGTCGTGCCCAAGGACCTGCCCCAGCCACAACGCGGCAGCCTGCAGCAGGAAAAAGAGGGCAAACAGGACCAGCACAACCACGATAAGGGCAGCCAGCATGTCGTTGAGCGCTTTTTCGATGCGCTCCTCAATGTCAATCTGGATGAGCTGCACCCTCAGATTCACCCATTCACGCAGGTCATCCCACAGTGCACGCGACTCAGCGGCCACGTGTGCCACAGGATTCCGAGAATCCCTACCCCGATCTTCATTGGATCTGTTGCCGGAGCCTGAGCCACCCCGCCGCCCCGTCTTCTCATGGGAAGAGGCGTGTTCGGCTGGCCCTGAAGAGGTGGCCTGGTCGGTATGTTGCCGGCGGGCTGTCATACGGGATCTGGTCTTTTCATATATACGCCGTATCCCCAAGAAATGTGTCCACGTGCAGCCTGCGAAATCATACCTGCCATCTCATGGGGACGCGCTGAAAAAGTCGGCATGACTCCGCCCGTCCGGGCACCAATCCAGGGTTGGTCGCTGCGCCGTTCCGAGTGGATGAACGATATCTGGCGCAACCTGAAGCCGTACGCCAGAGAAAACGCCCTGTAGCTCGGTTTGATGGGATCGAATCCACTCTTCTACCTCCGAACGTTCGTGGTAGGGTACCCACCGAAGATGACAGGCTCCACGCACTTCCGGCGTGCCCCGCGAAATCAGGAAGGCGTGTCCGTCTGCCCAGGCATGCGGTGCACCCACTGCCTTGAGCATGGCCTGCTGCATCTTGAGTGATCCCGAGGTCCGCTCATGTGCGGCAAACATGCCGCGAAAATGGGCAAAGGCATCCAACACGGGGTCGATATCCATCGAGGATGGTGCAAAGACGAGAGCAACATTCCTGCAGCCCTGACCCTCGTGCAAGAGCACATCTTCGGCCAGATCCACCAGGTCGTCCGAGCTTTCACTGCCACCAAGAACCGCGGCAGCGTAGCGATGTCCACGCAGCCAACAATGCGAGATTGGCAGACCGGCTTCCCGGGTGGCCTGTCGGACAATGCCCATGGTCTGATCCGTACCGGCCGCGATGACCCGCTCAGCTCCGGAGAGTGCGCGCTGCCAATCGGTCAACTCCAAAGGAAGGGCATCATCACATGCCAGAAGATCAGACACGAAAGCAGGAAGCAACGCCGGAGACCGTGATGATACCGTCCCAGCGTACGCACGTCCTGAAATCAGGACCGCGACCAGATCCTGCAATTCGACAAAGGGAATGTTGCCGGGGTTCAGGACCGCAACACGCTCACGTTCGCCTGGGGTGGTCTGGGCAGCGGTTGGCAAAAGGTCCTGTTGCCAGGCGCCGAGGGCCTCCTTCGTCAACAGGCTCATCTGCTGATTGATGGCGAAAGCGGTGGCTGCCTCCGTGAAATGATTCTCCGCTGCCAGCGTCTCTTCCACCGCCGCCTGCCTGGCCGGATAGCCCGGATCCAGCCATCGTCGGGCTACATCTGCAAGACAGGCAAGAATATCGGGAGAATCAGTCGTCACACGCGTGCTCGGGCGAAGGACGGTTTCGGTTGGCTACGTACCAACTCAGTCCGCATGGTTGAACAGCAGGCGGGCCGTGGCGAATCCAGCGGCTGCAGCGATGAAAGCGCCCACATTATTGAGCATGGCGTTGCCAAACGCAAGCGCCCAGCGACCATCCTGGGCATAATTGAGCGTATCGAGGGCGTAGGAGGAAAAGGTCGTGAAAGCGCCAAGGAGACCAACAAAAAAGAACGCTTGGAAACGCTGCGAGCCTGCCGACTGCCCCTGCACGCCCCAGAGAAAGCCAACGAAGAGCGAACCCAGGATGTTGACGGTCAGCGTGCCCCACGGGAAGCCTTCACTCATCCACTTCAGCGTGCCCAGCGAAACCAGGTATCGGGAAACGGCGCCAAGGGCACCCCCCGCAGCAACGTAGACAATCGATTTAAGCATTCTCAGACACGCTCCAGCGCAACGGCCGTCCCACCACCCGTGCCGTGGCAAATCGAGGCTATTCCCCGATCTACACCATGACGATGCATCCCGTGTACAAGTGTGGTTACAATCCGGGCCCCGGAGCATCCGATGGGATGGCCCAGAGCGATGGCACCACCATGCACGTTGAGCAGATCATACGGCACACCGAGCATGTCGCGCATGAGGACGGTGTTGAGGGAAAACGCCTCATTGTTCTCAAAAAGACCAACGTCTTTAATGGAGTGTCCCGTCTTCTGGAGCACCTTTTCGACGGCTGGAACCGGCGCTTCCGGGAAACGCCACGGCGCACCGGCTGCCCATGAGGAAGCCATCACGCGCGCCAGCGGTTTCAGATCATACTTCTTGACAGCCGATTCGCTGGCCACCATGATGGCAGACGCCCCGTCTGAGATCTGGCTGGAATTCCCGGCGGTCAACACACCATCCGAAGTGAATGCCGGGCGCAGGTTGCCAAGTGAGGCTGCCGTCGTCCCGGCCCGGATACCTTGATCCTTTCCGAGTTCCACCATGTCCCGTTTGACCCGGTACTCGATGGGAACCACCTCGGCATCGAACGCCCCTTCGACCCATGCCTTCTCGGCCCGCTCATGGGACAGAGCGGCCACCTCATCCAGCTGTGCACGCGTAATACCTTTCTCTGCGGCCAACTGCTCCGTCTGAACACCCATTGCCTCCCCACTGAATGGGTCGGTCAATCCGTCGTGCAAGAGCAGATCGGTCAGGCCCTCCGGGTTGCCCATGAGGAACTTGTACCCCCAACGGGCGCGATGGGACAGGTAGAATCCTGTGCCGCTCATTGACTCCGTTCCGCCCGTCAAGAGCAGGTCTGCTTCACCCGCCTTGATCATCGTTGCGGCCTGCATGAGGCTCAGCATGCCGGAAGAGCAAACCATATCGACCGTAAAACCGTCGACCGAGTCAGGTACACCTGCCTTCCGGGCCGCCTGACGGGTAACGAGCTGCCCTTGGCCAGCGCGCAGGATGTTGCCGAAGATGACCATATCAAGCGCCTCTGCCGGAGCGCCACTCCGCTCGATGGAGGCCGCCATCACATGGGCAGCAAGATCCACCGCAGAATGGTCCTTCAGGGCCCCTCCAAAGGAGCCGATGGGTGTCCGAACGGCGTCAACGATATATACGTCAGGCATGGGTCAATAGGTTGGTTGGTATGCAACACGGGATACGGCCAATGGGCAGACTTCCATTCCGACCCTTTCCCAGGGAATCAGGGCCTTGGTCCGCGTAAGGCGCTGCTGGAAGACCTCGCAGACAAAACCTCTCGGGTCCACGCACCACGGCAAGATTCCCGTCAAAGAATGGAGCGGAAGGTCGAAGACGTCGGCGCCTGATCATCCTGAGCGACTTCCCCGGCTGCAGGAGACACGCCATCATTTGATCCGCAGACCTGCTGATAGGCTGTGACCAGGTCTGTGGCGATGGCACTCGCAGAACGCCCCTCAATGTGACGACGCTCCAGTGCAAACACCGGTTCACCGTCTTTTATCAGGAACATCGAGGGAGATGAAGGCGGAAGGCCCGCCAGGTGCTGACGCGCCCGGGCCGTGGCCTCCAGATCCTGACCGGCAAACACCGTAGTGAACATGTCCGGAAGCTGCTCTGCCTGCATCGACATGCGAACGGCCGGACGCGCCATGGCGGCGGCACAACCGCAGACCGAATTGACGATGAGCAGCATTGTTTTCCCTGAAGCGGTTTCGAAAGCGCGATCTACCTCTTCTGCTGTTTTCAGTTCGTGCACACCAACAGCAGTCAGCTCTGCACGCATGGGGGCAACCAAAGGTTCGGGGTAAGGCATGGTTATGAGGGGCTTACGCGATGTACTGGAAAGGTGCCGAACGAAAGCGTCAGCAGACGGGCATCCCTCTGCCCTTCGTCAGGTCGGCGGTCATGAATGCGTGTCGTACCGGGATTGTAGATGGTTTGATCCACCCCAGCTGGCATTAGCACTCCAAGGACGAAACCATGCCGACAAAGCCCTTATCGTGCTGGAGGATCAATTCAGAACCTGACAGAGTAATACCGCTGTTGAAACATCAATGAGCCGTACAGGCCGCCGCTGCCACCGAGAGGTGGGAGCGTTTTTTATACCCTTTTTTACAGTTATCAAACCCACTGCGAGTCGTCCGCCCGCCTTACGGTCGGCACGTGTAACGTCCAGGCATATCATGAGCGAATCGAAACCAACCTATTTGACGGAAGAGGGCCTGCGCAAACTGAAGGAAGAATTGCACTTCCTCAAGACGAAGGAGCGGGCCCGCATCGCTCAGGCCATAGCAGAGGCCAGAGCGCAGGGTGATCTGTCGGAAAATGCTGAATACGACGCCGCAAAGGACGAGCAGGGATTGCTCGAAGCCAAGATTTCGAAGCTCGAAAACACGGTATCCCAGGCCCGGATTGTGGACGAAAGTCAGATTGATCCATCAAAGGCATACATCTTGTCCACCGTCGTGGTACGGAATTCGGCCAATGGTATGGAGCAGACCTACACCCTCGTATCCCCGCAGGAAGCTGACTTTGCCACGGGCAAAATTTCCATCAAGAGCCCTATCGGTGAGGGCCTCTTGGGTAAATCGGTTGGAGACAGCGTGACCATCAAGGTCCCGGCGGGAAAGGTGTCCCTGGAAATCGTGGATATTTCCCGAGGTTGAAGAACAACGCATGACCCGGTCATCCTCCATCGATCTGAGAAGCGATACCGTCACCCGGCCTACGCCGGCCATGATGGAGGCGGTCATGAGGGCTCCCGTGGGAGATGATGTCTTCGCCGAAGATCCCTCGGTGCAGTTGCTCGAATCCCGGGTGGCCCAGATGCTAGGGAAGCCTGCTGCCGTGTATGTGCCTTCCGGAACGATGGGTAATCAGATTGGCCTGCGTATCCACACGAGACCGGGGGACGAGATCATACTCGAAGCCGATGCGCACATCCGGCATTACGAAGGGGGTGCCGCGGCCGGTCTCTCTGGACTGCAGTTGTTCCCCTTGGCCGGGGAGCGAGGAGTCATGCACGCAGCTCAGGTGTCCGGAGCCATTCGTCCGGGCAACGATTGGGACCCACGCAGCCGGTTGGTCTGCCTCGAGAATACTCACAACCGCGCTGGCGGAACGATCTATCCGCTGGATGTCATTCAGGCCATTGAGGCAACGGCCCGTGAGCGGGGCCTTGCCATGCACCTGGATGGCGCACGTTTATGGAATGCTAGTATCGCCACGGGCATTCCAGAGGCCACCTACGCGGCCTGCTTTGATACCGTCAGTGTATGTCTCTCCAAAGGTCTGGGAGCACCCGTTGGGTCGGTTCTGGTCGGATCGGAAGCGTTGATTCAGCAGGCCCGACGAGAGCGCAAGGCCTTGGGCGGCGGCATGCGTCAAGCAGGCCTTGTTGCCGCTGCTGCCCTTCACGCCCTTGAAAACCACCGGGATGATCTGCAGCGAGACCACGACCGGGCGCGCGAACTCGCCGAAGGACTTTCCACGTTCAAGGCCGTTCGGTTGGACCCTTCCCGGGTGGAGACCAATATCATCATGTTCGACATCACGGACGGGCGGTCTGCTGCGGACGTGCTGGCCGCCCTGGAGGCCGTTGGTGTGCGGATGGTTCCTTTCGGTCCCACGCGCATCAGAGCTACCACGCACCGCGATATCGGTGATACAGATATCGGGGCCGCCCTCGAGAGGGCGGCCCCGATCCTTGATCCTTCCTGACAGGCAGGGTCAAGATTCGAGTTCCTTCACGCAGACATAGGCCTCAACGGCGTGAAACTCGGGTAACCCGAGAGCATCGAGCCGCTTGGCTGTGTGCTGATTACGCTGCTTGGCCCGCTCCCAAAACTCGCGAGCATCGTAGGCACCGGGATACATGGCCCTGTCTTTTTGGCTCTCGTGTTTGAAAATGGCCTCTATCTTGCGATCAAGATCTGCCTTGGACATCGGGAGCAGGACGTCTGCATCGTCGATTTCCCACTCCTGCCACGCTCCGCGGTAGAGCCAGATGGTCGGATGGGTTTCTGCCGGATGCTTGGCCTGGAAGCGGCGCAACGCTTCCTGAATGGCGAAATAACACATGCGGTGGGTGCCGTGAGGATCCGACAGGTCTCCGGCGACGAAGATGTGATGAGGCATCTTCTCCTCGAGGAGTTCCAGCACGATCTGCACATCCTCCTCCCCGATGGGCTGCTTGCGCACGGTTCCTGTCTTATAGAAAGGCATGTCCAGGAAACGAGCGTGTTCCTGGTGCAGTCCCATGACCTCGATTCCTGCCACGGCCTCCGAATACCGGATGTAGGCCTTGATGAGCTGCACATCCTCGCTGTCCACGTCACCCGGCTTCTTGCTTTCCATGGCAGAGCGCAGCGCATCCACCTTCGCCAGTACCGACGAATTGTCACCGAAATACTCCGCTGACATGCGCATGAATCTCAAGTGGCGGCGTACGTCCGCGTCGAAAACGGCCACGGATCCATTGGTCATGTAGGCAACGGTCATATCGTTGCCGTTGCGAACCGAGCGATCCAGCATCCCCCCCATAGAGATGACATCATCATCCGGATGGGGCGAAAAGAGGATCATTCGTTCATTGGAAGGCAGATCCTCTGCATAGGCAATGCGCTGGCGAAGGCGCTCAAACACATGTTTGCACAGGTCATCACTGTTGGCATACGCATTGGCCAGCGAGTGCAGGTAATGCCGATGGAAATCGGATTCATCAAGCGTAAGTATGGCCTTGCCCGTGCGCTCTGCAAGCCATATGACGGCACGTTCGGTCAATTCCTCAGTCCACTCGACCTCGCCGGTAATCCACGGAGTTTTGATCCGTGTCAGTTCACCGGCTGCGGCTTTGTCGAGGCAGATGAGCGCATTCTCGTGACGCTGCAGGTACGAGGCCGTAACCGCATTGGTCACTTTCTCCTCGACGGCCCGCCGAATGATGGGAGCCTTGTGCTCCCCGGTAGCCATCAGGATGATTTGCTTGGCATCCAGGATGGTACCAACACCCATGGTGATGGCTTCGCGGGGCACGTTCTCGTCGCCGAAGAAATCGGACGCCGCGTCCTTACGCGTTATCTCGTCAAGCGTGATCTGACGCGTACGCGTCTCCGGACCTGATCCCGGCTCGTTGAATCCAATGTGCCCGGTCCGACCTATGCCAAGCAGGATCAGGTCGAGGCCACCAGCCTCCCTGATTTTCTCCTCGTAGGCGGCGCACCACTCAGCAATCCGATCCCGCGCAATGTTGCCAGCGGGAATGTGGATGTTCTCCTCAGGCACATTGACGTGATCGAAAAAATTCTCCCGCATGAACCGATGATAGCTCTGAAGCGCTTCCGGTTGCATGGGGTAGTATTCATCAAGGTTGAAGGTGACCACGTTGCTGAAGTCCAGACCTTCCTCCCTGTGCAGTGTGACCAGTTCCTGATACACGCCAATCGGAGTGGAGCCGGTGGGTAGACCGAGTACTACGCTTTGGGAGACAAGGGAGCGTGTGACTATCAGGTCTGCAATACGTCGCGCAACGTCGGCAGCCATGTCAGCCGGTGAGGCAAACAGTTCGACGGGAATTTTCTCCCGCCAGGATCCTTCCGTCGTACTGCCCCCGGAAGGTCCGAATCCTGAGTGATGAGACATCGTCTATCCGGCATGAGGCCGGTGTGAGGGATTGAGTTCAGGGCGAGCAGGCAAACTAGGTGTTGCCTGCGGGAATGACACCGTGAAAATGATAAGTTCGCTTGAATTGAAACAGGGCATTGAACGTTTTCAAAAAACACGGACCGGCAAGGCGCAGATGCGGTACCTCAATGGGTTGGAGGCATCTTGTAGGGCACGTTCCACAACCCTAGTTTCCTGACATACGAACGATGCCTTCACCCAAGAAATGACCATGCGCACCCACCCGGTATTCGCCCTCCTTCTTGCCCTTCTTCTTGCCCACGCCACCGGTACGGCCACAGCCCAGCATGGTCGGCAACCCGTTGTGTCGGAACATGGCATGGTCGTCTCCACCCAGTACCTTGCCTCCGAGGTTGGCCGTGACATCCTGCAACAAGGTGGCAATGCAGTTGATGCCGCCATTGCGACGGCCTTTGCCCTGGCCGTCGTTCACCCCTCAGCCGGCAACATAGGCGGCGGAGGGTTCTTGGTATACCATGGTGCCGACGGCGAGGTTACGGCTTTCAATTTCAGGGAACGGGCTCCCTTGGCCGCCTCCGAAACCATGATGCTGGATGAGGATGGGTCCATATCATCCGCCAATCGCCACTACAACCTCCTCTCCACGGGTGTGCCGGGCACGGTGGCCGGCCTGGCGCTCGCGCATGAACGCCTTGGGTCCCTGCCGTGGGCTCTTCTGGTACAGCCAGCCGTAACGCTGGCGGAGGAAGGCTTTCCCTTCACGCGCAATCTATCCGGCTTCCAGACCAGCCTGCTGGAACGCGTTCAGGAGGATGCCATCTACCAGTCCAGTGTGGATGCTTTCCTCAAGCCTGGAGGCGTTCCCCATACCGTCGGTGAGCTGCTCATACAGCAGGACCTTGCATCAACCTTGAAACGGATTCGCGACCAAGGACGTGACGGCTTCTACACGGGAGAAACAGCACGACTGATTGCCGACTTCATGAACGAATGGGGCGGACTCATTACGGAAGAGGATCTGGCACGTTATGAGGCCAAAGAGCAACCACCTATCCACGGGACGTACCGAGGACACGATGTGTATTCCATGAGTCCCCCCTCGTCCGGCGGGGTTGCCTTGGTTACCATGCTCAACATCCTGGAAGCCTATGACCTGTCGGCCATGGGCCACAATTCTGCGGCATACCTGCATGTACTGACCGAGGCAATGAGACGGGCGTACGCCGATCGGGCGCAGTTTGTCGGAGACCCGGATTTCAACCCGGACATGCCAGTGGACTGGCTCATCTCAAAGGACCATGCGACCGACCTTCGCTCCTCCATCAGTATGGAGGCCTCTTCGGAAAGCGATTCAAGCGCCTTCAATGGGTACCAGCCCTACGAGAGCGAAGAAACCACCCACTTTTCCGTCGTAGATGATGATGGCAACATGGTTTCCCTGACCTACACGCTCGAATTCGGCTACGGCAACTCCATCGTGGTGGAAGGAGCCGGTTTCCTGCTCAACAACGAAATGGGTGATTTCAATCCCAAACCGGGATATACCGACCGGAACGGCAACATCGGCACGGCACCCAACCTGGTTGCCCCACAAAAGCGTATGCTGTCCTCCATGACGCCCTCCATTGTGGCCAAAGACGGACGCCCCTTACTGGCCATAGGAAGCCCTGGAGGTCGCACCATCATCAACACGGTACTGCAAGTCATCCTGAATGTGATTGACCATGAGATGAACGTGGCCGAGGCAGTGGAAGCGCCTCGCTTCCATCATCAGTGGCTCCCAGACCGGACATCGCTCGAAAGGGGCTACTTCTCCCAGGATACGATCGAACGATATGAGGCCCTCGGCCATGAAACCACCTTTCGGGGTAGTCAGGGACGTGCGATG
>JAFMNH010000096.1:3552-9829 GCA_017859335.1 Rhodothermales bacterium | reverse complement strand
CCGACGGCCAGGGGCAACAGCCACGCGGCCTGAGACCACGAAAAACGATACACGGGGTCGGCGTGGCTGGCCGTTGATTTCAACGGATCGATCAGCCAGACCAGCGGATTACTGCGTTTTACGGTCTCAGACATTCGCTTTCGCTTCTTGGTTACCCGCGGACGGGATCACATGGTTGCAATGAGGATGCGTATCGGGCCTATCGCTCACTCTCGGGTACGTCATCAACCGAGGCGGCTTGACTGCGCTGCAGCGCCCTGATATAGGACACGATGGCCCAGCGATCTTCCACTTTGATTTGCGTTCCGTAGCCCGGCATGCTTCGAATGCCCCACGTCAGGGCATCGTAGATGTAGCCGTCGGGCTGAGCACGCAACATGTCGCTGTGATAGGTGGGTGCTGGTACGTAGCCATAGCCACCCGTCATGATGATACCCTGTCCGTCTCCGGCCAAGCCATGGCAGACACTGCAATAGATGTCATACTTTTCGCGGCCGCGCTCGAGCAGCGCCAGATCCACCGTTAGTGGGTTGTCTGCAACGAAGGCTCCCGATGCATCGCGTCCGGCCCAGAGTGCCGTGTCGTCTTTGAGTTCGCCGCGCGCGACCGTGCCTCGGACGGGAGCGCGCATGGCACGTCCGTCAGCAAAGAAGGCGTTGGCTTCCTGCGCATCGAAGCGCTCCTGGAAGTCCATGTTCTGGTTCAGGTGAACCGGTGGCTTGTCCGAGAGCGACCCCTGGCAGCCCGTCGACAGCACAAGGGCTGCCATCAAAAGGGCCGGGGCAATGTAATGTGTTCGTTTCGTCATGATCCTGGTTGTGAGGAGCTCCGGGGCTTCCTTCAGTCCTGGTCCTCCACTCCGTGATCGTGAATGGTTTCGACATTGCTGGCACCAAGCTTTTCCAGCATCTGGGCCGTGGCATCACGGTCGAACTTGGTATCACTGGCGGCAATGTGCAGGAAAAAGGCGTCATCCGTTACCCGGGCAAAGTTCTTCGAGTAGAAGAGCGGGTTGTACGGGCGGGGCAGGCCGTTCAGCGCAAACATACCGGCGGCCGTGGCCAGCGATGCCAACAGTACCGTCAGCTCGAACATGATGGGGATGGAAGGCTCGACGGCAAAGAAAGGCTTCCCGGAAATATTGATCGGGTAGTCAACCGCGCCCATCCACCACTGCATCAGCGTGGCCAGGGAAAGGCCGGTAATCCCCCCACCCAGGGTGATCCATCCAACGATGGAATTACCAAGACCCATGGCCTTGTCCATTCCGTGGATGGGGAACGGGGAATGGGTGTCGAAGTGACGGAATCCCGCCTCACGCACTGCTTCGGCGGCATGCAGGAGCTCTCCAGGATGGGCAAACTCGGCGAGCAGGCCATAGACCTTGTCATCGCCGGCATCATAGATGCTCATGCTTGCCTTGACGTCACGTGCCAGTTGATTCAGCATGGCTGCGTGGATTGTGATACTCGTTAGCGGGTTACTGCTGGGTGGACGGTTCTACCGCATGCTCGGCATGGTGGCCATCGCCCTCATGATCGTAGAAATGCGGATCCGCCTCAGGCATGATGCCTTTGACCTCCGCAACGGCCACCATCGGCATGAAGCGCAGGAACAGCAGGAAGAGGGTGAAGAACAGCCCGAACGTTCCAACAAACGTCAGTACGTCCACAGCCGTTGGCGTGTAGTAGTCCCAGGAGCTGGGCAGATAGTCGCGATGCAGCGACGTGACCGTGATCACGAAACGCTCGAACCACATCCCGATGTTCACGAAAATCGAGATGATGAACATGAACGTGATGTTGCGACGCAGCTTCTTGAACCAGAAGAACTGGGGGAAGAAGAGGTTGCACGACATCATGGTCCAGTAGGCCCATGCGTACGGACCAAACATGCGGTTGACGAACGCATATTGCTCGTACTGCACGCCCGAATACCACGCGATGAAGAACTCGGTGATGTAGGCGAAGCCGACCAT
This sequence comes from Rhodothermales bacterium, assembly GCA_017859335.1. GTDB lineage: Bacteria > Bacteroidota > Rhodothermia > Rhodothermales > UBA10348 > JAAZVD01. The sequence goes on along the minus strand of JAFMNH010000096.1, from coordinate 7,851 downwards.
CGTGCCCGTGAGCAGGATGATGATGTTCATCTTCTCCAGGTGGTCCACCGTAATGATGTTTTCCACGCCGTAGATCTTGCGGGCAATCACAAGGAGCGTGACCACCATGGCAAAGCCAGAGAAGATGGCACCTGCCACGAAGTAGGGTGGAAAGATGGTGGTATGCCATCCGGGGACAATGGACACAGCAAAGTCAAAGGACACCACCGAGTGCACCGAAAGAACCAGCGGTGTAGCCAGGGCGGCCAAGAGCAGGTAGGCCTTTTCGTAGTTGCGCCAGTGGCGGTTCGCACCCGTCCATCCCATGGAAGCCACGCCTAGGACCAGCTTCCGAAGCTTTCCTTTCGCGCGATCACGCATGGAGGCCAGGTCAGGGACCAGACCGATATACCAGAAAACCAGCGATACCGTAAAGTAGGTCGACACGGCAAACACGTCCCACAGTAGCGGACTCTTGAACTGCGGCCACATGTTCATCTGGTTGGGTAGCGGCAGCGTCCAGTAAATGGCCCAAACCCGTCCCACGTGAATGGTCGGGAAGACCAAGGCACAGATGACGGCAAAGATTGTCATGGCCTCCGCCGAGCGGTTGATGGCCGTACGCCACTGCTGCCGGAAGAGGAAGAGGATGGCCGAAATCAGCGTTCCCGCGTGACCGATCCCCACCCAGAACACGAAGTTGACAATGGCATAACCCCACCCCACCGGGTTGTTGAGGCCCCAGACACCCGTGCCATTCCAGAACAGGTAGGCAATCATGCCTACGAGCAGCATGAGACCTGCCAGTGCAAGACTGAACGCGCCATACCAGGCAAATGGGGTCTTCTTCTCGGTGTGGGAAGAGACGATCTCAGTGATGTCGTGGAACGTAAGATTCCCCTTTACCAGCGGCGCTTCATCATGGAAGTCCGCCAGGTGGGCGAGTGTCTTGTCCGTGCTTGCCGTACTCACAGGCGTAGCGATGTTCTGTTGCGTGGGAAGGCGGGTGATCAGGCCAGGTTCGGATTCGGGTTGCGGACCCGACCGAGATAACTGACGCGCGGTTTGACGTTGAGCTCGGCCAGCAGCTCGTATCGACGATCAGACTGGCGGCGACGGGACACCGCACTGTCTGGATCCGAGAGATTACCGAACGTAATGGCATTGGCCGGACATACCTGCTGGCACGCCGTGACTACCTCGCCATCCTTGAGCTCCCGATTTTCGACGTTGGCGACCTTGTTGGCGCCACGGATGCGCTGGATGCAGAAGGAACACTTCTCCATGACTCCGCGCGAGCGAACCGTCACGTTCGGGTTCGAAGCCATGTGCAACGTGTCGGGCAGGGTCTTCGTCCAGTTGAAGAAGTTGAATCGGCGCACTTTGTACGGACAGTTGTTCGCACAGTAACGCGTACCGATGCACCGGTTGTAGATCATCTGGTTGGTGCCATCCGGAGAATGGACCGTAGCAGCCACCGGGCAGACCTGCTCGCACGGCGCGTTTTCGCAGTGCTGACAGGGCATCGGCTGGATGACCATCTGGGGGTCCTCGTAGGACGAACCATCTCCTGAGACGAAATAGCGGTCCAGACGCAGCCAATGCATCTCGCGTCCGCGGGCCACTTCGTCCTTGCCAACCACCTGGATGTTGTTTTCGGCCTGGCAGGCCACGACACAGGCATTGCAGCCCGTGCACGTGTTCAAATCGATGACCATCCCCCACTGGTTGCTGTGGTAGTTCGAGGACATGATCTCCTGCGAATCCTTCGGATGGTTGGCCTCCCACAGGGTCGGGTAGTCTTCCCAGTCTTCTTTCAGCGGAGCGGGTTCACCACCTTTGACGAAATCCGGATTGGCCCGGTACTCTTCGACCGTTGCCATGCGGAAGAGGCCACGGCTCTTGACTTCTTCCCCGACGTGCGGGGCATCAATGGCGCCGTGATCCTGCGTGGATGCCACCAGGTAGCCTTCCGATGCCTTCGAGGCAGACACCGGAGCAATCGGGCCGGAGACGGCAAGCACAGCCGTATTGACACCCACACCCGTCGAGATGGCACCCTTGCCATAGACGTCCGTGTAGTCGTCGAGGTCGAAGAAGCTGGTGTTCCGCTCGGGACGCTCGCTTACAATCTGACGGCCATAGCCGAGCGTGACATGAATGGAACCATCGGCCATGCCTGGCTGAATCCAGACCGGCAGATCGACAGAATGGCCCGCAGCGTCAAGCCGGACCACATCAGCGAAATACTTGCCTGCGTTCAGCTTGGCACCGAGACCCAGCTTTTCGGCCGTGGCCGGGTTCATCTGGGCAACGTTGTCCCACACGACTTTGGTCGTGGGATCGGGCAGTTCCTGCAGCCAGGCATTATTGGCAAACCGACCGTCGTACAGTTTCGCATCGGGCGTTATGACCACTTCGACATCCGCACCTGCAGACAGGTCGACGCCCTCCATGGCGGCGCGGACGCCGGAAGCCGACAGGCTCATCCGAGCGGCACTGAAGCCATCGCCTGCGGCAAATCCATCGTGTACAACCTTGCGCCATGCATTTTCAAACGAGCCGCTCAGTTGGCTACGCCACGTAGCACGCACCATTTCATAGCCCGGCATGTCGGTACCCGTGGCAAACAAGCCGACCATCTCAATGTCGGAATGGGCGTCGGCGTACAGCGGTGCAATCAGCGGCTGAACCACCCCGGGAATACCACTGCGGCTCGTACCATCGCTCCAGGCTTCGAGGTAATGGGCCTCAGGAACCACCCACGTGGCCTCCACGGCGGTTTCGTCCAGATACGAGCTCAGGTGAATCCGGTGTTCCACGGATGCATAGGCTGCGGCAAAAGCGGGGTGGTCGTAGACCGGATTCGATCCGAGCGTGAGGACCACATCTACACGACCAGCGGCCATATCAGCCACTGCGGCATCGAGGTCAGCCGCTGCATCGGCAGCCGACTCATTGGTATCCAAGTAGGTAACCGTCGTGCCGACCGCGCCGAGCTGATCGTTGATGGCTGCTACAAGCGCGTGCACACCGGCTGGCTGATTGTCACCGGCCACGACCAGGGCATTCAAACCTGCACTGCGCAGGTCGGCGGCCAGTTCAGCAATCCAGGCATGAGAGCCATGGACACCCGTATCGCCGCTCCATGCACCCAGTTCGGCGGCAAGGGCGGCAGCAAACGACGCAATCTCGGAGGACTTCATGCGCAGGCGATGATCTGCCATTCCGCCGGTGATGGAATATCCACTTTCGACGACGTAGAGACGATTCATTCCGCCCATCGACTCCGGATCGCGGCCCGCCGCGAAACCAGCCGAAGCCGTTACCGGGTCAGGCCCGGTCGACGCGAACAGGTCAGCATCGAGACTCAGGATGACCTTGGCAGCAGACAGATCGTGGGAGACACGAGCAGAGCGGCCGTAAGCGGCCCGGACACCCTGTGCTGCGTTGTTACCGACAGCGCCATGGTAATCCACCCAGCGTACCGAATCGAATCGCTGCCCCATCTGACGGCGAACAACGGCCATCGTCATGGACGACGTGGGCTCCGCAATCACAAGGACCCGGGACGATGTCGGCAGGCTGGAAACGAAGGTCCGGAAAGAGGCCCAGTCAGACGCCGTGCCCCCATTTCGTACGGAGCCAAGCCGATCGGGATCGTAGAGGGACAGGATGGAGGCCTGTTCGAAGAGGTGCGTAGCGCCATGGCTGTCCGGATGGTCCGGGTTGCCCTCGACCTTGGTAGGCCGCCCATCAAAACTCTCCACCAGCAGAGGGTGCAGGACACCGCGGAAGGGCATCGAGGTGGCATACCGTACAGGAACACCCTCCACCCGGTCTTCCGGCTGACGGACATAGGGAACAATGGTCTCGACGGGCTTGCGACACGCCGTCAGGCCTGCCATGGCCATCGAGGCCCCCATCAGCTGAATGAACTGTCGACGCGTTGCGCCGCCAGTACCCTCCGTGACAGGCCCATCAGATGCTCCCGGGAGGAATTCACCCGCGTTCATCTGTTTGAATTCCGAAGACCCTTCCAGGTGGCTGATGCTTCGCCAGAACCGGTTGCGTGGCTGGTCAGCCAACTCCGGGCTGTCGTCAAGTACAGGAAGCTCGATCATGATAATGGCAATTCGGTGCGTACTCGGAATGAGCGCAGGCTCCGATCAATAGTGGCAGGCAGAGCAGTTGGTTGGAGGTTGGATGCCTTCAGCATTGATACGCTGCAGGTTCTGCTCCACGAAATCATCCGGCTGTTCGTATCCCATGGTGGTGATTTCGTCGTTCGGGCGCAGGAACTGTTCGGGTGCTCGGTGG
>JAFMNH010000096.1:0-3542 GCA_017859335.1 Rhodothermales bacterium | reverse complement strand
GGTGGCACTCCAGACACCATCCCATCGACAACGGCTCGGACTGGAAAACGACTTCCATCTGGTCGATACGACCGTGGCAGGATTCGCATCCGACCCCGTTGTTGGTGTGCACGGCATGGCTGAACCGCGCGTAGTCCGGCAGTTTGTGCACTTTGATCCATTCGATGGACTCACCGGTCGCCCAGCTTTCACGAACCGGAAGCAGCTTGAGCGATTCCGTCCGCACCTGACTGTGGCAGTTCATGCAGGTCTGCGTTGCCGGGACGTTCGAATGCGCTGCATCCTTGACGTTCGTGTGACAATACTGACAGTCAAGCCCCAACTGACCGGCGTGGAGGCGGTGACTGTATTCGACCGGTTGTTCCGGGGCATACCCCACGTCGGTGTATTCCGGGGAGAAGTAATACCAGATGAAGAGGATGGCGAAGACGCCGCCCGCCAAGGACCCGGCCAGGGTCAGGTGCGGAAGTACGTTCGCCTTTCTGGGGAATATCTGAGGCATCCCTTGAAAGGTCTGTCGGGTTGTGGGTATTCACAGAGCGGGGAACTTAACGATTCCCGCTCCGCGAGAGAAGTTTTGTGCTGTTGAATTTAGGAGGAATAGACCTCAAAGAGTACCCCTCTGCCCTGCCTCTTGTCGCGAAGTCGCCAATGCCTGTCGGAGTAACCAGATCTTTTCCATACATGGTAGCCCTGCTCAAACGTGCGCTTCCTGACTCAAACGCAGGAATCGTCGTGTCAGCAGAATGGCCGCAGAGGTCAAACCCAGTACCAGACCGATCCATAGTCCCTGTTCTTTCAATCCCATGGGGAAGGCCAGGACATAACCTGAAACGAGCCCGACACCCCAGTAGGACAGGACCGACAGGATCATGGGCTGATAGGTGTCCTTCATCCCGCGCAAAGCGCCCATGACGGCCACCTGAACGCCATCAACAACCTGAAAAGCCGCAGCGAAGAAAAGCAGATGGACCGCCGTGGCCACAACAGCACGATTGGCTGGTTCCGAGACCTCCAGATACAGTGAAACAACTTCGTGGGGAAAGGCCAGGAAGAGCAGGGCCGTACCCATCATGAAGGCAACCGATAGCGCCACACCCACGAGGCCGGCCCGACGTGCCTCGACCGGCTTGCGCTGCCCGATGGCCTGACCGACACGGACCGAGGAGGCCATACCGATCCCGAGCGGAACCATGAAGGTGAAGGCAGCGCACTGCACAGCCACCTGATGGGCGGCCAATTCCGTTGTTCCGATCCATCCCATCATGATGACCGTGAGCATGAAAAGGGATGTCTCGATACCCATGGATGCTCCGATCGGCCAACCGATGCGAAAAAGCTCCTTGAAGGTGATAGGGTCGGGGCGGGAGAGGCGAGAAAAGATGTGGTAGCGCCGGAAGTCAGCTTCTCTGGCCACCCAGGCAACCAACAGGATGAAATTCACGGTGTAGACGCCGGCAGAAGCCCATCCCGTACCCACCAAGCCCATGGCAGGAAACCCGAACTTGCCGAACATGAGCACCCAGTTCAAGAAGATGTTCACTCCTACCCCACTCAGCACGACCATCGTGACGACCCGGGGACGGGAAACAGCCTCGGCAAACGATCGCAGAGCCACCATGCCCAAAAATGGGAAGATGCCCCAGGAAATGGCTTTCAAGTACCCACCCGCGCTGTTCACGTTGGCCTCGGACTGACCCAGCCACCGCAACAGGGTGTCACCGTTCTGGATAACGGTGAAGGCCACGAGGCCAAGGGAGGCTGCCAACCACAGCCCTTGTCGGACACTGCGGCCAATGGCATCATCGTTTTCTTCGCCAAAGGCCTGCGATACGAGCGGACCGACCGCCATCAGGATGCCCATGCAGAAGATGAGCGTATTGAAGAAGATGGTGTTCCCGAGGGCCACCCCGGCCAACGCTTCTGGCCCGAGCCGTCCCACCATGACCGTATCCACGAATCCCAAGGAAATGTGGGCCAGCTGTGTCACCACGATGGGAAGCGCCAGCGCGAGCGTGGCGCGGGCTTCGATGCGGTAAGGGCGGATTCGTGGCACGAGGTACCGGGTGTGGCAGGGGCGGGTGCTTGTCGGCGCCATGATAGGGGCTTGCCGGACAAGTCGCCAAGCAGATTTCGTGTATCTTTTGCTCCCGTGTCCTACCACCTCATCGCGCCCTGAACCGAAACCCATGCCCCCATCCGACGAGCATCTGAAGAGGCCCTCTGCCCCACCTGCCGGGAGGGACGGGGACGTCGATGTCAGCGTGGTCATCGTCAATTACAACGTCCGCGATTTCCTGGTGCAGGCCATTCGCTCCATCGAGCAGGCCTCCAGCCGTCTTTCGTCGGAAATCTGGGTAGTCGACAATAACTCGGTCGATGACTCGGTGGAAACGGTCAGGCAGGAATTCCCGGATGTACATCTGATTGCGAACACAGACAACGCAGGGTTTGGCGTGGCCAACAATCAGGCTATCCGGCAGTGCCGTGGGGACTATGTCCTGATCCTCAATCCTGATACGATCGTCCAGGAAGACACGCTGGAGACCATGGTTGCCTTCATGGAGGAGCGCCCGGACTGCGGCGCGCTCGGATGCCGCATCCTGAACCCGGATGGCTCCTTTGCTCCCGAAAGCCGGCGTGCCTTCCCGACACCGGACATTGCCTTCTGGCGCATGACCGGCTTGGGGAAACTGTTTCCCCGCAGCAGGCGCTTCGGCGGATACAACATGACGTATTTGCCCATTGACGAAGCGGCGGAGGTCGATGCGCTCAGTGGCTCATGCATGCTGGTGCGCCGCGAGGCCCTGATCGGGCCTCGCGGCGCGGGCCTCTTCGACGAGGACTTCTTCATGTACGGGGAAGACCTCGACCTGTGCTTCCGGATCCAGCAGGCGGGATGGTCCATCTGGTACACTCCCGATACCTGCATCATCCACTACAAGGGAGAGAGTACCAAGAAAGGCGAGATCCGCTACGTCCGCCTCTTCTACGGTGCCATGCTCCTGTTCATCGAAAAGCATCTCGACCAGCAGCACTCACCCACACTGGTATCCCTGCTGCGGTTCGGGATCATGCTGCGCGCCTTCGTGACGCTACTCGGAAACGGGTTCAAGCGACTCGTGCCCCTCATGCTGGATTTTGCCGGCGTGTTTGCCGCGACAACTGCCATGGGATATCTGCGCTTTGAACACACCGGAACGACCTTTACCTCCGTCTTCCTTGGTACGGTAGCGCTGACCCTTTCACTGATTTCCGTGGCCTCCATTGCCCTGGGCGGTGGGTATCGTCGCGCACGACACTATCCGTTGCTACCGGTTTTCATTGGATTGCTGCTGGCCTTCCTGATGGTTTCAACCCTCTCGCTGTTCGTACAGCAGATGGCCTTTTCCCGGTTTGCGCTTCTGACAAGCCTGCCGCTCTCGGCGCTCCTGCTGGCATCCTGGCGCCTCGTGCGCTCCCGCACCTTGCATTCTGGACGGTCTGCCATTCTGGTGGGTAGTGCCGCAGAGGCCACCCGGCTGAACCGCCTCATGGCCGCT
>JAFMNH010000095.1 GCA_017859335.1 Rhodothermales bacterium | reverse complement strand
CCCATCGCGTAGTTCCACGACTCGTTTCGCATACCGTGCCACCTCGTCTTCGTGGGTAACCAGGATGATGGTTACGCCCTCGGTGTTCAACTCCTGGAACAGCTGCATGACCTCGACAGTGGTCTTCGAGTCCAGGTTGCCCGTAGGCTCGTCGGCCAATACAATACTGGGGTTGGTTACCAGGGCTCGCGCAATGGCTACACGTTGCTGCTGACCACCTGAGAGCTCGTTCGGGTGATGATCCACGCGATCGCCAAGGCCCACCCGCTCCAGCGCCTTGCGAGCGGCCTCCCGATGGTTCTTGAATCGATTCTTGCGGTCGTAGAGGAGCGGGAGTTCCGTGTTTTCGATGGCCGATGTGCGGGCAAGCAAGTTGAAGCCCTGGAAGACGAATCCGATTTTCTGGTTGCGCACGTCTGCCAGCTCATTCTTGGAGAGCTTGTTGACCTCGATGCCGTCCAGGAAGTATGAACCGGAACTGGGGTAATCCAGGCCTCCGATGATATTCATGAGGGTGGACTTGCCTGAACCCGAGGCGCCCATGATGGCCACAAGTTCCCCCTGTTCCACCGTGAAATCCACTCCCTGAAGAGCGTGGACCTCTGTCTTTCCCATGAGATAGGTTTTCCGGATCCCTTCGACCCGTATGACGGCGTTCGGTACACTCATTGCGTTCTCGGTGTGGGGAGCTCTGGTATGATCAAAATCCGCCGCCGCGGGAGAATCGGCTTCGCATGTCGCCCGACTCCTGGCGATTGAACGGGTTCTGAAGACCGCCCTCTTCCTCGATGACCGTTACGCCGGCGATAATCTGCATGCCAACCTCCACCCCGCGCCCGGAAATCTCCGTTTGGGACCCATCCGTGATACCGGTTTGGGCGCGCAGCACCGAAATATTGCCATTTTCATCCAGATACCAGAGCGTGGCCCGATTCGAGGACCCTCCAAAGCCCTGTCCCCCACCGGAGGCCCAACCACCCGCTGCAGGGGCAGCGCCGGCCGATGCTCGGGATGTCGTATCTCCGGAGGCTGCCCGCTCGGCCTGCATACGGTCACGCAGTTCGAGCATCATCTGCTCATTGGGACGGAACCGGAGGGCTGCGTTGGGCACCTTCATGACGTCGTCAACCGTCTCGATCAGGAACTCCACCGTGGCGGTCATGCCCGGCAGCAGGCGCCCGTCCGTATTGTCGACGCCGACCACGGCGGTATAGGTCACCACGTTTTCCTGGATCGACGACTGCAGGCGGACCTGTTTGACCTCTCCATAGAAGGTATCCTCATCGTAGGCCTGCACGGTAAAGCGCACCGTCTGTCCCTCCTTGATCAGCCCGATGTCGCTCTCGTCCACGCTGACCAGGATTTCCATATCGGCCAGGTCATTGGCAATGAGGAAAAGCTGCGGCGCATTGAGTGAGGCCGCTACCGTCTGCCCTTCATCCACATTCCGCTCGACGACAACCCCGTTGATGGGCGCGGTGATGGTGGCGTAGTCCAGGTTGCGCAGGGCCCGCTCGAGATTTATCTCGGACGAGACGATTGTTGCCTGGGCCAGATCCAGATTGTATTTGGCCTGGTTGAACTCGACCTCGGTCGCAAAATTCTTTTCATACAGGTTCTTCACCCGGTTGAACTCCGTGCGGGAAAAATCGAGCTGCGCCTGGTTACGGCTGAGCGTGGCCCGGGCATCCTGGACCGAGCTGACCAGAAGCGTGGTGTCAATGCGTGCAATGATCTGTCCCCGACGGACTTCATCATTGAAATCGACATAGATGTCATTGACAATGCCGGAGACCTGCGTTCCCACCTGTACGGTGGTGACCGCGCTCAGATTACCGGTAGAAGCCACTACGGACTCCAGGTTGCCCCGCTCCACGGTCACGAACCGGTATTCCATGCGCGACCCCGCCTCTGCTCCGTTCGAGAACCAGAGGACAACGGCTGCAACGGCCAGCAGCGATACGATGATGATGATTTTCTTCATGAAAGGGTGCGCCGAAAGCCGGCGTCGTGGTTTATTCGATGGCGCTGGTTGCGCCGGTGGAGTGGACGGTCAGGATAGGTGGGTTCCGGGTCAAATCGGTCCACGTCAGATGGGTTCTGGATCGGGGAGATCAGGACGAGGGCACCGTTACCGAATCGGGACCAGCCACACTGCTCTTGGTCGAATCCGACGCCGGGCTGTTACGCGTACTGTCCTGGCGCATGGATTCAGGCATACGGGTATTGCGATCGAGGTAGGGTCGAAGCGCACTGGTCTGTGCATCGTTCAATTCCGGCAGCAGATCCGTCTCGAAATCCTTCATCAGTTCCGTCCGGTGCCACATGTAGTGTCGCCAGAATCGACTCAGCGTATCCTGATACGCTGTGGAGAGCGTGCGCAACCGTTTTTCCTGAAGCGAGTCCACGGGATCGATGTAGCGGTCGATGTAGCCGTAGAGCCCGCCTTGTCGCCGCATTTCACGCAGCCGCTCTTCCCGTTGGTTATGGATGGTGCTCCAACCCAGCGCGCCGATGGCAATCCCGATAATCAGTGTGCCCACCAGGATCGTTATGGTCGTAGAGTGCAGTTTCATGAGCGCGGCCTAATCATGATGATCAAATTCAATATCGTAGGCCGCAGCCACAGTCACGGGCTGAAGTCCGAGCACCATCTCCGCGGGCGTTTGTAACTGATCATTCTGCCGAGATAGGTCGAAGTTGTATACCGCCAAGGCCATGATCACGATGATCCCCAACGCCAGGACAGGACGGAACCAGTTGACCAGTTCGCGCTCGACGAAGCCGATGCGCTGCGCAGCAGGCGACACGCGGACAGCACGCATCACGCGTTCGGCCGGCATCGACATCATGGACCGGTTGCACTCCGCAACGACCATGCGGCGCAGGTCGCGCACGAGGTCCGGCGAGAGACCGTGGTCCTCTTGGCGTGTGTCGGTGCTATTCTCTCTCGGATGAATCATGAGACACCTCCTGACCGGCCCGGCCCGGATGGTTTTCTGGTAATGGTTTTCAATTTGTCCACACCGCGCTTCAGGCGGGACAATACCGTGCCGTAGGGAATATCCAGGATAAGCGCGGTCTCCTCCGTGCTGTAGTCCTCGATAAGGCGTAGAATGACCACCGCACGCTGTCCCTCAGGCAATTGGTTTACCGCCTTGCGCAGATAGGCCAGATCCTCCTCCCGATCCATTCGCGCATCGGAGGCGTCTTCAGCAGGTGGCTCCCACGGATCATCATGCGACCATGGCTGCAGCCACCGCATGCGTTTGCGACGACGAAGCGCATCGAGGCTCTTGTTGATGGCCATGCGGATGACGAACGTCTTCAGCGCCGCCTCCCCTCGGAACGTGTGCAGGGAACGATGCAGTTTGATGAAGACTTCCTGTACGACGTCATCGATTTCTGGTCCGGCGCCAAGCATACCCGTGACCGTCCGGGACACCTCATCGATATAGCGCTCCACGATACGCCGAAACGCATCGTCATTGCCCTGCAGCGTGGCTGCAATGAGCTGCTCCTCTGTCGATGAGGCATCCACCTTGGACACGAATACGCTCTCCCTCTGACGCTCGTTTTCGGCGAAAGGCAGAGGATACGCAAGCGGGTAGGCTATGGTCGCAGAAAAAGACAAATCGTTTCAGGGAAGACAGCCATGCCTTGAAAGGTACGGCCCGTCGGGCAGTGCGGTGATTCGCCGTTAAAATTCGTTGTAGTGCCCGTTAGACGTAATCAAAACGGTTACATTCCGTACCTCCAGGCCACAGGAAACTCTGTAATGGCCTTTTTTGATGAACAGTTGGGGAAGGACGCGTCCTGAAGCTCCCACCCGAAAAACCACACCCGCCGTGGCGAAGGAATTCCGGATCTACAACACGCTCTCCAACAGGACCGAAGCCCTGTTGCCGAAGAAGAAGGATCATTTGACCTTCTACTCCTGCGGCCCGACCGTGTATTCGTATGCCCATATCGGGAATTTCCGCTCCTTCCTGACGGCCGACCTGATCCTTCGCACCGCGAACGCCATCGGATGGGATGTGACCTACGCCACGAACATCACGGATGTGGGCCACCTGACCGAGGACGACCTGACGGACCCGTCAGGCGAGGATCGTATGGTCAAGGCGCTCAAATCCAAGGAGGGCGAGCAGTTCGTCAACATCTGGGACCTGGCCCGCCACTACACGGAAACACTCGTCGAGGACTGGCATCGCCTGAACCTGCGAGAACCCACCGTTCGCCCCCGCGCCACGGAGCACATGCGCGAACAGATTGCCGCGGTACAGAAGTTGATGGCGAACGGCCACGCCTACGAGACCGACAAAGGGGTCTATTTTTCCGTGACCTCCTTTCCCGAGTATGGTAAGCTGTCCGGCAACCGGTTGGAGAATGAGCTGGAGCAGACCGTCCGCGACGTGGTTGTGGACGATGACAAGCATGACCCCCGGGATTTTGCCCTTTGGAAAAAGGATGACAAGCACCTCATGCAGTGGTTCAGCCCCTGGGGATGGGGATTTCCGGGGTGGCACATCGAGTGCTCCGTGATGGCCATGAGTTACCTGGGCGAAACCATCGACCTGCATGCGGGTGGTGAAGACCTGATTTTCCCGCATCACGAATGCGAAATCGCGCAGTCCGAGTCTCTGACCGGCAAGCCCTTCGCCACGGTCTGGGCGCATACCCGCTTCCTGCAGGTCGAGGGCGAAAAGATGTCCAAGCGACTGGGCAACTTCTTCACCGTGCGCGACCTGGTGGCACCCGAGTCCGAGGGCGGCAAGGGCATCGACCCCCTTGCCGTGCGAATGACACTCTTCTCCGGGCACTATCGCAAGCCCTTCAACTTCACCATGAAGACCCTAAAGGGGAATGTCCGGCATCGGGAACGCCTCGAGGAGATCATTGCCATGGTCGGACATCCTGAGGAGGGCACGGGCGACTACGCCGGCGAGACGGGCACCGTGCTGGCCGGCATGTACGAGCGCGCGCTTGAGGCCATGCTCGACGACCTGAATACCCCGGCGGCCCTGGCGCAGCTCTTCGGCGGCACGAAAATGATCCTGGGCAAAGGCGATGCGCTCGATGAGCAGGCGCGCGCGGCGGCGCGGCGCTGGCTCTCGGACATGAACGCGCTCCTGGGCGTCGTGTATTACGACGATGCGCCCGCACCGGCCGAAGTGGAAGACCCCCTGGCCGCACAGGTCGAACCGCTGCTTCAGGAGCGCGCCGCCGCGCGCGCTGCCGGCAACTGGGGACGCGCCGACGAAATCAGGGACGAGCTGTCCGCCCTGGGCGTTGACATCAAGGACGCGAAGGACGGCACCACGTGGAAACGCAAACAACAGATCTGATCGACATGGGATATCCCACCACCCTGCTTGATTACGGAACCCTCAGCGGCGGCCTTGTCCGCATGATGGAACGGTTCAAGGACGAAGGCACCCTCACCCGGGAGCCCGACGCCGACCAGTTCCTCATGGAAGATGCCAATGCGGCTCTCCTCGGGATGCTCTACGATCAGCGGGTGCGTGCGGAATACGCCTTCACCGGGCCGGTCAGGCTGAAGGAGCGCCTGGGGCACCTGGACATGGCCAAACTGGCCGCCATGGACCTGGACGAACTCCGCGAGCAGTTTGCCGAGAAGCCCGCCGTGCATCGTTTCACGAATGTCATGGCCGACCGCACGCATCAGATCGCGCAGATCCTGGTCGACGACTACGAAGGCGACGCGGCCAACATGTGGAACGACGGCGCCGATTTTCCGACCATCCAGAAGCGGCTCATGAAGCTGCCGGGCTTCGGGAAGATGAAGGCCCTGAAGATGAAATACGTCCTGCACTACTTCGGGCACCGTGATTTTTCACCGAGTGCCGAGTAAGCGGCAGGCTGCACCCGTGCACCTACCTTCGCCAGAAGGCAGGCACGAAAATGATGATGGCGGTAAAGATTTCGAGGCGCCCGGCCATCATCAGGAAGGACAGGATCCACTTGGCCATCTGTGGAAGATGCGCGTAGTTCTCCGTTGGTCCTAGGGATCCAAAGGCAGGACCCACATTGCCCACGCTTGAGAGCGTGGCGCCGAACGAGGTCAGGAGATCAATCCCGAAGAAGGCCATGGACATCGTTCCGACGCCAATCAGGCCCAGGTAAAGGACGATGAACGAGAGCACGTTTTTCATGACTTCCGGGGGCACTACGCGCTCACCCAGCCGGATGGGCATGATGGCCTGGGGATGGATGAGCTGCTTGACCTCCTTGAACGAGTTCTTGAACATCAGCACGTGGCGGATGACCTTGACGCCCCCTCCCGTCGAGCCGGCCATGCCGCCGATATAGAAGCACAGGAAGATGACCCCGATGGCAAGCGGAGGCCAGACTTCGTAATCGGCCGTGCCAAAGCCCGTCGTGGTTATGATGGCGGCTGCCTGAAAGGCTCCGTAGCGCAGGGCCTCGGCAATGGATTCATAGCCGGCAAACGCGGCTTCATCGAGGCGCGTCGGCAACAGGGCCATAGTGGGCTGCCAGGTGCCGATCGTAATCAGCAGAATGGCAACGGCCATGATACCACAGTAGACCCTGAATTCGGTGTCCCTGAATACTGTGATGGCCTCTCCACGCAGCATACGGAAATGAAGGGCGAAGTTGACGCCGGCCAGGAACATGAAGGCCGTGATGACCCAATCGACATAGGCTGAATCGAAGTGCCCTACGGATCCATTTTTCGTGGAGAAGCCGCCCGTTGCCATCGTGGCAAACGCGTGATTGATGGCGTCAAAGCCGGACATGACCGGCAGCAGGAGGAGGATCTGAACTGCCGTGATGCCCACATAGATCAGCCAGAGCCGTTTGGCGGTTTCCTGAACCCGCGGCGTCAGCTTGTCGGCCGAAGGACCGGGCACCTCCGCCTTGTAGAGCTGCATCCCTCCCACGCCCAAGAGGGGAAGGATGGCCAACGTCAGCACGATGATACCCATGCCTCCAAGCCAGTGGGCCAGGGATCGCCAGAAGAGAAACGCCTTGGGGATACCCTCGATGTCGGGATTACCGCCTCCTCCCAGGATCGTTGCACCGGTAGTCGTGAAGGCTGACATCGTCTCGAAAAAGGCATCCGTGTAGGAGTCCACCACTCCGGACAACACAAAGGGCAGAGCGCCCACGGCGGAGAGGATGAACCATGCCAGCGCCACGATGGCAAAACCCTCCCTGATCTGCAGCTCCGCCTCGTCCCGGTTCCTGAGGCCCCATGCCAATCCGCCCAGCAGGCTGGCCCCGAGGGATGTTGCTCCGAAGGCCCACCAATCCGGTTCGCCGTAATAGAGCGCCACCGCCATGGGAAGGAGCAGAGCGACCCCCAGAAAGAGTACCAGGATACCCAAGGTGTAGGCCACCGCCCTGACGTTGAGAACCATGTTCCTAGTGATCGAAAAGTTTTTCGGCCTGGGCAATCCGCCCCGGCATGACGAAAATGTAGACCCGATCGCCCGGGTCGATGCGTGTCGAACCCGTTGCAATCTCGATGGCATCCCCTTTGAGCACGGCCGCAATCAAGAGGCCCGAAGGCAAGGACAGGTTCATGAGGGAATCCTTCGTGATGGCGGACATGGGCCGCGCTTCGATCTCAAGGATCTCGGCATCAAGGCCGTGCACCGTGGCCACGCTCTTGACGTGCTTGCCCCGCAGGAAACGCATGACTTCGCGGGAAACGGCCAGTTTCGTGTTGACGGCGGCATCGAGACCGATGGATTGCGAAATCGGGATATAGCCTCCGTTCGAGAGCAATGCCACCGTCTTGCGCACTTCCAGGTGTTTGGCCAAGAGACACGTAACCAGGTTGGACTCTTCGTCAGCGGTCACGGCCACGAACGCGTCCATATCCGAGAGCCCCTCCTTGACCAGCAGGTCGATGTCCGATCCCTCACCATGTATGACCAAGCAGTTGCTCAGCGTCTCGGCCAGCGTGACGGCCCGCTCCCGGTTGGATTCGACCAACTTCACCCGCTTGTTCTTCTCTTGGCTCAGCTGCAGCGCCACCTTGGCGCCAATATCCGTGCCGCCCAGGATCATGATATTCTGGAGGCGACGATCAGACTTGCCCAGCATCTCGAGTACGGGCGGAATGGTCTTCGGACGGGCCAGGACGAATATCTGGTCATTCCTGCGCAACCGCTCGTTCCCACCGGGCAGGATGGTGCGTATCCCGCGGGCAATGGCCATGACCCTGAACCTCAGGTCGGGTCGCTGCATGACCAGGTCCTGCAGGGTATGTCCGATGACGGGACTGTCCGGATCCAACCGCAGTCCTACCAGGTGCAGCCGGTCATCGGCCAGCATCAAGACGTCCGTAGCCGACGCACGGCGGATGAGACGGGTAACCTCGGCGGCCGCACTCTCCTCGGGATGGATGATGAGGTCAATACCGAAATCCTGGGAGTCGAGGACGGTTTCCGTGCTGGTAAGCTCATCGGATCGTACGCGCGCAATGGTGGTGTCCACGCCCAGCCGGTCTCCGAGCATGCAGGCAATGATGTTGACCTCATCAATGGCCGTTACGGCCACCAGAATGCGCGCATCGCGAATGCCTGCATGTTCAAGGACTTTGGTGGAGGTACCGTTGCCGGTCACCGTCATGACGTCCAGTTTCTCGTTGACGTGAGCCAGCGCTTCGGCGTCCGTATCCACTACGACGACATCGTGCTCCGCCAGTGAAAGCAGCTTGGCGACGTCGAATCCGACAACACCTGCTCCGATGACAATGGCTCTCATTCCGTCTCAACTCCCTCGTTGGTGACACAGGTGCCCGGACTTGCTGAAACTCGGATAGCTGGTGGTTTCATGCCGTCACACGGGCCAGGTTTGTTGCGTCCACGCCTGCTCCCAGAACATCCATTCGTAGCGCACACTCTGCCCGAAGGCCTCGATGGCCGCCTCCTGGAAGGCAGCACCGTGCTCAGAAGCCACCCGCTCCAGGATGAGCATCAGCTCGTTCGTGTAGGTAATGAAGGAGGGGTCGGCATACATCGTCAACCAGGCGGCATAGGGGTGATCTTCCGGAATCTGGCCCATCTCCTCCATCATCCGGGATCCGATGTCACTGTAGAGCCAGGGACAGGGCGTCAAGGCCGCAAGTCCTTCGACGAGCGAACGATGGCTGGCCGCCTGCAGCATGTGATGCTGGTAACCGGTGTTGTTGGGGCTGCAAACGAGCGCCGCCACGTCCTGTGGTGTGTACCCCAACTGCTTGCCGTACCCCGCATGCAACTCCTGCTCCACCACGATGGCCAATCGGGCCCCGTCAATGAACCAGAGCTTGTCCTCCGGCGCCGTAAACCGGGTGGACAGGATACTGCAGGTATCCGCATACGCCTCGAGATAGCGCGCATCCTGCATCTGATAGAAACGAAAGCGCTCGGCATCCAGGGATCCGTCTTTGAGGGAGCGGACGAACGGATGATTCACGGCGGCTTCCCACGTCTGTAGGCACGCCTGTTGGCAACGCTCAGCGAAGGCAGGAACCTCCAGCTGGACGGGCTCGGCGGCCGCCTCATTCAACTCCGGTGACATAACGTCCATGGCTGCCCTTTCAGGGCGGGGTTGGTCAAAAGGACAGGAACCCAAGATAGCCTCAACACAAAGGGCGATCAATCGGGGTCGTCATGCGGGCGGCCCTCGAGTGGAAGCGGAATGCGAATCCAGAAGGTCGATCCCTCATCGAATGTCGTATCGAAACCGATCTCACCGTCCATGTTTTCGATGGCATTCTTGGCAATGGCCAGGCCTAGGCCCGTTCCACTGGTTTTGGTCGAGAAGCTGGGCACGAAAATCCTGTCCTGCAGATTGGGCGCAATGCCACTGCCGTTGTCCATGACGCGCCCGACAGCCCATCGGCGACCGGCCTTGTCCGTTTCCACGGCTGATTCCACCCGAATCCGTGCCGGTCGCCCCTCGGGTACCGCCTGGATACCGTTTTTCAGGAAGTTGACGAAGACCCGGCGCAAGGCCTCACG
>JAFMNH010000094.1 GCA_017859335.1 Rhodothermales bacterium | reverse complement strand
CGGGGTCATGAATCAGCAGCAGCTCCCGTGGTCTGAAGATCTGTGGTCCGAGGCACTGGAGCAGTTGATTAACGAGAAGGTGCTCGTCGTTCATGCGAAGAGGGACACCAACATCGTCGTGACGGACCAGCAGGTCGACCAGATGCTTGATGCCAGGCTCGACCAGATTCAACAACAGGTAGGCGGACAGGCACGTCTCGAGGAGCTCTATGGAAAGTCACTCCTCGAGTTCAAGGCCGACTTGAAGGAGGATTACAGGGATCAGCTTCTGGCCGATGAGTTACGACGACAGAAAATTGGCGGCATCAAGGCGACCCCATCGGATGTCAGAGCGTGGTTTGATGAGATCCCGACGGACTCCTTACCAACCATCCCGGATCTCGTCCGGGTTTCGCATATCGTCAAGTTGCCCGAAGTGACGCAGGAAGCACGCGACGAGGCCATGGAAATCATATCGACCATCAGGGACTCTGTCGTGGCCGGCGTATCTACAATTGAAGACATGGCCCGAGCCTTCTCCGATGATCCGGGTTCTGCCGCTAACGGGGGGCTCTACGAGGACATGGGGCTTGATGAGGTTGTGCCTGAGTTTGCCGCCGTAGCCTCCAGGTCACCCTTCGGTATGTATTCCCGGATCTTCGAAACGCAGTTCGGTCTGCATTTCCTCCGGGTCAATGCTCGCCGTGGAGATCGCATTGACTACAACCACATTCTGATATCGTTTGACGATAGAAAAGTAGATGATGCGCCGGCCGTAGCCCGCCTTGAGGTCTTGCGGGACTCCATCATGACCGGCGGTGCCTCATTCGAGGCTCTGGCTCGGGAAGAATCCGAGGAAGATCTGAGCAAAGCGCAGGGTGGCCGTGTGACAGACCCTGCTTCCGGGGAGCGGAATCTGTATCTGGAGGCACTCGGTGGACTATGGCAACGTACCTTGGCAACTCTTGACCCCGGCGATATTTCGCAACCCTCCGAGGTTGTCCTGCTCGACGGTAGACGCGCCTGGCATGTTGTTCGCCTTGATGAGCGGATTGCATCCCACCGGGTCGATATCGAAAATGATTATGAATTGATCGAACAACGGGCGCTGCAGGATAAACAGGCCCGGGTCATGGAAGAATGGATGCAAGAGCTCCGGCAGTCGGTTTACTTGGACTACCGTGGTGATGCCGGGCCTCCTGACCGGACCGATACGACTTCCTGATCTTGTCAGCGACAATATTCGCAGCCTTCTCCGATCGACTGCCCAACCCATACCAGATAATGGAAACAACACCCTCGCCAGAAACCGTCGAAGAGTTGCACGCTGGATTCCAGAACCTGCGGGACGAGGTTGGTAAAGTCATCGTTGGCCAGGACGACATCATCCGGCACCTGTTCGTGTCCATGATATGCCGCGGCCATGTTTTGCTCGTGGGGGTTCCTGGGCTGGCAAAGACCCTGCTCATCCAGACCGTTTCAGACGCTATCGAACTGCCCTTTTCCCGGATACAGTTCACACCGGACCTGATGCCGAGTGATATAACGGGAACCGAGATCATAGAGGAGGACGCCGCTACGGGACGCCGGCAATTCCGCTTCGTGAAGGGACCGGTCTTCGCCAGCGTGGTTCTGGCTGACGAGATCAACCGTACGCCGCCGAAGACCCAGGCCGCCCTGCTGGAAGCCATGCAGGAGCACCGGGTTACCGCTGCCGGCCAGACCTTCCCGCTGCCCGAGCCCTTTTTCGTACTGGCCACGCAGAACCCTATCGAACAGGAAGGCACCTATCCCCTCCCAGAGGCGCAGCTGGACCGCTTCATGTTCAACCTGTGGCTTGACTACCCTACGTTTGACCAAGAAGTAGATATCGTCCGCAAGACGACGAGCGCAGCACGCCCCGATAAAAAGCACGTCATGACCGGCACCGATATTCAACGATTCCAATCGTTGGTACGGCACATTCCGGTTGCAGACAATGTCATAGAATACGCTGTTCGCCTGGTCAACAAGACCCGCCCCGCGGGAGAGATGGCTCCCGGGTTTGTCAAGGACTACCTGAGCTACGGAGCGGGGCCACGCGCATCCCAATACATGATTCTTGGCGCCAAGGCTTCGGCTGCGCTGGACGGTCGGTTGACACCTTCAATCGAAGACGTCAATCAGATTGCCGTTCCTGTCCTGCGTCACCGCATTGTTCCAAACTTCAATGCTGAGGCAGACGGCGTGACGGGTGTTGAGATCATTACGCGCATGTTGGAGACTTCCATCTGAATGAATCGAGAGGGATGAACGGGGCGTACAATGGAACCATACCCTTCACACCTCCATCGAGAAGCGTCAGACACGGACGCAGTCAGGACGATAACGGCGGGATGGGCCCTTTTGCCAGACGGCTGGCATCAGCGAGTCGCTCTGTCCATCAATGCTGAAGGGATGATTACCCGTATCGCTTCTGCGGCAGGCCCGGAGGATTGTCAGATCATGATCCCCGGGATGATCAATGCGCACTCCCATGTCTTTCAGCGCGGTCTCCTCGGGCGCACGCAACGATTCCAACGGCCCGAAGATGACTTCTGGTCGTGGCGATCGGAAATGTATCGTGCCGCTGATACGTTGACACCTGAGCGTCAGGAAAGCGTGGCCTATCACACCTTCCGGGACATGATCAGCAAGGGGTATACCACCGTATGCGAGTTTCACTACACGCATGGTGCGACCCAAATGGATCATGGAGAAATGCCCCTTCTGATGGCGGAAGCCGTATTGCGAGGGGCCCAGAGGGCTGGCATACGGATCAGGCTTCTGCCTGTCTGTTATCAACGGGCTGGCTTCGGCCAACCATCCCTCTTACCACGACAGCGATCCTTCGGCCTGACTACCAACGTATATCTGAGCTTGGTTCATCACCTTGCCACTGAATCGGAGCGAACGTCGCTGCAATCCATTGGATATGCTCCACATTCACTCAGGGCTGTTGGCCGGGATGCCCTGATGGCCATACTGGATCATCGAAATCGTCACGATCCTGACGCTCCCATCCATATCCATATCGCCGAGCAGGTGCGGGAAGTAAACGAGTGTGTTCTCTCAACACGAAAGCGCCCTGTTGAGTACCTCATGGATACGGTAGCACTGGACACCAGCTGGTGTCTCGTCCATGCTACCCATGCCACCGACAAAGAACGTGCGGTCTTGGCCGAGCGAAAGATCCCCGTCTGTCTGTGCCCTACGACCGAGGGCGATCTCGGTGACGGATTCTTTCCGCTCACAGAGTTCATGCGCGATGGCGGACTTTGGTGCATCGGATCTGATGCAAATATCTGCCTGGATCCAAGTGAGGAGTTGCGCATGCTTGATTGGCAACAGCGCTTGCGACTACGCAAGCGGAATGCCTTCCAGTTCGACAGCACCTTGTCTGCCAGTACCCGCCTGTACCTCAAGGCTCTCGAGGGCGGCAGACAAGCCGCTGCACTGCCCGTCGGACGTATTGAACCCGGTTTTCAGGCGGATGTGATGGAACTTCGCCAGGATATATCCCTGTCCAATGGGCTGTCGCCGGATGAGACGCTAGCTGCCTGGATATATTCTGGTGACTCCTCGTTTCTTGGCCGTAGGTGGATACAGGGACAGGAGCACATCGATACCCGCCCGCTGTCCTGATCGTCCCTGTGGTGGGTTCACCAACTTGGGTAGCGGCCGACAAGCTGAGGATCGGACTACCTGACCACTTCCTGCTGGGGGCGCTTGCGATCGGGCCCGTTCATGAGCTTTCCGATTGGTTTCATGGCCTCAAGATTCTCGAACACGATCTTGACAGTTGCCATGAGCGGAACGGCCAGAACCATCCCCCAAACGCCCCAGAGCCAACCCCAGAATATGAGGGAGACCAGTATGAGAAGGGGCGAGAGATTGAGGCTATAGCCCATGAAACGAGGCTCAAGAACATTACCCATCGTCATCTGAATTCCACCCAGACCGATCAGCACGCCAAGAGGTACCGCCAAGGTCTCAAACTGAAGCAGGGTCAGGATAAAAGGAAAAAGGACGGCAACAGAGCTGCCGATATTTGGGATGTAATTGAGCACAAATGCAATGAATCCGAACACCAGTGCGAAGTCAACGCCCAAGAGGAAAAGTATCAGCCACGTCAGGAATCCCGTTCCGAGCGAAATAAGGGTCTTCGTTACCAAGTATTGACGTACGTGGGAGTCCACTGTCTTGAGGACAGAAGCCATCCAGTCCGCATACTGCTCAGGGAAAGCATGACGCACCTTGTTCGCCAGCGAGCCACTGGAGGCAAGGATGAAGAGCATGAACAGGATGATCAAGAACGTCGTCGTAAGAAATGAAATGAACGAACCAACGCCACTGGTTATGGCAGCCGTCACGTTGGTCAATTCAATGGCGTCGCTCCATTGAACCTCTCCGATCATCAAGCCGAATCGTTCCGCCCACCCCGTCAGTGCCAGTTCGAGATCGTCGACCATGACGGACATTTTGGCTTCGTATTTGGGCAATTCGTCCACGAAACTGGCCGTGCTGGCGTACAGTAGCCAACCCACCAGAAAGAGGACCAACGAAAACAGGATCAGCACACCCAGCAACGCGATGCTCATCGGAACACGTCTCTCGCGAAGACCCAGGATGGCCGGTTTGAAGATGATTGAAAGCAGGATCGACACGACAAAAGGGAGCAATACGGTCTTTAATTGTACCAGGATGACTCCCAGGACAAAAACGGCTATTATACCGAGGAATACGGCTGGCAGATTGCTATTTCTTGCGTCTTGAACCATTGGAGGATGGAGTCACACTATACCATGTGGAAGCAGGCAGTACTGGCCTTTGTCGCCCTCTTTCTATTTGGCAGTGCCAATCCGGATCCGTACCCGGACGATTATTTCGATTCGCCACTGCGCATTCCCCTGCTGCTATCTGGGAGCTTTGCCGAGATGCGTTCCAATCATTTCCATGGCGGATTGGACATCAAAACCCAGGGCCACGCCGGGTATGGTGTGCATGCGGCTGCCGAGGGCTGGATATCGCGAATAGCCGTTGCATCGGGTGGGTATGGTAACGCACTCTACGTCAGTCATCCCAACGGGTACATGACGGTTTATGCGCATCTTGATCGTTTCGCCGAACCGATCGCCTCCTACATCAAGGCGCTCCAATACGAGCAGGAAACATTCGAGGTCCAAAGCTTCCCTGGGAAGGACAAATTTCCGGTTGCCAAAGGGCAACAAATAGCCTGGTCAGGTAATTCGGGCAGTTCTGCGGGACCCCATCTGCATTTTGAAGTCAGGGATGAACAAACCTCCGAACCGGTAAATCCAGCCTTGTGGGGATTTGATATAACTGACACAACACCACCACGGATCTATCGATTCAAGGTGTATGCCAAGGGACCTGACTCAATCATCCGGCTGCGTGACAAAGTCAGTGGTGGATGGCGCACCCTGGGGCCGGGTGAAGACGCCTTTATAGAGTTGATCCGGCAGAATGGGTCAATTGTACTGCAGCGTGTAGATCGTATCGAAGCAAGCGGAACCGTGGCGTTTGGCGTACAGACCCATGATTTCCATGAGGGGTCCAACAACCTGCTCGGACAGTACCGTATCGACCTCGAGGTTGATGGGGAAACCCTGTTCCATTCAGAATTGGAGCGGTTTTCCTTCAATCAGACGCGTTTCCTGAATGCACATGTTGACTACGCCGAACGCAGGTCCAGTGGCCGGTGGGTACAACGCAGCCATGTCCTACCCGGCAACGAGCTCCCGATTTACGAAAGCAGGAATGGTGGTCTACTCGATGTAATGGAGGGCCAATCCTACGACCTTCGGTATATCATCGAGGATGTCTTCGGCAATACCTCCGGATTCTCCTTTGAGGTGCATGGCATTGCATCCCCCGACCCGGCCCTGTCCGATCCACCGGAGGTTCATATCATGCGGCATGATGAGCCCTTTACCTGGCGGGGCAGCTCATTCACGCTGCGTGCACCGGAGGGTACCGTCTACGACCAAATCACGCTGGATCCCGTGTCGGTACCGTCTCCGGCGTCGTCCCGCCCGATCTATTCCGAGATGGTGCGGATCCATCAGGCCGATGAGCCCGTGCACAACCGATATCAGCTTACCATACGTGCCGACTCCCTGCCCGCAGACCTCCGAGAAAAGGCAACGCTCGGCATGGTCGGTTCCCGTGGTACCCTTTCCTGGGCGGGGGGTGAATGGGATGGATGGGGTGTGACATCCCGCCTGCGCAGCTTTGGCGATTTTGTCGTAACCACGGATACCGAACCACCCTCCATTCGTCCTCTGAACCTCTCCTCTGGAAAGGACATGTCCCGAAGTGGAGAAATCCGATTCAGGATACGAGATGATTTCAGCGGCATAGGGCATTTCAGGGGGTCCATCAATGGTGACTGGGTACTTTTCGAGTACGATGCCAAGTATGCGCTACTCAGGCATCGCTTTGACGGTAGGTTGGCTCCGGGTTCACACGAGGTACGCTTGGAAGTAAGCGACAACAAGGGCAATGTCTCGGACGTTGTCATCCCGTTCCGCCTCTGACATCCTGAGCGACTGCAGGAACTTGGGTAGCAGGCATCACGCGCCCGTCCGCAGGCGTACCTCCTCAGCAAGCTGGTGAATATCTGCGGCAATGTCTGTCACCGCTTTGGGGGCCTCCCGCAAGCGGGAAAGCCGCTCCGGTTCCTCGGGTTTACGGCCGATTGAGCGCTCGCAGGTTTCCGGGAATTTTGCAGGATGCGCAGTTGCCATGATGATGGCTGGTCCCGAAAGGTCACCCCTCCTCCTGCCTTGCTCCACTGAGTGTATACCAACAGCCGTGTGTGGATCCGGCAGGTAGCCCGTCCTTTCATGAATGGCAGACATAGTAGCGAGCGTCTGCTCATCCGTTGTCGCATCAGCAGATAGCATTCCCCTCATCGCGAAGCCGGGAAACAGCTTGGTGAGTCGCTCGAAATTGGAGGGAGCCCCCACATCCATGGCGTTGGAAAGCGTCCGGATGGTGGAGCCCGTTACGGCGCCAGGATCGTTGAGGAAGCGGACAAAGAAGTCATTGACATTGTGGGCGGCCCGGAATCCTCCTGCTGGCATTCCCGAAAAATGGGCCATTACTCCCGCGGTCAGGTTGCCCAGATTGCCACTCGGAACGCAAACCAACGGATCGTCCTTCACCCCCAGACCTTTGGTCACATTCAGGACCGCCCACCAGTAATACAGCATCTGGGGTAACAACCGGGCGATATTGATGGAATTTGCCGTAGACAGAGGCACGGATGACCACGAAGGATGCTGAAAGGCCGATTTGACCAGGCGCTGGCAATCATCGAAGGATCCTTCTACACGAAAGGGATGCACGCCAGGGCGCTTGGCAATGAGTTGCCGTTCCTGGACCTCGCTTACCCCACCACCAGGAAAGAGAAGAACCACCTGGATGCCTCCGATACCGGCAAAACCGTCAGCCACTGCACTGCCGGTGTCCCCTGAGGTAGCCACCAGGATGACACGCTCTTCCCCTGTTCTGGACAACCGGTCTCCCAATAGCCGAGCCATCGTGCGAGCGCCGAAATCCTTGAAGGAAAGAGTGGGTCCGTGAAACAGCTCACAGATGAACAGGCCGTCGTCCAAAGGAATGATCGGTACGGGAAAGGACAAGGCATCCATGACACGTTTCCGCCACGTGTCCGTGAACTCAGTGCCATCCAGCCAATGTGCCAAGACGTCCAGGGACATATCCAGGAACGACGCTGTGGATACAGATTCGGGATTGACCGCTGGAATCTGCTTCGGCAAGAACAGGCCCCCGTCTGTAGCGAGGCCCGTCTCAATGGCCTCACCCAACGTGCGACCCGTATCGATCCCGCGGGTACTATCGTAAATCGTCGTGAGGTCGTTCATGGTGACCATTGCAGAACTATCGATTCGGGAGCGGGACTGGGTCACCAGTACGCCAAGAAACGACGCCCTCATCGTCAAGGATCAGCGCGCCGTGATTATGGATCCGGTGAATCGAAACCCCGCCCTCCAGGCCAGCCGAGCGGAGTGCTGCACTGAGGGCCGCTTGCAGGGATTCCCGCAAGCCCGCTTTTGTTCGGTCATAACACGCCACAATCGCCGGTCCCGAGCCGGAGATGGTACAACCGGCTGCGCCGCTTTCCAGTGCCGCGTCCGTCACCTCGTCCAGGTAAGGCCACAGGTGATGCCGGGCAGGAATGACGATGTCATCACTCATCATCCACCTGCCCAGGCTCCGGACATCACGCCTTTGCAAGGCACCAGCCAGCATGGCGAGGCGCGCAGCGTGATCGACAGCCCGGGAAAGGGGGACCATGTCGGGCAGGGCCTTGCGCGCCTCGCGCGTCATCACTTCTGCCTTGGGGAGCACGATGATGAGTCCAAGATCATTCCAGCCCTCCATGCGCACGTGGTCAGCCGGATGGATGGATCGCATCAACACGAACCCGCCAAGCAGGCTCGGCAGGACGTTGTCAGCATGGGCCTGGCCCGAGGTTGCGGCTTCTCCCGCCACGACCGCTGCCATCATGTCTTCCTGGCTGAGCGCTCCACCAAGAAGTTGTTCCGTTGCTACGGCAGCTGCCACCGAGCTGGCCGCTGAGCTACCCAGCCCGGTGCCG
Source organism: Rhodothermales bacterium (assembly GCA_017859335.1). Lineage (GTDB taxonomy): Bacteria > Bacteroidota > Rhodothermia > Rhodothermales > UBA10348 > JAAZVD01. The sequence goes on along the minus strand of JAFMNH010000094.1, from coordinate 1,365 downwards.
GCTGCAAGTCCTTTCCGGATGATCAGATGCAACCCACCTCTATATCCTAGTGAAGCAGCCACATGGCCCGCAGCCACAGCTGCCGTGTTGCTTTTCGGATCGACAGGTCCCACCCATGCGCCCTCCGGATCGAACGAAACCGTGATCGTCTCCCCGGGGGTCTCCTCCGCTCGTACCGTATCTCCCAGCCCATCGATAGCGGCACCGAGCGCATCGAAGCCTGGACCAAGATTGGAGAGCGAGGCAGGCGCCCACGCTGAGGCTGAACGATTTCCTGTCATGAGTCCAGATCCATGGTGCCGCGAAGAAAGGCCTCGGCCGTCTCGACCATCGTGCGACTTCCGATGAAGAGCGGTATACGCTGGTGCAACCGGTCCGGCACCACCTCAAGAACCCGTCCCTGCCCGGTGGAGGCCAAGCCCCCAGCCTGTTCCACAATGAACGCCAGCGGGTTGGCCTCGTACATCAGCCTCAGCTTACCCTCCGGGTTCTTACGTGTGGCAGGATACATATAGAGACCGCCTTTAATGAGGTTGCGGTGGAAATCAGCCACGAATGAACCGATATATCGGGTACTCAAGGGTCTCGATGCCGCCGGACGCTCCTGCTGCATCCACTTGATGTACGTCTTCAGACCATCCTCGAAACTCTCATAGTTTCCTTCATTGATGGAGTACATGTCTCCTTCGGTCGGAGTGCGGATGTCGGGGTGCGTGAGCAGGAATTCACCGATGGAAGGATCCAGTGTAAAGCCGTTCACGCCCTGTCCGGTGGTATACACCAGCATGGTGGAACTCCCATAAAGGACATACCCCGCACCCACCTGGTTCACGCCCGGCTGCAGCGCCGATGCAAGCGTGGCTTCGGCATGGTCCTCAGGCACATGATAGATACTGAAAATGGTCCCGACAGAAACGTTGACTTCGATATTCGAGGAGCCATCGAGCGGATCAAGCAATACGATATACTTCCCTTCGCTATCCTCCCCGGCCCTCATGGGAATGGCCTCGGAATGCTCCTCCGATCCAATCAGGCAACATTCTCCTCCCCGCCGTAGCGCCCGGACGAACTCCTTGTGGGCCAGTGCATCCATGACGGCCTGAACCTCCCCTTGGACGTTGATTTCTCCGGTGGATCCGAAAACATCAAGAATCCCGGCTCGACGCATGTGCCAGTTGACAAGCTTCGCCGCTACGGAGATATCCCTGAGGAGCCGGGAGAAAGCACCGGTAGACGATTCCACCCACGATTGACGCTCGATGATGAACTGCTCCAGCGTCTTGAAGGCTCCAATTTCGGTGTGTGGTGTATCCGTCGTCATGCGCGGCTGGTAAGAATCGTGGTGAACAGTCAGGGGCGCATACT
>JAFMNH010000093.1 GCA_017859335.1 Rhodothermales bacterium | reverse complement strand
CACCGCTGCTGTATTCATCCGGGAGGATATCAAAGGTCCCGGGGATGGACTTGAAACTCTTCATGGCCTAACTGAGCTCGGACTCGGCTTCTTCGATGACGGACAGGAGCTCCTCCGATGTCCGGGCTGCCAGTACCCGCTGGCGTGTCTCCTTCTGATTCATCATCCGTGAGATGCGACTCAGAATGCGCACGTGCTGGTTCTTGGCATCCTGTTTACCCACCAACAGGAATACGATGCTTACCGGCTGGCTATCAATGGATTCGAAGGCTACTGGATGCTTCGAGACTATCAGGGCAGCCAAAATACCATCGACGGCGGACGTTTTGGCATGGGGTAGGCCCAGTCCTTTTCCGACGCCGGTCGACATGGTCCTCTCACGGTCAAACACCGCCTTTCTCAGCGCATCCGGGTCCAGGACCCCTTCCCGATCAGCAACCAGGTCAATCGCGGCATCAAGCAGGGCGTCCTTGTCGGGTACATCGACCCCTACCGCCACGCTCGATACATCAAGAAGTCGGGTCAATTCCATGCCGGTTGCGCTAGAGTTGGAGACCAAGCCCGGTTTTACCGTGACCTTGGCGACACATACCAGCCCGAATCTACCAAGCAGCGGCCTCGGTGTTGCAGACTTAACCGAAACCTCGTGTTCGGACACCACACATCACGGTGCCATGCACTCCATCACTGGCGGACAAGATCGACCTTTCTCAAGCGATCCAGGACGTGCTCCATATCGTCTGGAAGTTCTGCTTCGAAATCCATCTCCTCCCCGGTCATTGGATGGGTAAAGCCCAGCGATCGGGCGTGCAGCGCCTGGCGCGGCAATGCCTTGAAAAGATTACCATAGAAGGTCCGTCGCTGCCCTTCATCCCGACCGTAACGGATCCGATCGCCACCGTAAACCGGATCACCGAATATTGGATGCGCAATGTGGGCCGCATGGACCCTGATCTGGTGCGTACGCCCTGTCTCCAAGCGAAACTCGGCCAAGGCCGTGTAGCCGAAGGGCTCGACCACACGGTAGTGCGTAATGGCGTGCTTGCCTTTTCCAGCATCCACAGTAGCCATTTTGCGGCGATCCCGAACATCCCGTGCCAGATCCGTGGTGACAGTACCTGACGCTGGGTCCGGGACCCCCCAAACAATGGCGCTGTATCGCCGACGCGTCGTCCTCTCTGCAAACTGGCGCGAAAGACCCGCGTGGGCACGGTCATGCTTGGCCACGACCAAGAGGCCGCTCGTATCCTTGTCAAGCCGATGAACAATACCGGGACGAAGTACCGGGTCCCCATCGAAGCGAGGCGCCAGGTTGATGGTGGATAATCCTCCGATCTGCCCATCGCTACCGGGTTCATCGTCCGAGTCCTCGTCGGAATCATCGTCCGGGTCCCCGGAAGACTCAAGTAGAATCGGGTCCGACCCCATATGGTGCAGCAGAGCATGCACGAGCGTTCCCGTACGATGCCCAAAGGCCGGATGTACAACCATTCCAGCTGCCTTGTTGACGATCAGAAGATGCTCATCCTCATAGCGCACATCCAATGGGATATCCTCCGGCAGAATATCCATGGGCGGCGGCTTCATGAGCGTACAGACGATTTCATCTCCTGCCTGCACCACGCGTGACGGCTTCGTGCTGACCTCGTTGTTTACGACGACCATGCCCTTCTTGATACCCTTCTGCACCCGGGCACGGGTGGCATTCAGAAGGAATCCCGTCAGGTACACATCGAGACGTTCCCCCGCCTCGTATCCTGCGGGGACATCAAAGCGGAATTCAGTAGGCTGTTTGTCTGGCTCGCTCATGCCGTATGGTAGGGGCTGGACAATTGGAAGGCGATGTGGGCTCCGTGAAAAGTGCCCTCCGAGTCTCTTCCACCCTGCAATGTGGTCTCACAAAAAGGAGACAACTGAGGGGAGGTACAGCGGCGTCCGGAGGAGATTACCTCAGCCAGCGGTAGCGATGATCCGGCCCCAGATTGATTCGCTGCTCAACCAGCAGATCCAGAAGGGTCCGTTCCAGGTCAGCACGTTCCAGACCCGTATCCATCAGCAGGTCATCTATTGTAGAGGGCTTTCCCTTCAAGCGCTGCCGGATCCTACCGGCTGCCGTTCCCGCTCGAACAGGCGTTTTTCTTGGCGCCGAAGGAACAGAAGACCGAGGCTTGGTAGCGCGCGCCTCGACCGCAGCACGTTCGTACTCGGGCACCGCCCAGTCCAAGTTCGGCAGGGAGGCCAACAGATTCAGGATGTCCTCCGGAGATCGCACCAAGGACCCAAGGCTTGCCTGTATTGCGGCATTGGTGCCGGCCGACGTCGGATCTCCGGGCCACCCAGGTACGAGACCCACCTCACGGCCCTCGTCCTGGGCAAGTCGTGCCGTGATGAGCGACCCGGACTCCTCTTCGGCTTCCACCACAATGACCGCGTGGCTCATCCCGGCAATGATCCGATTTCGCTGAGGAAAATGATGGGGGCGTGCGCCGGTACCAGGATCAAATTCGGACAAAAGAAGCCCCGACTTCCCTATCTCCCGAGCCAGCTGTCGGTGCTTGTTCGGATAGACCCGATTGATGCCCGTTCCCATGACGGCTACGGTGAAGCCCCCGGCACCAAGGGCTCCCTCATGCGCTGATGCATCGATACCTTCAGCCAGACCGCTTACCACGACAACTCCAGCCGAGGCAAGCCGGTAGGCCCATTTGTATGCCAAGCTGCGTCCGCGCTCTGTCGCGCGGCGGGACCCCACGACAGCTACCATCGGAGCACCCGGGGGAATCGTCCCGCCGCGCGCCCAGAGGAGCATCGGAGGCTGCGCGATATGTCGAAGAAGCGGGGGATAGGCAGGATCGCCCTGAAGAAGCACACCGGTGGCACCCCGTTGTTCGCGCAGGAAGAGCATGGCAGGATCATCCACCATGATCGCCCGTGCCGAGCGTACCGCACGCGCTCCCGACTCGTTGACCACGCCGGTCCCGGTCAACTCCTCCACTGAGGCGGACATTACGGCCCGGGCTCCCCCCAGAGCACGTACCAACCTGCAGGCCCGCATGGAGCCGATACCGCTCACGCGCAACAAACCCAGCGCACTTCGAATTTCCAGATCGCGATCAACGGGACCTCGTGAGAAAGCGTCAGACCTCGTCATCGAACGCGTGGGCCTTCTGGACATACCCCCAGAGCTTATGACGAAGCGAGTCGAGTCCAAAGCGGGAAACCGAGCTGAATGCCATGACATCTACGCCTTCGGGTAGTGCGCTTTTCGCTTCGGATATGGCCTCCTTCTGCTCTTCCACCGCAACAAGGTCCATCTTGGACAAGCCGACCATACGCGGCTTGTCCATCATCTCCGGATTGAAGGAGGCCAATTCCGCTAACAGCGTACGGTATTCTTCCGCGGGATCTTCGGAAGTGATGGGAATCAGGAAGAGCAGCACTGCATTGCGCTCGATATGCTTCAAGAACTGGATTCCCAATCCCTTTCCCTCCGCCGCGCCTTCGATTATACCGGGAATGTCAGCAATCACGAACGATTGGAAATCATCCATGGCCACAACCCCCAATGAGGGCTCCAGGGTCGTGAAGGGGTAGTCCGCGATCTTGGGTTTGGCTGCCGAAAGACTGGAGACCAGCGTGCTCTTGCCCGCGTTCGGAAACCCCACCAGACCTACATCGGCAAGCAGTTTGAGCTCGAGGGTGATATTGAGCTCCTCCCCCGGTTCACCCGGCTGCGCATGGCGTGGTGTCTGGTTGGTAGCCGACTTGAAGAAATCATTTCCCTTACCGCCGCGACCGCCTTTGGCCAGAACGAGCTCGTCTCCGTTGTGAAGCAGTTCTCCGAGAACGGTTTCCGAATCCGTGTCCTTTACCACCGTACCGACGGGTACCTTGAGAAGAATATCCTCTCCATCCTTGCCCTTCCTGTTGTTACCCGAACCCGGATGACCGTTTTCAGCAAAATGATGCCGATTGTAACGGTGGTCCAGAAGCGTGTAGAGATGGGAATCCGCCACAAGGGTCACGGAACCGCCTTCGCCTCCATCTCCGCCATCGGGACCACCCTTCGGCTGATACTTGGCGCGGCGGAAAGAGACGGCACCTGCGCCTCCTTTTCCGCTTCGGACGGTTATTGTTACGTAGTCGACAAATTTCATGATGACGGACCGTGATTATTCGTGTCCCATGGATGGCCTGGGAGCGCGTATACTCTTTGATCCGAATCCGGATCAGATTTTGCTTCAATCCTTCGTGAACAGCAACCGCCCTGGTCGGTTCGCTGGGTCACCGGAACCCTCACAGCCCTAACGACACGTGGCACGAAAGAAAGTAACCCTCTACACCGACGGCGCCTGCAGTGGCAATCCGGGCCCGGGTGGCTGGGCCGGACTCCTGATGTTCAATGGCCATGAGCGCGTCGTGACCGGCGCCGAAAAGGAAACCACGAACAACCGCATGGAACTGGCTGCCGTCGTCGAATCCCTGAAAGTGCTGAGGGAATCGTGCACCGTAGCCGTGCACACGGACAGCGCCTACATTGCCAATGCCTTCAACGAAGGATGGATTGACAACTGGGTCCGGCGCGGCTGGCGAACAGCCGGCAAGAAGCCGGTCAAGAATCAGGACCTTTGGAAGGCATTGCTCTCCCTCATGGAGAAGCACGAGGTGACGTTCGTGAAGGTCAAAGGGCATGCTGATGACGATCTCAACAACCGGGTGGATCGCTTGGCCGTGGAGGCACTGAAGCTGGGCTAACGCGGCGCTGAAGCGTGGCCGCCCGGTCACTGAAGCTCGGCTGGCGCAGCGCGTAATAACGCTATCTCAGGCAGGCTCGATACGCCCCCTTCCGCTCAGCGCCTCCACGAATGCGGCCTGGAATGGCGCCAGATCCCTGTTTCTCACATCGACATCGATTTCCGTCTCGTCCGAGTAGCGCGTTCCGGCCACCACGGTGTCGTACTGGCTCAAGAGATGCATGGCGGGCGATGTATCGTCGTAGGCAAATCGCAACGTCAGCCGCGTGCGCGGAATGACCTCCCTGACTCGGGCTGCATCGAGAGCCAGGGACGCAGCCTCACCGTAAGCCCGGATCAAGCCTCCGGTGCCCAACTTGGTTCCACCATAATAGCGGGTTACCACGACGGCCGTACCAAACAGGTCCCGCCCTTCAATGTGTCTAAAAATGGGTAGACCTGCCGAATTTGAAGGTTCACCATCGTCGCTCCAGCGGAATTCGATTCCCTCGGGATCGATACGCCATGCACTGCAATGGTGGGTGGCATCATACTCCCGTTTCCGGATGGCTTGCAGTGCCTCCTCTGCCTCCAGAGCCGACGAGACCGGCACAGCCTCCGCAATGAAACGGGAGCCCTTGATCTTAATTTCAGCCCTTCCGGCCGCATCGAGAACGCGATGGGAATCCGACATGAAGACAGGTTTTTGACAAGACTAAGCCTGCCCAATATAGGACTCGAGCTCACCTGTCAGGGACCGATGGCCCGCAGGAAACTATCCTGACCCATGGACCAGAGTCGTCCCTGCGCAATCCTGGCGGGACCCTCGTCCCCAAATCGACTGAAAAAAACGCGGTACACCTGTCCCTCAGTTGTCGAAACAGGTTGAACCCAGGCCTCTTCGTACTTTTCCGCCATGCTCTGGGCAGCTTCTCGGCCGGCGAAGGACCCGATCTGAAGCGTATACCGGGCAGGATGCATAGCAGTCCGGGAGACTGCCATCGGATACCCTGTCTCATGCGGCGCCGATCCCGCCCTCCCCGGGACGATTACGATGGCTGCCTCGGCGTCCAGCACCTGCAATGATACCGTTTCCTCTGAATCCAGGCGTATACCCAACTGCTCTGCTGCGGCACCCGACAGCTTGATTCCAGGCTCGCCGGAGGGTTCCAGACGATCATTGATACGCACGACGACCGACGTGCCCTCAGCTACATTCGTCACGCGGACCATGGTGTCGAATGGGAGACTGGAATGAACGGCCGTCATGGAGCGATGATCGTAGGATTCGCCCGAAGCCATGGACCTGCCGTGCTCGGCAAGGGAAGCGACGGCAGCCCTGACCGGCTGGGAGTGAGCAAGCGATGGCAGGGCGAAGAACAACGTGGTTGCCACGAGGAGGGCAATGACAAATCCAATGGAGGAGTAGAGCTTTCGTGTAGTAATGATCATGGCGGGAAAACAGATAGAGGAATAATGCTGCTTTCCCCTTCCCAATAATCATGCCGCCCCGGCAGCCCCCCTCGAGCCGTATCTCAAACCGTCCTCACGTAGAAATCCCGCCTTTTGGACGTGCACAATTTTCCGCTCGCCGGCAAAAAGTGCGCAACGCTCCGGGCGTACTAGCCCACGATCCGCGTAATCAGATTGATCTCAGCCAGCACGGACTCAACCCGAAGGCATGCCTCAAGATCGCTCTCAAATACCTGCGCCTTGCCCTCGTGATGCACGCGCCAGGTCAGAACCTGCGCCCTGGTGTGACTGCACCCCGTGGCTTTTATGATCTGCCCGATGACTTCATCGAACGTGTGCACGTCGTCATTGAACAGAAGTACCCGCCACGCACCAGAGATGGCTTCCTCCTCAAGAACCTCAACCTCACGTTCGCATGCTCTGTCCGGCGCCGATATCTCAGACAGAGCTGGCCTCACGGATGACAATGCGGTAATCTTCCATTACTGGATTGGCAAGCAACTTGTCGGCCGCCTCCGTAGCAATACGCTCGGCCTGTGTGGCGTCATCCGCCTCAATCTGCAGCTCAATCAGTTTCCCGATGCGGACCTGGCCGATGCCCTGGAATCCCAGTTCGCCCAACGCGTGGTGGGCAGCTTTACCCTGCGGGTCGAGGATGGATGGACGGAGGGTGACAGTTATTTCGGCTTTGTACATGGCGATTCAGCGCTGGTCTTTGGAGCCTGTTTGACGTGGGACAGCAGTGGGCAAGATACACTCCGGGTGCACCCGGTTCGGGTCTGCCGACCGGCAAGATCGAGAATTCACTCACTCTCCGGCAGGGAGGCCTCCTTCATGGCCTCGCCCGGTGGTGACTCCTTGATGGCCCTGACCATGTGCAATAGGAATCGACCAATCCCTACTGCCAGGTAGATGAGCAGCATCACGAGCAGTCCGACCTCCCGATATACGACCACCGCCAGCATGGCAATGAAGCCGGCCAAGGCACGGTACGGATACTTCCGGATGTAGGCCGCCGAGGGCTGGGGACTGGCATCAAACGGAATGTTGGTCACCATCAGCCCGGACAACATGATGACAGCTGTCAATATCACGTTCAAGTCCCCCCGATCAGATACCCACTCTCGTACCAGATCGTCATTCAGGATGATGGCAACAATGACCATGGCTGTCATGGGGATGGGCAGGCCGGAGAAATACACCCCTTTCTCTCCTTCATAATCCACATTGAAGCGAGCCAATCGAATAGCACCTGCCAGGGCTGGCAAGGAAGCGACAATGACGCCGGGTGTACCCAAGTCGCGCAATCCGAAGGCCCATATCATGAACGAGGGAACGAGACCGAACGAGACGATATCACACAGGCTGTCCAGCTCCATCCCGAACAAACTGGTTCCGTTGGTCAGGCGCGCCATCATCCCATCCAGCATATCGAAAAATGCAGCCAGCAACACCAACCACGCCGCATTCTGAAGACTGCCCTCATACACTTGAATGACGGCAAGGAACCCACAAAACAGGTTCATCAGTGTGAAGAAGGACGGCACGGCAGAACGGGGAATGCCCTTCAGGACAGGTTTGCGTCGATGATCCCGGTAGGTAACAAGGCGCTGACGAAAGCGGCGCTGCTTCAGCCCGGGACGAGGGCGTCTGCGTCGGGGTCTTCGCATCATGAGCCTCCACTCAGACGAGCAATCGGGTGAATACCACCCCGAACCTTGTCCCCGAGCGAGACCAGGACGTCTGCGTCGGGCGGCACCAGAATATCCATGCGAGACCCGAATTTGACGATACCGTAGCGCTGCCCCGTCTGCACAGCATCCCCCGTCGTTACGTGGTAAACGATTCGTCGCGCCACGGCTCCTGCAATCTGCTTGAAAAGAATCTTCTGACCTGAATCGTGGCGCAAACCCAGCTGACTGCGCTCGTTGAGCTCACTGGCCTTCTCGTGCCATGCCACCAAATAGTCTCCCGGGACATACTGATCAAATTCGATGGTCCCAGAAATCGGGATGCGATTGACGTGCACATTCAGGGGCGAAAGGAAAATGGATATCTGCTTGGCAGGTCCCTTCAGATACAGCGGCTCCTCGATATCCTGAATTACGACAACCTTTCCATCGGCTGGAGACAGGAGCGTGTGCGCGTCCACCTTGGTGATGGTGCGCTTGGGGTCCCTGAAAAACCATAGGGTGAACAGGAAGATGACGGCGCCGAACGCGGTGACGAACGGGCCGAGCCAGCCGCCATTTAGCCATCCGAGCAGCGCAAGAACGGCGAAAATGGTCAAGGCTCCCAGAATAAGCCCCTGTCCTTCTTTGGCAAACATATAACCGCCGTTTCGGTGAAGGCGGGCCGCGGCCCGACAATGGGTGAAACCACGAAAATACCAATCACGTTGGACTGCCGCGCCCTACCGCTCAAATTCTCCATACAGCACGTGGCCTCCGTAGCATTCCATACCCTGGGCTGCAAGCTCAACTTTGCGGAAACAGGCACCATGACACGCCAATTCCGCGATCATTCCTACGACGTCGTTCCTTTCGGCACGGCTTCTGATGTGGTCGTGCTGAATACGTGCACAGTTACCGATGAGGCGGATCGCAAGTGTCGCCAAGCCATTCGGAAGTCGCTCAGGGCCAATCCTGATGCATTTGTAATCGTCACAGGATGCTTCGCCCAACTTCGTCCCGAGCAGGTGGCCGGGATCGAAGGCGTCGATGTGGTGCTGGGTGCGAACGAGAAGTTCAACATCTTCGGCTACATTGACGCCTTGACGAAAAAGGAGCTGACCCAGATCAGCGTCTCATGCATCGACGATGTGACCACCTACGGATCGGCCTTTTCCGCCTCCGAGCGGACGCGAGCTTTCCTGAAGGTCCAGGATGGGTGCGACTACACCTGTTCCTTCTGCACGATACCCCAAGCACGTGGCCGCAGCCGATCGGATACCATCGAGGGTGTGGTGCGGCAGGCAGAAGGCATTGCCGAGGCGGGCTATAGGGAGATCGTCTTATCGGGCGTGAATATCGGCCTATTTGGACAGGAACGGGGCGAAGGATTGCTCGATCTTCTTCAAGCTTTGGAGGGTGTCGAAGGCATCGACCGTTTCCGTATCTCCTCGTGCGAGCCCAACCTGCTGTCCAACGACATCATCGATTTCGTGGCCGGCTCGCGCGCATTCATGCCGCACTTCCACCTTCCCCTGCAAAGTGGCGATGACTTCGTGCTAGGCAAGATGCGTCGCCGCTACCGTAGTGCCTTGTATGTGGACCGGGTCAAGCGCATAAAGGAGGTCATGCCGGATGCCGCCATCGGCGTCGACGTGATTGTCGGTTTTCCGGCTGAAACCGACGAGCGATTCGAGAACACGGTTTCCTTCATCACCGACTTGCCTGTTTCCTATTTGCACGTGTTCACCTACTCCGAGCGGCCAGAGACAACAGCCGTGGACCACTTGGAAAAAATGGGAGGCGATGTCGTACCCAAGCATGTCCGCTCAGAGCGCAACAAACGCCTCCGGATCCTTTCGGAGAAAAAGCGATCCGCATTCTACATGACCCATCTCGGCTCAGAGCGTGCCGTGCTGTGGGAAGACATGAACAGGGACGGGATGATGAGTGGCTTCACGGATAATCATGTCCGGGTGGAAGCACCGTACGCTGAGGAGCGGGTCGGGCAAATAGAAACCGTCTCATTGGCCGCCATTTCCGAGACGGGACATGTCCGCACCGATGACATGGCGTTGCTACCGGTAATTGGATAATCCTGATGATAAAGGCAAAGAACTACCTCCTTTGCATGCTCCTTCTGGGTGTTCTCATCAGCCCCGGCTGCCAGATCCTGGGTCCCGAAGAAAATGCTTCGGGTGACCTGT
>JAFMNH010000092.1 GCA_017859335.1 Rhodothermales bacterium | reverse complement strand
CTTGAAGGGGTGCCGGTCGTCATGTACATGCACGAGAATCAGCTGACCTATCCTTTGCCAGAGGGCAGGGAGCGTGATCACACGTACGGGTACATCAATTACCTTTCGTGCTTGGCTGCGGATCATGTCGTCTTCAACTCGCAGTTCCACTACGATCAGTTTGTGGAGGCGCTGCCAAGGCTTCTAAGGCTCTTTCCCGACTACACCCACCTGAAAACCGCTGCCCAGATCCGGGAGAAAAGCTCTGTACTGCATCTCGGGCTGGACCTGAGGGGGCACGATACGTATGCATCTGCCTACGAGGGGCATGACTGGGGGCCGGGAATGAAGCCACCCATCGTCCTGTGGAATCAGCGTTGGGAGTACGACAAGGATCCCGAGGCCTTTTTCCGGGTGATGAACAGGCTGGACGACTCGGGGCATACCTTTCGGCTCATTCTGGCCGGAGAACATTTTGAGGAGCAGCCGAAGGAGTTCGAGCGGGCTTTCGAGCGCTACGCTGAGCGGATTCTGCATTACGGGTACGCCGAAGACTTCCGGGAATACAGTCGCCTGCTGCACCGGGCTGACCTCGTCGTTTCGACCTCAAAGCATGAGTTCTTCGGTATTTCCATGCTGGAGGCCATTTATTGTGGGTGCCATCCGCTCCTGCCCAACCGCCTATCGTACCCGGAACTCATCCCCGAGTCCCTGCAGAGCCCGCTGCTCCACGCGCCGGTACTCTACGAAAGCGAAGATGAGCTTTTCGAAATCATGGCGCGCATCTTGAAAGGGGAGGAGCGTCCGCTGCCTCCGAACACACTGCGGGGCATATGCGAGCATCTTGAATGGGGGCGCCATGTTTCCCACTTCGACAACCTGTTCGAAGAGATTGCCCGCAAGAGGGGGCATGTCAGGCTGTAGGTCCTGACATCCATCACGAATAAAGGGGGCGGCCCGCACGGGCCGCCCCCTTTATCGTTCGGAATACGTTCCATCCGATCAGGAGCAACAATCCAGTGTGAGATAGTACCACCATGGACCGGGTGCTCCCACATTGATACCGGTCTCGCCGAGAAGCCCACCGTACGTGGTTTCGCCATTCACCGTTGTCTTGGCTACAATGTACAGAGGACAGGCTTCGCCAAAATCAGCCAAGGGGATTCGTACAGAGTACGAGCTGGCGCCATTGAGCAGATCCGTACCAACCTTGTAGGGTGCATGACCTGGATTGGGTCGGTCACCGGTCAGATCTGAAGGATCGGTAAACACATAGATGGCCAGTTCTCCTAGTTCCCCCGCTCCTTCATCCAGTGTATAGGTGACGACCAGGTCGTCTCCATCCTTGGAGACGGTCAGCGTGCCGATGTCGTTGTATTGACCGGCCAGCAAGTCACCCTCAGCTACGCAATTCCTGGTTTGACAATCGCAGAAATTGGCATACTCGGATACATAAAACCAAGCGCCATTGCCGGGATTGTTGTTGCCACCTGAATAGGCCGTCTCACCAGCATTGTCATCGCTGCCGCTCTCGTCCATCGTCAGGGCTGCGTGGGCCAGCACGTAGAAGGTTTGATCGCAGAGGATTTCTCCAGCCTCAAGGAGGTCGGAGAGGGGAATGCTGACGGTGTAGGTGTCTGCGTTCAGGTTTTCGGCTTTGTACGGCGCCTGACCCGGGGCCGGGCGGCGTTCTGGTACGTCAGCTGCGTCGGTAAACACATAGACATGTACTTCTTCCAGGTCGGCTGTTTCGTTGGTGTCATAGGCTACGAAGAGCATTTCACCGTCCGTGCTGACCGTAACTGTTCCGGCGTCGTTGGACTGTCCAGCCCAAAGCGTATAGGAGAAGGGGCGGAAGTTGGCATCATTGCATACTTCCGCGGGCTGACCCATTGGGTCTCCGAATGCTGAATCGCCTTTTTTGGAGGCAACAGCAGTCATCATCCCTGAAATGCTGGAAGCCTGGTCATCCGCATCGAGCGAGGACGTGGGAGAGGAACAGGCTGCCAAGGCAACAGAGAGCAGGATAAGGAGAAGGTTACGTTTCATTGTCTCGGGTGGTTAAGAGAGTTTGGGATGTCTTTCTCCTCAATAAACCGAGACCCAGGAGTTTTCGAACCAGTCCCTGAAACCATTACGAGGTACGAACTCTTCCGGTTTGTCTGTAAGGAAATGGCGTAGACAGATCGCTCTGCAGTAATCTTGGTCGATGTACACACATCCAACGAAAAAGGGCCGCTTCCCATCGGGAAGCGGCCCTCAGCCGAGTGTGACACCCGGCAAAAGATCACTCGTCAATAAACCGGGCCGTCACTCCATGTTGCCGACCATGGCCTGTCCGAACTCGGAGCATTTCAGGAGCGTGGCCCCATCCATCAAGCGCTCGAAGTCGTAGGTCACGCGTTTCTGGCTGATCGTTTTCTCGAGTGAGGTCACAATCAGGTCCGCTGCCTCGTTCCATCCCATGAAGCGGAACATCATTTCGCCGGACAGGATGACCGAACCGGGGTTCACTTTGTCCTGACCGGCATACTTTGGAGCGGTGCCGTGCGTCGCCTCAAAAATGGACAACCCTGTGTCGTAGTTGATGTTGGCACCCGGTGCAATACCAATACCACCAACCTGGGCCGCCAACGCGTCGGAGATGTAGTCTCCGTTCAGGTTCATCGTGGCAATGACGCTGTACTCTGCAGGGCGCGTCAAGATCTGCTGCAGGAAGGCATCCGCAATAACATCCTTGACCACGATACCATTGGGCAGCTTGCACCACGGGCCGTCGCCCATGACCTCGGCACCGAATTCTTCCCGGGCCACTTCATAGCCCCAATCCCGGAAGGCGCCCTCAGTGAACTTCATGATGTTGCCCTTGTGGACGAGCGTCACGGAGTCCTTGCCCTGATCGATGGCGTACTTGATGGCAGCACGCACGATGCGCTGTGTGCCCTCCTTCGAAACGGGTTTGATACCGTAGCCCGACGTTTCAGGGAATCGCACCTTGGAAAAGCGATCAGGGAAGGAGGTCTTGAGCAGGTCAGCAAACTGCCCGGCCTCGTCCGTACCGGCCTCAAATTCGATCCCCGCGTAGATGTCCTCCGAGTTCTCCCGGAAAATGATCATATCAATAAGCTCAGGTGCTTTCACCGGAGACGGGACCCCGCTGAAGTAGCGCACAGGGCGGACACACGCGAACAGGTCCAACTTCTGACGAAGGGCCACGTTGAGGGACCGGATCCCTCCCCCGACCGGTGTCGTGAGGGGGCCTTTGATGGACACAAGGTGGTTCTCGATGGCCCGCAGCGTGTCGGCCGGCAGCCACTCTCCGAAGGACGCATGGGCTTTTTCGCCAGCGAAAACCTCGAACCACTCAATACGTCGCTTGTCTCCGTAGGCTCTCGCAACAGCGCTGTCAAATACGTGCTGGGCCGCACGCCAAATATCCGGTCCGATGCCATCTCCTTCAATGAACGGTATGATGGGGTTGTCGGGAACGTTCAGCGTTCCGCCGGACATGGTGATGCTCTGGCCCCGGACGGGGGTTTCAAGGTGGTCGTACATCGAGCTTCAGTTCAAATGATGAAAATCGTATTCGTAACGGGGTCGAAAAATCGGCTCTTTCTTTCGAAGGACCGAGTGAAAAACAAGGGAAGGGCCGAGATGGTCGGCATCGTTTCGTTCGAGCCACATAGGTGGCCGATGCGTCGTCAATGAACCACGGTTGATCAGCGTCCTGTGCGAGCCAAGTTCTAGCGCCTCTTGGATCAGAGCAGACCCAAGAGGGATCGTATCCGCAGTTCCCACACCTTCCACATGGCCTCCCGGACAATGGCTTTACTCATCTTGGATCGTCCTTCGGTCCGTTCGGTAAATACGATGGGGACTTCCGTCAGTCGATACCCTTTTTTCCACGCCTTGTAGTTCATTTCGATCTGGAAGGAGTACCCGTTCGAGTTCACCCGTTCCAGATCGATAGCCTCGAGGACATCCCGCCGAAAGCACTTGAAGCCGGCTGTCACATCGTGCACCTTCAGGCGTGTGATAGTGCGCGTGTAGATACCGGCAGTGTAGGAGAGGATGAGTCGGGAGAGCGGCCAGTTCATGATGCGCACGCCACCGATGTAGCGCGAGCCGATGACCACATCAGCCTCGTCAGAGTCGATGGGTTCCACGAGCCGTGGCAGGTCTTTCGGATTGTGCGACAGGTCGGCGTCCATTTCGCACACCCGTTGATACGGGCGCGCAAGGGCATAGCGGAATCCCGCGATGTAGGCCGTGCCGAGGCCTTGTTTACCGCTTCTGCGCAGGAGGTGGATACGCTCGGGGTGCGAGTCCTTCAAACGCTGCACCAGGTCAGCCGTACCATCAGGACTGCCGTCATCGACAACGAGCAGGTGGAATCTCTCCGGCAGATCGAGGATCTGCTTGATGACCTGGCCTATGTTTTCGGCCTCGTTATAGGTCGGGATAACGACAAGCGTGAGCGCCGGATGCATCCTGTCGGGGTCTGACGTGGTGGGAATGGTCAGGCCGCATTCTCGTCCTGCGAGAAGACCTTGTTTTCCCGAAGGAACGATAGGGTATGCTCAGCCAACTCCGCAGGGATTACCACCTCCTCGGCCTCCTTCGTCATGTCGATGGTTCGGCGGTATTGATCCATGTAATGGCTGCAGCACTTGCACATATCCATGTGCTCCTCGAACTGGGCCATCGTCTTCTCTTCGAGCGTGCCCTCGACGTAGTCTGCCAGAAACTCGTTCACCTCCTCGCAGCCGGGTGCCAAACCCAGGGCTGTCTTGAGCGCGGTAAGAAATTTCATCGTTGAAACAGTGGGGGGTAATCTTCGGGTTAAGATATACGATTCCGTCTGTCGGAATCACGACTTGGGGAGTCTTCTCATGTGCGGGTCCAACAGTTTTCGGAGCGCGCCCCGTGCCCTGTGCAGCCGTACCCTGACGGCCCCCGAACTGATCCCCAACATCCTGGCAACCTCGTCAGTCGAATATTCTTCCATATCCCGAAGGATCACAACTGTTTTGTAGTCTTCCGGAAGTTGTTCTATTCCTTTCCGAACTAATTGTTGTCGATCCGAGAATTCTGTTACACGTGCAGGATCCCAAATGGCGGGTGTCTCCACAAACATGCCCCTGTTGAAGGCAGGCTGCATGCGCTCTACCTCCTGATCCTCCAGAGAACTCAGGCGGCGTGCCTTGCGCAAAGATGCACGGGCCAGATTGATCCCGATGGCGTAGAGCCACGTTGTCAGTTTTGACTCGCGGCGGAATGTGTTCATGCGCTGATATGCCTGCAGGAATGTTTCCTGCAGGATGCTCTGCGCTTCGTCATCGTCCCCCACAATACGGACGATGACGCGGAAGAGGCGTGGTGATTCCTGAACCACCAATTGCTCAAACGCACTCTCATCGCCAGCCATCAGCGCTTCAAGGCTGATGGCCTCTTCGGCGCCATCCGCTGTGGAGGTGACCATGTCACCCGAATCAGGAACGGCACCAGGACCAGCCGAATTCGCTTTTTTGCTAGGCTTCATCAAAGATGTGTTACCACGTGCGATAGTGATTGCAGTCATTTCCCTCGATGGGTACTGCAATAATTGCAAACTACATCGTAGATCTTCGAAAACCGAATCCGCTCATCGCACGTTTTTCCACAAAGTGCGTTTCTGTGTGGTTGAAAAATCGAAACAGTCCTGGAGATGGCACAAAAAAGCGTCCTGATGGCGGGAACGTGATAGAGGCGCGTCCTCTGACGGGGATACCCTTGGGGATTATGACCGTATAAAAGCGCTTCCAAGAAGACATCCTGTAATAACATGTAATAACAGGCTAGGTCAAAATTAAGTTAACCGGGAGGACATTGCTGCTCCGTGTTGTATTATCGGTGGCTGCCCGGGCGTTTCCCGGGCAAACCATTCGAAGCAGTTCGTCCAACCACACCAGTCGCTACATGGCAAAGCAGACGAAAAAGGCCCCAGCGCGCCGCAAGAGCACGACATCGCGCAGCAAGAAGGCAGATCGCAAGAGCGTATCGGCCGAGATGACGGTCGTGCCTGAAAAGCTCAGCCTCTCGCAGGAGTTCGACACCTATCCTGCCGGGAAGTACACGCATCAGGAGCTGGGTCTGAGCGAAGACCAGGTTATTGCGATGTATCGCAACATGCTGCTGCAGCGCCGGTTCGAAGAGCGTGCAGCCCAGATGTACGGCAAGCAGAAGATTGCCGGTTTCCTGCACCTGTACATCGGGCAGGAAGCCATCTCTACTGGTACGGCCAACGCGATGGAGATCGGCAAGGACTCCCTGATTACCGCCTATCGGGATCACGGCCACGCGCTGGCCTTGGGAATGAGTGCCAATGAAGGCATGGCCGAGATGTTTGGTAAAGCCGGCGGATGTTCCAAGGGCAAGGGGGGCTCGATGCACTTCTTCGATAAGGAGAACCGCATGTTCGGCGGCCACGGCATTGTGGGTGCCCACGTACCTGTTGGCGTTGGCATGGCCTTCGCCCACAAGTACAAAGAAGATGGCGGCGTAGCCATCGCTTTTTATGGCGATGGGGCTGCTGGACAGGGTGCCATCCACGAGGCGGCCAACCTCATGTCCATCTATGAACTGCCGGCCATCCTGGTTGTCGAGAACAACCAGTACGCCATGGGAACAGCCGTTCACCGGGCATTCGGTCAGACCGAGTTCTCCCACTGGGCGGCCTCCTACAGTGTCCGCGGCTCGGTTGCCGACGGAATGGATGTCTTTTCTGTCATCAAGGCCATGCAGGATGCCCTTGCAGAGGCGCGGGACAACAAACCCACCATGATGGAGATACGCACGTACCGGTATCGCGGACACTCCATGTCGGATCCGCAGAAATACCGGACAAAGGAAGAGCTCGATGCGAAGAAGAACGAGGATCCGATCCTTCGCTTGAAGGCCTACCTGCTGGAGCACACCATCACGGATGAAAAAACGCTGGACGCTATCGACGATGACGTCAAGGAAGAAGTCATGGCATCCGTAGAGTTTGCCGAAAACAGTCCGGCACCCGACCTGGATGCTATCTACGATGATGTCTACGATTCACGGGAGTACCCCTTCCTCGCCTGATGAGTAACCCCGGGGATTAGCCTCCGGGCACACAGGAGAATCCAGCGAAACCTACTTCAAAACGAATTCCACCATGGCAGTATTACAGTTCAGAGAAGCCCTTCGTGCGGCTATGACCGAGGAGATGGAGCGCGATGATCGCGTTTTCCTGATGGGTGAGGAAGTGGCCGAATACAACGGCGCCTACAAGGTCAGCGAAGGCATGCTCGAAAAATTCGGCCCCAAGCGTGTGATCGATACACCCATTTCGGAGAACGGCTTCTGCGGTCTCGGTGTCGGCGCAGCCATGAGCGGCCTGCGTCCGATCATTGAGTTCATGACGTTCAACTTCTCGTTCGTGGCCATCGATCAGATCATCAACAACGCGGCCAAGATCCGCTACATGTCGGGTGGTCAGTTCGAGGTACCCATCGTATTCAGGGGAGCCAACGGGGCCGCTGGTCAGCTGGCAGCCACGCACAACACGTCGACCGAGAGCATTTACTCGACCATTCCCGGACTCAAGGTCATCGCCCCGTCGAACCCGGACGATGCGAAGGGTCTTCTGAAGTCGGCCATCCGGGACAACAACCCCGTCATTTTCCTCGAGTCCGAAGTCATGTTTGGAATGAAGGGCGAAGTCTCCGAGGAAGAGGATTACATCATCCCGATCGGCAAGGCCCGGATTGCGAAGGAAGGCACGGACGTGACCATCGTAGCGCACTCCAAGTCGTACCACATTGCGATGCGTGTGGCCGAGCGCCTCGAAGAGAACGGCTACAGCGCCGAGGTCATCGACCCGCGCACCATTCGTCCGTTGGACATCGACACCATTGTGGCGTCCATCAAGAAGACCAACCGTTGCGTCATCATTGACGAGAGCAACCCGTACGCCAGCATCTCCTCGGAGATCACCTTCCAGATCCAGGATCGGGCCTTCGATTTCCTCGATGCGCCCATCAAGCGCATTACGGCGAAGGATGTGCCGGCGCCGTACGCCAAGAACCTGATCGAATACTACATGCCCCAGGAAGAAGACGCGTACCAGGCGTGTCTCGGCGTGATGTACGCCAAGTAAGCCTCGCATTCCTTGCCGCGCCACTGTCTTCGACGGCGTACGCGGCATGACCCACGTCGCTTCAGCGGGTGTGACCGCGGCGGCCCCTCAAGATCTCAGCACAAAGAAGTCTCATGGCTATTGCAGTTGAAATGCCGAAAATGAGTGACACCATGGAAGAGGGTGTTCTCGCGGCGTGGCTCGTTGAAGAAGGAACGTCCGTCTCCGCCGGCGACGTTGTTGCCCAAGTCGAAACAGACAAGGCAACGATGGATCTGGAAGTCTACGACGATGGCGTGCTGCTCAAGCGCGTGATCGGCGAAGGCGATGCGGTACCCATCGGCGGCCTTATTGCCATTCTCGGTCAGGAAGGAGAAGATGTATCCGCCATCCTGGCCAAATATGATGGTGGCGGCGATGGTGCGGCGTCCGAAGCGACTCCGGCGGCATCCGAGTCCGCCCCGGCCGTGGCTGAAGCAGCTGCGCCCGCTCCGGCCGTAGCCGAACAGGCTGCTCCTGCGCCTCCAGAGGATGGTGGCCGGGTGAAAGCGTCTCCGCTGGCCCGGAAAATGGCGACGGAGCAGGGCATTGACCTGACAAGGCTCACAGGTTCAGGACCGGAAGGACGCATCATCAAGCGCGACGTCGAGGCTGCAATCGGCGGCGCGGTGCAGCCTGCTCCCCAACCGGTGGCTCCGGCAGAAACGCCGCGGCCTGTGGTCGAGCCATTGGCCCCGATTGCTGCTCCCGGTGGCGCCTACGAATCGGTCCGCATCTCACAGATGCGCAAGACCATTGCCCGCCGCCTGGCCGAAAGCAAATTCACGAATCCGCACTTCTACCTGACGGCGGACATCGACATGTCCGAGGCCGTCTCCTTCCGCGCCAAGCTGAACGAGAAGGCAGAAGCACGCGATCTGGGCAAGGTGTCCTTCAACGATCTCGTCACGAAGGCCTGCGCCCTGGCGTTGCGCCAGCATCCGTGGGTCAACGCTTCCTGGATGGAAGCCGAAGGCGAAATCAGGCTGCATAAGGACGTCCACATGGCGATTGCCGTGTCCGTCGACGAGGGCTTGATTACACCTGTTATCCGCCATGCGGATCGGAAGGGGCTCACGGAGTTGGCTTCTGAGACACGCGAATTGGCCGCCAAGGCCCGTAATCGCGAGCTGCAGCCCGAGGATTGGTCCGGATCGACCTTCTCGACCTCCAACCTGGGCATGTTCGGGATCGACGAATTCACGGCCATTATCAATCCGCCGAACGCCTGCATTCTGGCCATCGGTTCGATTCGCGACGTGCCCGTCGTGAAGGATGGCGTGGTTGTGCCCGGTAAGCAGATGAAAGTCACCCTCTCCTGCGACCATCGCGTCGTTGATGGTGTGGCAGGGGCCGAATTCCTCAAAACCGTTCGCGGCTACCTCGAGGATCCGGTCACAATGTTGCTTTAAGCCAGCGTCTCGCTTCGTCGCACCCCCAGCGCCCAGCGGCCCTCGCGCCTTGCTGCGTTCCTTGCGTCCCACGGCACTCGCACCCTGCTGTGCGATATGCCGAATCACTCGACCTGACCCGTGTCGTCGATGACGCGCATAGCCCACATTTCGGATATCCACTTCGGCCGGATCGCGCATCCGGGTATCGTGGACTCGCTCGTTGACGACATCAATGCAGCGGGAGTGGATCTGGTGGTCGTAAGTGGCGACCTGACGCAGCGCGCCTTCGGGCATCAATTCCGGGCGGCGCGTCGGATGCTGAAAGCATTCGACGCGCCGACCCTTGTCGTTCCGGGCAATCACGACGTGTATCCCTGGTGGCGGCTTTTTTCTCGCCTCTTCGATCCCCTGCGCCGTTTCAAGCGGATCATTGAGAAGGACTTGGCCCCTTCATGGCAGAATAGTGATGTGGCCGTCAAAGGAGTCAATACGGCATTTGGCTGGACCGTGCAGGGTGGGCGCATCACGGAGCATGAGCTTGAGCAGAT
>JAFMNH010000091.1 GCA_017859335.1 Rhodothermales bacterium | reverse complement strand
ATGGCCGCAAGGGCGTACTGATGATTGAAGTGGATGTCGGCTACGACGGGGCACGTGGCGCCCGCAACGACCTCGGGGAGCGCATCCACGTCTTCGGGCCGCGGCACGGCCACGCGGACCACATCGGCACCGGCCTCGGCCAGCCGATTGATCTCGGCTACTGTTTTTTCAACGTCATGGGTTTTTGACGTTGTCATGGACTGCACGGAAATCGGCGCACCACCGCCGATCAGCACATCGCCGACGCTGACTTGTCTGGAATGTCGTCTTGGGCGTTCCATCTGATGTGAATCTTCCTGATTGGATGGGCGGGGGAAAAGGACCTACGCATGTGTGGACGGTTGGTCCCGATCGTTACCTGAATTGAAAGCCTGGAAAAGGCATGGCGCCGTGTGCCCTACGCATCTCCGCTGGTATCCACCAGTCTGCGCTTCTCCTCCTCGGTAAGGGCATCATATCCGTGAGCGCTGATTTTATCCAGGATCCGGTCGATTTCAGCCTCGGGATCAAGGCCTTTCCCGTCGGAGGGCTGGGTGCGAATCGAGCCGCGGTTGTCTGCCGCAGCGTTCTCGGTATTCCCTGCGTTCCGATCGGCCAGCCAGGCTTCCATGCGCTGCAGCATACCTTGGTCGGAACGGCTCCGGAAGGAGGAACGGGAGGGAAAGAAAGCGTCCGCCCAGGGCGTGGGATGCTTTCCTTCGAGGGCGCGCTTTCCGAGGAGGTAGCCGGTCAGCACGCCACCGAGATGCGCAGAGACAGACGTTCCACCCGAGGAGAGGAACAGTACGTCCAGGACAAGAAACCCGATGACCACGTGGATGAGGCGCACGACGCCAATGAACATGAGCCCGATACGCTCGTGAGGCTGATGGACAGCCACCATGGTCATGAGGGCCAGGACGGCTCCCGAAGCCCCATGCACGGGTCCACCGAAGGGACCGAAGGAGGGAAACAGGGCATGCAGGGCCACCGTCAGGAGCGCGCCCCCGATGGCGCCCAGGAGGTAGGCACCGAGGATGCGGCCGGGGCCGTATTTGACCTCGTAGTCGCCACCGACCCAGAGCATCCAGGCCATGTTGAACAGGATGTGCAGGAGCCCGCCAAGACCCGGGCTCAGATGCAGGAAGGCGTAGGTAAGAAGTTGCCAGGGCTCGAACAGGATACCCGGCCAATCCGGGTTCAGGGCCACGTGGTCAATGACAAAGGAGCGGACGCCGCCGATGTACACGCCAACAAGGTTCCAGGCCAGATACAGGACGACATTGATGGCCAGAAGCACCCGGAAAGCGCGGGGCTGACTGGCATACCACAATCGGATTCTGTTGACCTGCATGACGTCGTGCGTTGGGTACGTAACTGCGCGCCTACCAATACATGCGCTGCTTCGGCTGGATGGGCAGCTTGCCACGCCAGTATTGGATCAGGAGAAAACCGAAGAGCATGCCACCCAGGTGCGCGAAGTGCGCCACGGCGCTCGACCCGCTGACCCCACCGAAGAGCTCAATGAGGCCGTATCCGATAACGAACCATTTCGCCTTGATCGGAAAGAGGAAATAGAGGTAGATGGGCTGGTTGGGAAACATCATTCCGAAGGCCAGGAGGATACCGAAGACGCCCCCCGAAGCCCCGATGGTGGGCACCCACCAGCGTGGATCCCCACCGGATGCCATGAAATCCCAGGTGGTGATGGGAAGCTGAATGAGCGCCGCCCCGGCCACACAGGCCACGTAGAAGACCAGAAAACGCTGCGAGCCCCATGTGTTCTCGATTTGCACGCCAAACATCCAGAGGGCGAACATATTGAAGATCAGGTGGCTGATGCTGCCGTGCAGGAAGCCGTAGGTCAGGAGCTGCCAGGGCCAGAATTCTCCCAGACCGATGATCGGCACGTTACCGAGAGGCCACAACCCGAGCCAGCTGATCAGGAGACGGTTGGTTTCAGGAACGATCTGCGCCAGGAAAACCAGTCCGTTCAGAATCAGGAGATTCTTGATGACCGGAGGAAAGACCGAAAACCGGGTGGGTGGCTGGTACGTGCCCTGGTACATGTCGGGGGATGAAAGGGAGTGATCTGGGCTCAAGTTCTGACGTAACCCGCAACACTGTCAATGGTTCGGAACGGCGGGCCGGGCGCCACCGGTATCCACGGAGGCTCTCCATCCGTATCTCCTGTATATTCTCATGCGGTACCCGGGCGCGATGCGGCCGCGGTGCCTGCTGCCTTTCGACCCTTTTTCAGTGCTCCTGTGCTCTTCGTTGTATCGGATCTGCATCTGGGCAAATCGCCCGACACGGACGCCGAGCGGCTCCGTGCCCTGGAGGCGTGCATCGCATCCGAAGAGGCTTCCGTGGTGGTGTTTCTCGGAGACGTGTTCGATGCATTCATCGAAAGCCGGGCGCGGGTGCCTGCCATTGTCGATGCGTGGGGGCAGCTGGCAGGCCGGCTGCTGGCGCAGGGGTGTACCATCCACTACGTGATGGGCAACCACGACCGCTGGCATCGTTCCTACGTGTCGGGCATCATCGGACAGGCCCCCATTCGCCATGTCCTTCACCTGGATCGGGAGGGCGTGAGGCTCCATCTGGAGCACGGAGACAGGGGGCATCAGCACAACGCCGTGACGCGCTTCGGGCGATGGCTCTCGGATCTGAGGTGGATCCATCGCCTGTATACACGAATGCTTCCGTTTGGCGGGGCCCAGAAGCTGGCGGCGGCTGTCTCGCGCCGGTTTGCCTCATTCGAGCCCGATGCCCACATCATAGGCGGGTTGCAGGCCTACGCGCGGCAAACACTGCGCACCGGGACGGCTTCGGGTATCATCCTGGGGCACTGCCATCAGATGGGACTTCAGGACCTGAGCGCGCAGACGGGGCGGGCCTCTTGGTATGCCAACAGCGGGGACTGGTACGCGGACCGCTCCTACGTCCTGATTGGCCAGGGACAGGTGCGGGTGTGCTCGTGGCGGGAGGGGCGCCGGGAGACGGTGGCTTCCCTGCCGCTGGACGCTGGCCCGGGAAAGGTGTAATGCCCTCGGTCAGGCACAACAAAATGGAACGTAAGCGCGTTAGATTCCAAGATCCCTGGATGGCGCACTACGGCCATCCCATCCAGCCATCCTCCCCTGAAGCCCCGACGGGCTGATTCCCATGTCAGACTGGTCGTATTCGGACGACGAACTCCAGGACTACTTCAAGGACGCAGGGTCCCGCAAGCCCAAAAAAGGGCTGAACGGGCGACTTGTGGGCTGGTGGCAGCGCAGACTGGGCCACGAGCGCAAAGCAGAGGCGGCTGCGCTTTTCTCCTGGATCCTGGCGGGCATGACGGCGGCAACGCTGCTGCTGGGGGCCTATTTCGTCTCCCTGCTGGACGAACTGCCGCCCCTGACGGAAATCGAAAACCCCGAGTTCCAGCTGGCCACGATTGCCTACACGGCCGATGGAGAGGAGCTGGCACGCTACGCCCGACAGAACCGCTCCTGGGTGTATTATGATGACATCTCCCCGCACGTCATAAACGCACTCTGGGCCACGGAAGATCATCGGTTCTACGAGCACTGGGGCATTGATGTCTTCCGGACCGTGGTCTCCGTAGGTAAATCGGTGCTGGCCAAGCTGCAGGTGCCGGGATTCGATGTGCAGGGTGGATCCACGATTTCGCAGCAGCTGGCGCGCAACCTCTACAACAGCCGCATCGGTCGGGAGCAGACCATCGGCCGCAAGATGAAGGAGTGGGTAACGGCCGTGCAGCTTGAGCGCCGCTACACCAAGAGCGAGATCATCGAGATGTATCTCAATACGGTGGAGTTTCCCTACAACGCCTACGGCATTGAGGCCGCTGCCCGCACGTTCTATGGTAAAGACCCACGGGATCTGAACGAACTCGAAAGCGCGACGCTCGTGGGCATGCTCAAGGGTATTTCCCGATACAATCCCATTCGCAACCCCGAGCGATCGCGGCAGCGTCGCAATGTCGTGCTGGCACAGATGGTCAAGCGCGACGTGCTCTCGCCGGCCTTCCTGGAAACGCACAGAGCGGATTCGGTGGGTGCGGTCTACCACTCGGCGGCCATTACGCAGTCCATCGCCCCGCATTATGCCGAAGAAGTGCGTAAGCAGCTCAGCCGGTGGGCCACGGACAATGGCTACGATATATATGATGACGGCCTGATTGCCTACACGACGCTCGACTCCCGGATGCAGGCCATGGCGCAGGCAGCCGTGGATTCGCTCATGCCCTGCTTCGAGGCCGTAGCGGATTTCGAGTGGAGCGAAGCGGGCAGCGATATCCGGGTCTGGTCCACCGAGCCGTGCGACTACCTGCGGCTCAAGGACGAACTGGATTTCAGCCCATGGACCTCGTTTTTCGAGGAGTATGCCGAGGTATTCGAGGGCTCCATCACCCGCACGGAGCACTACCGCAGTTACCGGCGTGCCGGGCGTTCGCGCGACGAGGCTGTGGCCGCGCTCAAGGCGAACACGGCGTTTGTGGACTCCTTGAAGGCGAAGGTTACCCGCCCCGAAGTGGGTTTCGTGGCCATGGATCCACAAACGGGCTTCATCAAGGCCTGGATCGGGGGGCGCGAGCTGAACCGCGAATGGTACGACAAGGTGTCCATTGCCCAGCGCCAGCCAGGATCCACATTCAAGCCGTTCCTCTACACGGCCGCCATCGACAATGGGTATTCGCCCTACTACACGCTGCTCGACGATAGCCTGACGTATGTGGACGTGGCGGGTAATGTCTGGAGCCCGGGGAATTCGGGGGCCATGCCCTCGGGGCAGATGCTGACCCTGCGTGAGGCGCTGGCCGCCTCCATCAACACCGTTTCTGCGCGGCTCATCCTGGAAGTGGGCGCGCCCAATGTGGCGTTTTATGCCCGCAGGATGGGTATTACATCGCCGCTGGCCGAGGTGCCAGCGCTGGCCTTGGGGGTTTCGGATGTGAATCTGCTCGAGCTGACCTCGGCCTATGCCACGTTTGCCAACGGGGGGCTTCTGTACGAGCCCACTCTCATATGGCGCATTGAAGATCAGAGCGGCAATGTGCTGTTCGAGGCCGATCCCGCCCCACGGGAAGCGTTATCTGAAGCAACCGCCTACACCATGGTGGACATGCTGCGGGGCGTTATCCAGCAGGGCACGGGCCGCCGAATGAACGGGCAATACCGCATGGGAGCCTACGATCTGGCCGGAAAGACCGGAACGACGCAGAACAGTCAGGACACCTGGTTCATGATGATGCACCCGGACATCGTGATGGGCTCCTGGATCGGATTCAACAACCCGGCCTACCGCTTCCGCACTGATTGGTGGGGGCAGGGCGCGCATACGGCCCTGCACGTGGTGGGCTCCTTCATGCAGCAAATCACGAAAGAGGGCGAGACCTTCATTTCGAAGGAGGCCCGCTTCCCGGCGCCAAGCCGCTTCGGGCCGGAGCCCGAGGTGGTGGCTACGGACTCCCTGAAGACCGAACCGAAGGAAGAAGAGATCCGCGACGACCGGCTGGATTGGTAGGCTACCTGCCGACACCTGCGTCTGACGGTCCTACCCAGGTGCGTACGTCGCCTTCCATGGCCTGCGCTGCACCGTGTGCCTGCTCCTCGGTAGCAAAAACCCCAAAAAGCGCCGATCCCGAGCCGCTCATGGCCGCATAGGCGGCACCTTTGGCCAGCAGCGCTGCTTTGATCCGGGCCAGACGGGGGTGGATGGCGAAAAGGGGATGTTCGAAGTCATTGACCAGGCCCGCCCGCCAGTCAGCCAACGTACCCTGGCCGACGAGCGTGCTCAGGGTGCCCTGGTCCGAAGCGTCCGGCGTGATGCCCGCGAAGGCCTGCGCCGTGGATACATGGATGGGGGGCGCGACCACGACGAGCCAGGTATCGCGCAGGGCATCAGGGAAGAGCATCGGATGCAGGATTTCGCCGCGGCCCGTGCCCAGTGCCACACCGCCTTCGAGCAGGAAAAACGGGACATCCGAGCCCAGGGTGGCCGCCAGTTCCTGAAGCGTTTCGGCGCTCTGCCTCGCGCCGAGCATGTGGTCAGCTGCCATCAGACAGGCGGCTGCATCGCTGCTGCCGCCCCCGAGACCCGCGCCGTAGGGCAGGTTTTTCTGAAGATGCACGCGCAGCCCGGAAGAGGCGGGAGGGTCCAGGATGCGCTCGATGGCACCAACGGCTCTCAGGCACAGGTTGCTGCCATCTACAGGAAGGGCCGGATCCGAGCAGGTCATGATGGTGTGCTCGGCGGGCGTGATGGTGATGGCGTCCGACCATCCGATGCGCAGGAAAACGGTTTCCAGGTCATGAAACCCGTCCGAGCGTTTGCGCAGGATGCGTAAACCGAGATTGATCTTGGCCGGAGCAGAAAGGGTCACGACGGGGCCGCTGGGCGGGGCGTATGGGCAGTGAATGGACGGTGAATGGGAGGCATCCACGGGACAGGCAAGCGCCCACAAGGAGTACCGTGCGCGATGCCTCCACGGCGCGCCATGAAAGCATTGCGAGGCGGGTAATGATACCGTATTTTAGGTCAAAATGAGCGTTTTTCGTCAGATCCAATCGGCCCCTGCCTATTTTCCACCTGCTACCACCCTGCTTTTCCCGTAGCGGACGGCCGAACCTTTCCATCTGACCACGGATCCACTTGCCGTGATCCTTTTACGAACCTGTGACAAATCAAGCAAAGGCACGCTGGATGCATGATCCTGTCTCCCTGCCCTGTGACCGGCACTCCAACGCCATGCCCACCCTGCCCATGATGAACCGACGATTTCCGGCAACGGCTGCCCTGACGCTGCTCGGCATACTCCTGCTGGCCGCGCCGCCGATGGCGCGCGGCCAGATCTCGGGAGAGGCGGCCTCCGAACTGCTCGAGGCCGCGCAAACCAACCCGCTGCTGCTGCTCAGGCAACGCTTGAGCCAGTCCGCCCTGGCGGCCTCCGGTATTCCCCTGGAGGGAGCCGTGGACCCCACGGAGTACACGGTGGGACCCGGTGATGCCTTTACGGTGGTCATCAATGGTCAGGACGTGAGCGGCGCGCCGATTGCCGTGGGCGCCGATGGCCGGATTGCACTGCCAGATGCGGGACTGGTCGATGTGGGGGGACGTACCCTGCAATCGGCGCGCCGCATCATGGCCGAGGCTCTCGGACGCTACTACCGGGATGCCCAGGCGGATATCTCCCTCGTGCAGTCGCGCCAGTTCTATGTCCACGTGACGGGCGCCGTGCCCATGCCGGGACGCTACCTGGCGCTGCCCGTATCGCGCGTATCGAACGTGATCGAATTGGCCTTCGCCGACACCACCTCCCTTCCGGTGGCCAACCCGGCCTTCCAGCCCTCTCTGCGCAACATTGACGTGCGGCATGCCGACGGCACCTCGACCCGTGTCGACCTCGTCCGCTACCTGACGTCCGGCGACACGGGCGCCAACCCCTACCTCAAGGACGGGGATGTGCTCCATATCCCGACCTTCAACCCCGAATATGCTTCGGTGTCGGTGGGGGGACATGTCCCCTACCCCGGCACCTATGAATTCCGGGCGGGCGACACGCTGGCGCACGTCCTCGAAATGGCTGGTGGTTCGGCTTCTGCCGGTGGCATGGACGCCGTCACCCTGACACGCGTGTCGGAAAGCGGCATGTCGACGAGCACGTTCAGCGTGGCGGATCTCGAGAACGGGCGGGCAGCCGACGTAACCGTCGAGGCGCTCGATGTGATCTCGGTCGTGGAGCGAGAAGAAGAGCGCGGCCTGATTCGCGTCGAAGGTCGCGTGCACCGACCGGGAGCTTACCCCATCATTGACGGCGTGACCACGCTGCAGGAGGTCCTGGAAGCAGCGGGTGGCCTGCGCAGCGATGCCCTGGCGCGGGGCGCTTACCTCGAACGCCGCGCGTTGCCGGATGCCTCGCGGAGCACCGTACCCGATCGTAACACGAATCCGGCCCTGGCCCTGCGTCAGGCCCTGCGCTCCGATACGACCGCGGTATTCCAGCGCCTTCGCTTGACGGACCTGGACCTGATCAGCCGGACCTATTTCATCAAGGAGCTCTCCTTCCAGAACCGGGTCAGTCTCGACATGAACGCGGCGCTCAACGGAAACGGGCCGTCTGTGCCCCTGCGCGCAGGTGATCGCCTCTTCGTTCCGCGGGATGAGCAATCGGTCTATGTCTTTGGACAGGTGCTGCAGCCCGGCTACCTGCCGGTCACGGAGGGGCAGTCCGTAGAAACCTACCTCGCCCTGGCCGGAGGCCGATCGGACGTTGCCGGCCGCGTACTGGTCATCGACCCGGCGACAGGCGATTTCCATGAGGACCTGAGTCGCAGCCTGCGCTCGGGCGATGTGGTCTTTGTAGACAAGGATGCCACGGTTTCGGACGATCCTGAAATCGAGCGACTGCTCATCGAGCGCGAGCGCGCCAAGGCCGATGCCCGCATCCGGACCATGCAGGCCATCTTCCAGGGGGTCACCTCCGTAGCCTCCCTCATCACCCTCATCATCACGATCCGGCGGAATTAGGACCCGTCCTGATCCGCACTGACATTTCGAACGATCATGTCCCAATCCGACACGAATGCTGCCACGCAGCACCTCGAAACGATGAGCCAGGAGGGTGAACAGGCCTGGTGGAACCTGCTGGGTGTGCTCTACCGCTGGCGCCGGTTCATCATTGGCGTGACCTCGGTCATGGCCGTTGCCTCCGTAATCATCAGCCTGCTGCTGCCCAACTGGTTCAAAGCCTCTTCCCGCCTGCTGCTGCCTGCCTCTGCGTCCGGGGGTATTGCAAGCGCTCTCCTGGGCGACATCTCCTCCGCCGCGCAGTCCTTGCTGGGTGGGGGCGGTGGCGACTACGTGCGCTACATGGCCATCCTGAACAGCCGCGCCATCATGGATGATGTGGTGCGCACATTCGACCTGATTACCGTGTACGAGCTGGAGGAGGAGGAATTTCCTGTCGAAGAAGCACGCGCCGCGCTGGCCGACAACGTAGAGTTCGTCGTGGATCAGGATTACGACTTCTTCTCGGTCGAGGTGCTGGACAAGGACCCGCAGCGGGCGGCCGACATGTCCAACTACTTTGTCCAGAAGCTTGAGGAGGTCAACAACCAACTCTCCAAGCAGACGGCCGGCAACTTCCGGGCCTACGTCGAGGAGCGTTACGATATGGCCGGGCAGGCGCGCGAGGCCATGCTGGACTCCCTGGCTGCCTTCCAGCGGGAGTACGGCGTGATCGACCTCGAGGCCCAAACCGAGGCCTTCTACACACAGCTGGCTGCCATGCGCGCCGATGCTGTGCAACTGGAAATCCAGCTGGCCTCGCTCAAGGCGCAGTTTGGTGGTAGCAATCGGCAGGTACAGAATCTGGAGGCGCTGGTTACAGCGGCCAACGCGCAGTACGATGCGGCCCTCGCGGGCAGCGAGGCAGTACTGCCGGTATCGCAGTCCGTAGCCCCCGACATGGTTCGTGACTACCTGCAGCTCACGCTCGAGCGCACGATCCAGGAACGTATCCTTGAGCTGGTGGCCCCGATGCTGGAGCAGGCGCGCTTCGAAGAAGAGCGGACGTCGCAGGCCCTGCAGGTGGTGGATGCCGCCGTGGCGCCCGTTGAGAAGTTCAAGCCCAAGCGCAGCATCATCTGTATTGCCGCCACGCTTTCTGGATTCATCCTGGCCGTCCTCTTCGCCCTCGTCATGGACTGGTGGCGCCGAAGCTATCCCGTCTTCGCCCAGCGCCTGCGCGATGCGGCCCAGGCCTGATCCGGTGTGGTCTCATCCACGGACATAGCGCGCCCGGGGCCGAGCGATCGGTGGTTGGGTAATTGGGGGGCCTTCCTGCTCTGGGGCGGATTCGGGTTCGTTTTCCTGATCCTGCTGTTCATTACCTGGGCGGCGCCCGATGTCCTTCCGTTCCTGCCGCTGGTTTTTCTGGGTGGAGCGGGCCTTGTCGTGCTCTTCCACTATCCCCTCTTGAACCTGGCTGTCGTCATGAGCAGCTTTGTGCTGATCGTGGGGTTCAGTGCGGGACTCGGTGCTGGAGAGGCCCTCTACGGGCTGTATTACCTCTCTTTTCTGGCCCACTGGTTCTTTACGCGGGCCATCCTGGATGGGCAGACCATCTGCCGGCGACGGGAGGAG
>JAFMNH010000011.1 GCA_017859335.1 Rhodothermales bacterium | reverse complement strand
CTTGCGGGCCAGTTTGAGAAGGCGATGGATTATCTCGAAAGGGCAGGCGTGCTCAAGGCCCGGGTCATTGATGAGCTGTGGGATCCGGGGCGCGAGTTCTTTTTCCACCAGTTCAAGGGCGATCACGCGCCGGGTATCCGAGACAAGAGCCTGACCTATGAGACGGGCCCGTATGCGGGGTCGGGCAACGGTCGCGAGCTGATCGGGTACGTGCCCTGGCAGTTCAACCTGCCGGACGAAGAGCATTCCGTTGCGTGGCAATTCCTGATGGACGAAGCGCACTTCAGCGCGGACTACGGCCCTACGACGGTCAGCCAATCCGATACGCTCTTCATGCTGACCGAGCGCTGCTGCATCTGGAGTGGCCAATCCTGGCCGTATGCCACGACGCAGACGCTCGTGGCCATGGCCAACCTGCTCAACAACTATGAGCAGGAGGTCGTGGACAGGGACGACTACGTGGAGCTGCTGAGGACCTACACGCGCACCCAATTCAAGGACGGCCGTCCGTATATCGCCGAGTCGGCCAATCCGTACACCGGGTCCTGGTTTGGCAGCAACATGCCCAACCACTCGGAGCATTACTCCCATTCGGGCTATGCGGATCTGATCCTGTCGGGTCTTCTGGGCATCCGTCCCATGGCTGATGGGACGCTTGTCGTGAATCCGCTCATCCCGGATGATTGGGACTGGTTTGCAGCAGAGGGCGTGCGCCTGCATGGGCACGACGTGGATGTCATCTGGGACCGGGATGGGTCGAAATATGGTCTCGGCGCCGGCCTCCGGGTACGCATCGACAACCGTGACCTGGCGTCCCGGGAAACGCTTGGTCCCCTCGACGCGCAGCTCCCGGAGGCCGGCGCCTCCATGACCTTCGAGCGCCCGCACAACCTGGCCGTCAACAACGGAACGGTCTTCCCGGAAATCACGGCATCGTTCTCCGATCCCCGCCACCCTCCCTTCTGGGCTGCGGACGGCGGCGTCTTCTACCATGAGGTGCCCACCACGCGGTGGACCACCGAAGGATCGCCGAATGAGGAAGACTGGATCCAGGCCATGTTCGGAACGACGCAATCCATCGAGCGCGTCGTCCTCTACTTCCTGGACGATGGTGAGAGCATCATACCGCCGAGATCCTACGCAGTAGAACTCCTCCAGGATGGGATGTGGCGACCGGCCGACATCCGCTCGCGGATTCCGGGTCAGCCCACCGGGCGCCGGGCCAACACCGTGCTCGTCGGTCCGACCGATGCCGAAGGGGTCCGTGTCACGTTCGAGCATGCCGGCGATGGCCGCACGGGCCTGGCCGAAATGGAAGTCTGGACGCCCGCCGGAGTCGCGGTGGCCCTTGCCGATGCCCGTCCCACCAACTTCGCCATCAACATCGATGGCAACGCCTACCCCCGCATGAGCGCCTCTTTCCCGGAGAACGCCGATGTCAGCGTCCTGCAGGATGGGCAATTCGGCCTCACGACCTACCAATCCAATCGCTGGATTGCCCGGGACTCTCCGAACGCCACGGACTGGATCCAGGTGGATTTCGATCAGCCGACGATGGTCTCAGAGGCCGAAATCTACCTGTGGGGTAACAGCCCCTGGTATCTTGCTCGTGTGGACTCAACTGTCACCGATCCACAGGCATTGTCTGTCGAGACCCTGATCGATGACACGTGGCAACCGGTGCGTGGATTGTCGGCTTTTCCTGACAAACCCATGGCCATGGCGCGTAATATCCTGCGCTTCGACCCTGTCCGCACACGCGCCGCGCGTATCCTCTTCACCCACGCTCAGAGCGCCGCGAGCGGCGCCACGGAAATCATCGTTCGCTAAGCCCCTTCGATATGCGTCGCTTCCTGATTCTCCTTCCCTTTCTCGTCATGAGTTGTACGTCACCACAGCCCGATCCCGAGCCGGGCGTTCGC
The DNA here is from genome assembly GCA_017859335.1 of Rhodothermales bacterium. GTDB lineage: Bacteria > Bacteroidota > Rhodothermia > Rhodothermales > UBA10348 > JAAZVD01. Next base: position 37,727 of record JAFMNH010000011.1, on the reverse strand, counting down.
TCCCGCACGTTCGGCACGTTGCCCGATGGCCGCGAGGCAACCATCTACCAAATTGAATCGCCCACCGGGATGGTCATGGAGGTCACCAATTATGGCGGCATCATCACCCGGCTGACCGCGCCCAACCGGGATGGGATCTATGAGGATGTGGTCCTGGGCTACGACAATTTCGGGGCCTATCTGGAAGAGACGCCCTACTTCGGCGCCATCATCGGGCGCTACGGCAATCGTATTGCAGACGGTGAGTTTGAACTGGACGGCGAGACGTATTCCCTGGCGAAGAACAATGGCGAAAACCATCTGCATGGCGGCATCCAGGGCTTCGACAAGGTCCTCTGGGAAGCCGAGCCCTTTTCAGTGGAGAACGAACACGGATTGATCCTGCGCTACGAAAGCCCGGACGGCGAGGAAGGCTATCCGGGCAATCTGTCCGTTACGGTTACCTATACGCTGACGGCCGACAACCGAGTCATTTTCTCCTATCAGGCCACCACGGACAAGGCCACGCCCGTCAACCTGACGCAGCACTCGTACTTCAACCTGGCGGGCCCATCGTCCGAGAGCATCCTGGACCACGAATTGATGCTGGCGGCCGATCATTTCACGCCCGTGGATGAAGGACTGATTCCTACCGGTGAAATCCGTCCGGTCGAGGGCACGCCGTTCGACTTCACGGAGCCCACGCCCATCGGGGCGCGCATTGATCAGGATGACGAGCAGATCGTCAACGGACTCGGGTACGACCACAATTGGGTGCTATCCGGCCTGTCTTCTGACATGCGCCTGGCGGCCCGTGTGCATGAACCCACCAGCGGCCGCATCATGGAGGTGATGACGGAAGAGCCGGGCATTCAGTTTTATTCGGGCAACTTCCTGGACGGCACGCTGACCGGGAAGTATGGAGCGGTTTACGAGCATCGCTCCGGGTTCTGCCTCGAAACGCAGCATTTCCCCGATTCGCCCAACCAGCCGGCCTTCCCCTCGACCATCCTGCGGCCGGGCGAAACGTACCAGACCCGAACGGTCTACGCGTTCTCGACGGACGCGGACAGCTAGGGACGCGTACTACCAGGGGCGGGGTAACCGCACGAACACGTTTTCCGTGTAGTCCGCACGCTCATAGAACAGCCCCACGTCTCCGTCCGGCAGTGCCGCGGCGGAGACGTATGCTGCTGAGCCCTCGTGGATGACGGGCCCAGCGGTCCAGGTCTGTCCCTCGTCCGTGCTGAACCGCATGGTCATATTGCGCCGCTCGGTGGGGTGGTTGGCGCCCACGTACAGAAGTCCCTCCTCCGTTCGGATCAGACTCGCGTTCACGGCCGGATCCACCAGCGCAGAATCAGGGCGGGAGTCCCATGTCTGCCCTCGGTCCATTGAAACGTGCACCCAGCGATGACCGGCGTCCTGGACGCGGCTGTTGACCATCCATCGGCCATCCTCGAAAGCGATGATCTTCGACTCGTCTCCCGGGGTCACGGGTGATGGTGCCAGGGACCAGGTATCGCCATGGTCTTCACTCATCAGTACGAACACCCCACGCTGCAGGTTGACGATGGTATGCAGGAGCGTTCCGTCGGGCGCCTGCACGCCGTGCCCCGACGTGATGAACTTGAAATCTGATCGCCAATCCTCGGGTGCTACCTCATCCGTGATATCCAGCGGCTCGCTCCAGGTGGCGCCGCCATCGTCGGAATGGAGAACGTGGAAACGGTACTCCCCAGGCGCCTCATCATGGTCCATGACATTGACCAGCATGAAGACGCGATCCTCATCCACGATGAAGGAAGGGTCCGATGCCGCAACGCCGTCGGGGTAATCGAGGATGCGCCGGGCCGCTTCCCAGGTCCTGCCGCCATCCACGCTGCGACGCAGCAGGATGTTGATGTCCCGGCTTCCCCGCAGATCCGCACACGACGGAACGCGCTCGTCGATGGCAGCCAGCAGCACGCCATCCACGGTTTCAAGCGCTGGAATGCGATAGCACGCCACGCTCGAATCCGCAGGCGTGGCAAACAGGACGGTTTCCTGGGAGATGTTTTCCATGGGCGGTTGCGTGGAGCAACCGCCCCACACCAAGAGGGCCATGACCCATGCCACCATTCTGTTGGTTGGAGCTGTTCGTGTAGCGTGCTTATTCACTGCGTACCCAGATCTTATGAGACGGGATGATTGACATACCTTCAGGTTCTGCGAGCGCGGTCCGTACCATGGCACGCGCCACGCGTTCGGCGGGAATGGTTCGCCATTTTTTGGGGAGGAGGGAAAAGGCGCGTTGCGCGAGGACTTCAGCCCGTCGCTCACGCTCCCCCCGATGACCACCGAGGACGGATGGTCGGAACGTGGCAAAGGAAGGGAATTCCATCTGCCGGATATCTTCCTCAAGCTGTCCTTTCATGCAGCTGTAGGCGAAAGCGCTTGTGCGATTGGCTCCGATGGAGGAGCACAGGGAAAGATGCCGAACACCGATCTGGCGAAGGCGCTCTGCATAGAGCCGGGGCATGCGGACATCGATGTCCCACTGCGCCTCGATGCTGCCAGCGCTCTTCCGGGTCGTACCGAAGGCGATGAAAGCGTGATCAATGGAAACGGGTGGCTTCCACAGGGAGGCTCCTTCCGCATCGAAGGGTACTTCGATCAGCGAATCGGAATCGACGCCGGTACTTCGTCTGACGGGTGCCACGACGCGCTCGTAGTCTGCAGATGCCAATAGGCACTCGAGGAGGTGTCTGCCGACCAGGCCGGTCGCTCCGAGCAGGAAGGCATTCATGATCCCATTTCGTTCGTGGCGAAGAACAGATCTCGGTGCTGCTGCATCAGCCCGGTGTAATGGGCCTGGACCTGTACTCCCCCCGGATACCGGGTGGACTCCGACCCGAAGACATTGCCGGCCTGCACAGCCGTTTCGAGATGGCCCTTTCGCAGCCAAGAGGTCAGGAAGCCGACAGCAAAGTTGTCCCCCGCGCCGGTCGTTTCCACTACGCCCACGGGGCGTTCAGGCACGTCGTGGGTGTGGGATTCGGTGTAGGCGATGGCGCCCCGGTTACCCCGTTTGACGACAACAACACGCGAAACAGCGCCCAGCACTGGCGCCTCTGGAGGCAGCGCAATCCGCAGATCGCCTGCTTCCTGATCGTTGAGGAACAGGAAGTCGACGCCGCCCAGCGCCTCAAGATGTGTCAAAGGAGCTGTGGTGTCGGGTCCCGGCCCTGCCGGGTCGAGAGAAAGCGTTGTACCAGCGGCCCGGAGGCGCGGGAAAATGTCCCTCAACTTCTCCGTAAGGCCCGGCAGGTACGGATGATAACAGACGTGGACATGGGTCGGAGGTTCGTCCAAAATCCGATCGAGGGCTTCCCAATCTGAGACGGGGTTGGGCACGGAGATGAATCCCCGATCGCCGTCTTTGGAAAAGGCCACCGAAAGCCCGGTCGAGTCAGAGCGGTCGTCGGCGCAATTCATGAGACGGACCCCCGATGTCTTGGATGTATCCCGCAGCCAGTGCCCGAACAGGTCGTCTCCCACGTTTGCATAGAGATCGGTCTGCCAGCCAACATGGGCCAGGCCGAGCGCCACAATGGCGGCACTACCGCCCGGCTCGATGGAATACACGTCCGATACGGTGTCATAGCCCACACGGGGCAGGGCGTTCACTTCGCCCAGAATGACATCAATATTGAAATCCCCGATGACGGCTATACGGGGTGGGTCGGAAGCGGGCGGCATGGTGTCCACGGTAGTTGCTCACGAGGTCGAGGCGGGCTGCAGGAAGCGGGTGCCCAGAGCAGAATGCACGGACACAGGATACGGACCGCCGAGCTGATGCACACCGGCTGTCCGCAGCCACCATGAGCGTGTCCTTGATTGGCCGCTATATAGTTGTATAGCCGGCTGCCGGGACCGGCCAAAAAAAACCCCGACCGAACAAATCGACCGGGGTTTGTGTGGGAGATACTAGACTCGAACTAGTGACCCCCTGTTTGTAAGACAGGTGCTCTAACCAACTGAGCTAATCTCCCGTTTGTACCGATTACGTCCGGGGACGCTTTCGGAGCCCGCAATGTTACGCTGACTTTTTATGAATGTCAATCGGTTTGGTTGACCTCGTTCTTACTTGTCGTATCTTCACTAATCTGTGTCCATTCGCTGCGAAGCCCCTTCGCGTCTCCCGTATGGCTATGGGCACCCATTCATTGATTACACACTGTTTACCCACACCGGTACGGCCCGGGCAGGCATCTTAGAGGTGCTCCCATGGGCATGTTACCTTCGATCCGGGCAGGTTTCTGATCCGGATCAAGACAAACTCCGTCCAGGACCATGAAACGTACGTATCAACCCAGTCGTCGCAAACGCGCCAACAAGCACGGATTTCGTTCCCGCATGGCAACCAAGAACGGTCGGCGTGTGCTCGCGCGGCGGCGTGCCAAAGGCAGAAAGAACCTGACGGTCAGCGACACGAAAAGCGGCAAGTAAGGGTCGACACGGGTATCGTCCGTATGCAACTGACCGCCGACCACGCACGCTTTCCTTCCGCGCGCCGGTTGAAAAGGCGACGGTTGATTGATCCGCTTTTCGATCGGCACCACCCCGAGGGCAGTACTGTCGCCAGCGGCAGTGTCCGCATCCTGTACCGCTTTGTTGACCGAGATCTCGTTGGAGGGCCGTTCCAGATCGGCGTGGCCGTTGGACGCTCCAGAGGCAACGCCCCGCGACGCAACCGTATCAAGCGTGTTTTTCGCGACGTCATTCGGCATGACCAGGAGCGCCTCGAGCGCATTGCCCAGGCACATGGCAAGGCACTTACCGCCATGGTCTTGTTCCAAGGGCGGGATCAGGACGATCAGACCATCCGCAGGGACTGCACTGCCGCGCTCGCAAAGCTCGAAGACCGCGCCCTCAGGCCCTGATAGGAACCGCGACCGGGTCCCTCCGTACCGCTTTTTCGGAACACTCCTGCTCATCCCCGCTCCATCCATCTCCTGACGCGAGGTCCCGATTGGATAGAAACGTTCTTACAGCGACGGTGCTCATAGCCATCATCATGGTGGTTTGGCTTACCTGGATGGCACCGCCTCCACCAGCGCCGAATGGCGATGAGGCCCTGGCTTCGGATACCACTACGGAAGATCTGGGCTCCCAGGAATTCGTGGAGCAAGGGGATCCCGATGTCGGTTCCGTACAGGAATTGGCCATGGACGACAGTACCTTCGTGCCGGGCCAAGGCGGTGAAGTTCGCAGCATCGAGGTTGAAAACAGCCTCTATCGCGCTGTGCTGTCCACGCAAGGAGGGACGTTCACCTCGCTTGAACTCAAGGAGTACACCGTAGCCGGAGCCGAGCGCCTGGTGCAACTGGTGGATTCCACGAAAGGGGGTGCTCTTGGCGTGCTGTTTACCTCACCGGGCAGCCGCAACTATGACTCGCGCGCATTCATCTTTGAATCCGACCGATCGGAGCAGGCCATTGACGTAGGCGATGAACCCGTCTCGCTCTCATTTTCGGCCGATGTGGGTCAAGGGCAGATCATCCTGACCTATACCTTCCACCCTGATTCCTACGAAATCGGGCTGGAGGTGGATCAGCCGGGCGCCTCCTCGTTCTCGACGAGGGAGGGATATGAGGTGGTTTGGAACGGAGGCGTTCCCTTCTCCGAGCTGGATCATGAGACGTCATCCCAGAATACGGGCGCCTTCGCCCGAACCGGTGGGTCGGTTGAGGATGTGTTGCTCAATTCTGACCCCTATGACGAGCTCTCGCTGCGTGGCGAGGTCGATTGGGTAGCCGTCAAGAACAAGTACTTCACGGTTGTGATGATGCCGCAGCAGCCCACACGCGGCGCTGAGCTGATCGGCGAGCGTGTCGGTGAGGTGTCCAATGCCTACGGGCGGCATGACTATTTGGCCAGCCTGCTGATGCCCGCTGCGAGTCCCGAGCCTGACAACTTCACGTTGTACATGGGCCCCATGGTCTACGGCAATCTGAATGACTACGACCTTGATCTCTACGATATGGTCGATTTCGGATGGGATTTCTTCGAAGTCATTACCCGCCCGTTGGCCCGGTTCATCTTCATTCCGGCCTTTACCTATCTGGGCACCATCATGCCCTATGGCTGGGTCATCATCGTCCTCGCGCTGCTCATCAAGCTGGTCCTCTACCCGCTAACGAAGACCTCCTTCAAGAGCATGGCCAAGATGCGTGAGTTGCAGCCGCGCATGGAGGCCATCAAGGAGAAGTTTGCGGACAACCCGCAGAAGCAGCAGGAGGCCATGATGAAGATGTACAAGGAGACGGGGGTCAATCCGCTGGGCGGATGCCTTCCGATGCTCCTGCAGTACCCGGTCATCATTGCGCTTTGGCAGTTCCTGCCACAGGCTATTGAGCTCAGGCAACAAGGGTTTCTGTGGGCACAGGACCTGTCGGCTCCGGATGTCATCCTGAGTCTGCCCTTCTCGATTCCGATGTACGGTGATGCCGTTGCGGGCTTCACGCTCCTGATGGGTATCTCGATGGTCTTCCAGATGAAGCTGTCGATGACAAACCAGAACAACGCGCAGGCCAAGATCTTCACCTACGTCTTTCCGGTGATGATTTTCCTGATCTTCAACCGGCTCGCTGCGGGTCTGAACCTCTACTACCTCTGCTACAACGTCCTCACGGCTGCGCAGCAGAAGGTCATCAACAAGCAGATCCAAGAGCACCCCGAAGAGCTCGAGCCGAAGAAGAAGGAGAAGAAAAAGGCGCCTGTCGCCTCGCGCAAGAAAGGATCCAACCGAGGGGCCATCACCGGTAAGCCCAAGTCTCGCCGCTGATCCCGATGTCATGATGATGAGCGCGGGAGATAGCGTCCACACAACGATCGTGGCCCGCGCCACCCCGCGCGGGACGTCGGCCTTGAGTGTCGTACGCCTGTCCGGACCCTTGGCCGTGTCTATCGTGGACGCCGTGTTTCCATCGAAGGAGCTGGTTGAGCAGGCCTCTCACACGGCACATGTGGGCTATATCGGTCGCCCGGGCGCCTGGATCGATCACGTGGTATGCACGCTTTTTCGTGCCCCGAATTCTGCCACGGGAGAGGATATCGTTGAGATTTCCTGTCACGGCGGCGACGTGGCATCGGATGCCATTATTCGGCTCATGGTGGATGGTGGTGCACGCATGGCGGGACCGGGTGAGTTCACGCTGCGATCCTTCATGAACGGGAAGATCGATCTGGCCCAGGCGGAAGCCATCGGGGAATTGATCCACGCGCAAAGTCAACGTGCAGGCCGCATTTCCTTGGCTCACCTGAAAGGACGCTACTCGGAGGAATTGACCCGTATCAGGGAAGACCTGCTGCAATTGGTTTCACTGCTGGAGTTGGAAATGGACTTCAGCGAGGAGGATGTTGCCTTCGCCGATCGCTCCCGCCTGGAGGATTTGCTTCGAGCGGCATCGGATCGACTCACGGTGCTTACGGGCTCATTCCGATTCGGAAAGGCGTTGCACGAGGGCGTCCGGGTAGTCATCGTTGGGCGTCCGAATGCGGGGAAGTCAACCCTTATGAATGCGCTCCTTGGTCACGACCGCGTAATCGTGAGTGACGTGCCCGGTACGACCAGGGATGAGGTAGAGTCCGCCCTCGAATACCAGGGCGTGCGGTTCACGTTTGTAGATACCGCGGGCCGGCGGGAGACGGATGACACGATCGAAGCGGAAGGTGTTCGGCGCAGTCAGGCTGCCGAGCGTGGTGCCGATCTGGTGCTGCACGTGGTGGATCTCACCGATATGGGAGCGGACGTCGAGGCGCTGGCCAAGGTAAATGTCCTGAGTCAGGTTCAGGCCGTTCCCCGGCTTGTGGTGGGAAATAAGGCTGATCTGGCGGTTGCTGATTCAGCGGGCACACCCGATAGTACAAACGGTGGCTTGGCTGCCACCATGGCTGACAAGGCAGTCGATACGAGGGCTGGCGCCTTACCCGGCTCCGCATCTGGCGCCACACCCGGCTCCGCGCCCGCCATTGATTTCCGGATTTCTGCCGAGATGATGCGCGTGGGAGATGCGCCGGTCGAGCCCCTGATGGACCGTATCTTTGCGGCGACTGTTGGTTCAGATGCTGTCTGTGAAGAGCATCAGGTTGTAACAAGCCAGCGCCAACAGGAGCATATACGGGCTGCGCAGCAAGCCATCGAGCGCGTGAGTGTCGTGCTCACCTCCGGTGGATCGGGCGATATGATCTCAGCGGATGTCCGTCAGGTAATAGAAGAGATTGGTGCCATTACCGGCGAAGTCACGAATGAGGATATCCTGGATCGCATCTTCTCACAGTTCTGCATTGGCAAATAGGCTCGTAAAACAAAGGGGCACAACGGGTTATAAGATAATGAGAAGGCCGGAATACGATGTTGTTGTTGTAGGTGGTGGCCATGCCGGAAGTGAGGCAGCGGCGGCGGCAGCGCGTATGGGCGCGCGCACATTGCTTATTACCATGAGTCTTGAGGCGATTGGCCGTATGTCGTGCAACCCGGCCATTGGCGGTATCGGGAAGGGACAGATTGCTAGGGAGATCGATGCGCTCGGAGGATTGATGGGTCGGGCCACGGACGAGTCGGGACTCCAATTTCGCATGTTGAACCGAAGCAAGGGCCCGGCCGTCTGGTCGCCCCGTGCGCAGTGTGACCGCTTCATGTATGCGGGTGCCGTTCGGCGCATGCTGGAAGCCGAGCCCAATCTCTTCATGCGCGCGGACATGGCGGTTGACTTACTGACGGAGGGCACTCAGATAGCTGGCGTTGTTACCCAGCTGGGCGTAGAGATTCGTTCGCGGGCCGTCATCCTTACGAGTGGCACGTTCATGAACGGTCAGATCCACATCGGGGACACGTCCTACGGGGGTGGTAGGATGGGTGAAGGAGCTTCCAAAGGATTGACGGGGGCGTTGCACCGATTGGGGTTTGAGTCGGGGCGTCTGAAGACAGGCACGCCTCCGCGGTTGGATGGGCGTACCATCGATTATGCGCGTCTTGAAGAACAACTGGGCGATTCGGAGCCATCTCCATTCAGTTTCATGACGGAACAGCTACCCGCAAGGCAGCTCAGTTGCTGGATTACGTTCACAGACCCGGAGGTTCACGATATTCTTCGAACAGGGTTTGATCGAAGTCCCATGTTCGTGGGTCGCATACAGGGAACAGGACCGCGCTATTGTCCCTCCATAGAGGACAAGATCGACCGCTTTGCTGACAAGGAGCGGCATCAAATATTCCTGGAGCCCGAGGGTTGGCATACAGACGAGGTGTACGTCAACGGCTTTTCAACGAGCCTTCCCGAGGAGGTGCAGATGGAGGCGATGCGCCGTGTGACAGGGCTCGAGAACGTACATATGCTTCGTCCCGGCTACGCCATCGAATATGACTATTTCCCGCCGTACCAGTTGCGGTATTCCCTGGAGACGAAAGCGGTGGAGGGGCTTTTCTTCGCCGGTCAGATCAACGGCACGACGGGGTATGAGGAGGCAGGCGCGCAGGGTTTGATAGCCGGTACGAATGCCGCGCTCTACGTGCGTGGGCAAGAACAATTGGTGTTGAAGCGCTCGGAAGCGTATATCGGCGTGTTGATCGATGATCTGGTAGCCAAGGGCACGGATGAGCCTTATCGTATGTTTACGTCTCGCGCCGAGCACCGCATGATGCTGCGCCAAGACAACGCCGATGAGCGCCTGACACCCATAGGGCACCGTCTAGGATTGGTATCCGATGACCGGATCCGCAGGATGGAGCGCCGCCGTGCAGCTCGCCGGGACTTGTTGTCTTCGGTTCGGCAGACAAGTATTACTCCAGAGGTAGCCAACCCGTATCTGGCATCCTTGGACAGTGCTCCGGTCAAGCAAACGGATCGTATCGCCAAAGTGGCCCTACGACCTGAAGTTCATCTTGGTACGCTTCTCAGGAAGACCGGGCATGACGGCTTGATCCCCTCCATTGACGGCTTGGAGCGTGTTGAGGACATGGTTGAAATTGACCTCAAGTACGAAGGCTACGTTGAGAGGGAGCGCGGTCTGATTGAGAAAATGGAACAGTTGGAGTCCATGCCGCTACCCTCGGCCCTCGATTATGCATCGATTCAAAACATCACGATGGAGGCACGCGAGAAGCTGAGCCGGATTCGCCCGCAGAACCTTGGTCAGGCCTCGCGTATCTCTGGCGTGTCTCCTTCTGATGTATCGGTACTGATGGTGATGGTCAAGTCCGGTCGTGTTCCTCGCGTTGAGGAATAGCGGTGGTTTGTCCCCACCGGTCCGGTAGATGTTTCACGTGAAACATCTACCTCTTTGGGCCCCCAAGACGAGGAAAGGGTGGCGTACCTTGGGGTTGGTAATCGTGGGCAGCTGCTGTCCAGTGGCTGAATGTTTCACGTGAAACATTCAGCCACCAGGGGTCAGCCCCCTTTGTCAGTCCGCCTTGCTCACCGTGTTACAAACGTGATTGCCCCAATCTACCATGCCTGCACTCTGGCCGTTTGACATACCCCTCGATGAGAAACAGCACGAGCAGTTACTGGCCTATGCCCGTGAGCTACAGTCTGTAAATCGCCAGTTCAATCTGGTGTCTCGAGTCGATGAGCCTCACGTACAAACCCGGCATATCGGGCACTGTCTGGCGTTGGGCACTCGGCGCATACCAGCGGAGACTGCCGTCATTGACTGGGGCACAGGCGGCGGGTTACCTGCTATCGTGCTCGGTATCCTTTTTCCAGACACTAGCGTATTGGGTGTCGATTCGAATCAAAAAAAGACCCGATCTGTCGATCTCTTCGCTCGCCGCTTGGGTATTCCTGCCGTGCGCTCATGGCATGGGCGGGCAGAGGCCTGTATAGAAAGGGCGAACCTGTCGGTCTCGCGGGCGACGGCGCCTTTGAAGGTGCTTTGGTCCTGGCACGCAGCGGTTGCGCTGCCTCCGCGCATCGAAACGCGCGAGGACGTGTGGAAGGACGGATTGCTCTGCCTGAAAGGGGGGCAGCTGGACGCGGAGATAGCAGCGCTCACAGCAGAATTTCCGGATGTGATAGTGGAGCGCATACCGCTCCGGCAGCTGACGTCGGATCCGTATTTTGAGACAAAAGAGATCGTTCACGTACGCAGTACCTCTCCCTGAGACGCGTTTCCCAAGGCGTCAGGACACGGTTGAACCATGGCAAAAAGTGACAAACAAGGCACACGGACCGAGCGCCTTTTCGCTGCAATTCTACTTTTGCAGAACCGACCCAACATGACGAGTCGTGACCTGGCAGAGCATTTCGGTGTGAGCAGGAGAACGATTTTCAGGGACCTCCGGGCACTTTCCGAATCAGGCGTCCCGTTGACGTATTCCGAGGGAGGTGGGTATGAGATCCTTGAGGGGTATCAACTGCCGCCACTCATGCTGACCGCCCGCGAGGCGGCTACGTTATTGGTGGGTACGGAGTTCATGCGGTTGCAATCAGACGCTTCCCTGCGAGAGGATGCAGGTGAGGTCTCTCTGAAAATCCGGTCTGTGTTGCCGCGGGAAATACGCGAGTATGTGGACCGCCTTTCGGAAAACACGGTACTCGATCCCTACTGGTCCCATGCCGTGCAGTCTGAAGGCCTGGAAACCGGCAAGTGGTTCAAGTTGTCCGAGGCAGTTGCCCGATCACGCAAAGTGATCATGGAATACTTCGTTGAGAGCCGCGGAGAGCTTACGCAGCGCAGGGTGGATCCACTGGGGCTGGTCTATTACACCGACCACTGGAACCTGATTGCTTTTGACCATCTACGCGCCGAGATCCGCAACTTCCGTCTGGATCGCATCGAAGAGATGTTCGTGCTGACGGAACGATTCGATCGGCCCGAGGATTTTGATCTGCAGACCTACCTTGAAGGAGAGGGTCGCCAGGCTGATCCATACCAGGTGCGTCTATGGTTTGCCAGAGCGGTCTATCCCAAAGTGCGCTCGCAGATACCGGCCCGCATTGATGAGGAGTCCGCCTACGATGACAGGATTGAGGTGACCTTCACGTTCGAGAACATGGAGTACCTGGCAGGATGGTTGCTCCGTTTTGGTCCCGACGTCAAGGTACTTGAGCCTGATCTGCTGATTGATCAGCATCGCCGGATGGCACTCACCATAGATGCCAATTACGATAAATAAGTAGTCCCGAAACAAGCGATTATAATTTTCGCCGCTAAACGTTGTGGCACAATTAGTTACGGAAATTTTTAGAGTCTTGTGGAGTGATTCTGGTGCGCAAGATAGGAGAGTGCCGATGCCCTGCCGGGTCGAGCAGCGTCTGAGAGGTGCTACAATCTGGGTCCTTTCGGTCCGGGTATCAGCGTGACGATACGCTGTTGACCAAAGTCATGATCAGGGAGCGCGCGACCTGAAGGTCTGGAATCTCTTGCACAATAGCTCGCAGACTGCCTGCGCGGCTCTCCTTCAGAACGTAGCGGTGATCAAGACTGCCCAGCGCCGCGAGGAGTCCCTGAAACCGGTGCTCGTAAAACCACGGGTCTTCATCGGTCGACGGGAGGCGAAGGAAGAGCCGTTCGTTTTTGAACGTGATCTTGGGAAGGCGCAGCTCCTGTCCTGCAATTTTCATCTCCACTCCCATGATCAGACTGGTCACTTCGTCAGGTAGCGGACCGAACCGGTCAGCCATTTCGTCGCTGACCGCATCGAGTTCGCTGCGGCTTGGGCACTCGGAAATGCGACGATACATGTTGAGCCGTTCAATCCTGTTCGAGAGGTAGGTCTCGGGAATGAGGGCATCGGCATCAATATCGACCAGGGTTTCGGTGGCCTTCGGCTTGCGTTCTTCTTCGAAGACAGCCGCAAACTCCTCTGTACGAAGCTCTTCCACCGTCTCATCCAGTATGCGGTGATAGGTCTCAAATCCTACATCAGCAATGAAGCCGCTCTGCTCGGCGCCAAGCATATTGCCTGCACCCCGAATATCGAGATCCCGCATGGCCAAATGGAAGCCACTACCCAGATCGCTGAACTCCTCGACGGCCTGCAGCCGCTGTTTGGCTTCGCGGGTCAGACTGTGGATGGAGGGGACCAGCAGATAGCAGAAGGCTTTTCGGTTCGAACGACCCACACGCCCCCTCAACTGATGCAGCTCAGCCAATCCGAAGTGATCCCCCCGGTTGATGATGATCGTGTTGGCATTGGGGATGTCGAGCCCGTTTTCGATGATGTTGGTGCTGACGAGCACATCGAAATCGCCTTCGGCAAATTCCATCATGATGCGTTCGAGCTCAGGCCCCTTCATCTGGCCATGTGCCACTTGCACGCGGATATCCGGAACGAGCATGCGCAGCATCGCCGATATCTCATTGATGGACTGCACCCGATTATGGATGAAAAAAACCTGACCACCCCGGTTGATCTCGTAGAGCAGGGCATCCCGGATCAGGTCTTTGTCAAAGGCATGGATTTCGGTCTGGATGGGTTGCCGGTTGTCTGGCGCCGTGGCAATGATTGAAAGGTCGCGCGCTCCCATGAGGGAGAACTGCAGGGTCCGGGGTATGGGTGTGGCTGTCAGCGTAAGCGTGTCAACATGTACCCGCAACGTGCGCAGCTTCTCTTTCATGGCCACGCCGAATCGCTGCTCTTCGTCTACGATCAGGAGACCAAGATCCTTGAAGATGACATCCTTCGAAATCAGCCGCTGCGTACCGATCACGATGTCAACCTGGCCATTCGCCAGCTGAGCGAGCGTTTCTTTCTGCTCGGCAGGCGTCCGGAAACGCGAGAGCACACCGATGGTGACCGGATAATTCGAAAGACGCTTCGAGAACGTACGAAAATGCTGCATGGCCAGGACCGTAGTAGGTACGAGAACTCCCACCTGCTTTCCGTCCTGAGCTGCTTTGAAGGCAGCCCGAATCGCAATCTCGGTCTTGCCGAAGCCTACATCCCCACAGACCAGTCGATCCATGGGTTGCGGCTTCTCCATATCCTCCTTGACCGCTTTGGCTGTCGAAGCCTGATCCGGCGTGTCCTCGAATTGGAAGGATGCTTCAAGCTCCCGTTGCCAGATGGTATCCTCGGGATAGGCATGACCATTGGAGGCCTTGCGCTTCGCATAGAGCCTGATCAGGTCGCGGGCAATGTCCTTTACACGGGACTTGGTTCGGGCCTTGGCCTTTTCCCATTGCCCGGAGCCCAACTTTGTCAGCTGCGGTTGGTGCCCTTCTTTTCCTTTGTACTTGTGGAGTTTGTAGAGGGCGTTGACATTCACGTAGAGCGTGTCGCCATTGAGATAGGAGAGGCGAACCGCTTCCTGCCGACGCCCTCGCACCTCGATATGCTCCATGCCCGAGAAGCGTCCAATGCCGTAGTCGATGTGGACAACAAAATCGCCGGGTGTCAATTGATGCAGCTCCCGCAGACTCAGCCCACCGAAGCGTTGCTTCTGCTTGCGCGCCGTTGGCCGATGATACCGACCAAAAATCTCATGGTCCGTGTAGAGTGCCAGCTGCAACTCGGGCACTTCGAAGCCACGATGCAGGGACTCGGTCTTGAGCCGTACGCGTCCCGCCTCGAGGTCTTCCTCAAGAAGCTCCATCAGCCGTCCCTCCTGTCCGCGGTTATCGCACAGGATGAGGGTCTCCATGTGGTTCTGCTCGTTCTGCAGCAACCGGTTGCGCAGCAGCCCGATACGTGAGTTGAAACCGGGTTGGGGGTGCGATGCAACCGACAGACTCTCTTCCGCCAGATCCTGGAAGGATCCTGCGTGTACGGAGTCGAAAGCGAGGAGGTTGGCCTGCATGTCCTCGCCATCCAGGTAAAGAGACGATACCTCAGGCATGTCAGCATCCGGACGGATAGCAGCCTCGTCCGGGTCATCATCATCGTCGCTTGTGATGCGTGTTGATGGCGACGATCCCGAAGCTTTGGCCAACGCAGCCTCCCGCTGCTTGGTACGCTCCTCAACAAGGCCATCCGCGGCTTCAATAAGCGCCGACCCATCGATTTGCAGGATGAGGGTGGACGGTTTCAGATGCTTTGTAAGAGGGATGCGACCATGATTCGCTGCAGCATCTCCCTCCAGATTAGGAACGATCCGTGCCGAGGTCCGGCGGCTGACGGATCGCTGCGTGTGGA
Organism: Rhodothermales bacterium; assembly: GCA_017859335.1. GTDB lineage: Bacteria > Bacteroidota > Rhodothermia > Rhodothermales > UBA10348 > JAAZVD01. Next base: position 22,624 of record JAFMNH010000011.1, on the reverse strand, counting down.
TGTCGAATTCCCGGATGGAATCCACCTCGTCACCGAAAAACTCGAATCGTATGGGATAGGTGCCTGTGTAGGGAAACACATCCAGAATGCCACCACGCAGCGCCAGATCACCGGGTGCTTCGACGAACTCGGTACGTGTGAAACCTTGCCCGATGAGTCGCTCGATCAGCTCTTCGGGATCGATGACCTCACCGGATTCGATGTCGAGTGTCGCAGACTGTACGGCTTCGATCGGTGGGACCTTCTCGGCAAAAGCAGGAACGCTGCACACCAGAATACCTTCATAGCCGTCCTTGAGCCGCTCGAGGACGTCGCCCCGCGCCATCGTTGGCGCGGGGTCCGGCATGTGCTCCGGGTCAAACGGTCGATTATCCGACACCGGCAGCAACATGACCTGCTCGTCCGAGCCCAGGATCTGCTGCAGGTCGGAACCGAAGAATGCGGCCGCATCCTCGTCTGGCAACAGGCACAATACGGGGCGGGAGGACTCGAGAAAAACGGTTGCCGTCAGGAAGGCAGGTAGCGAACCGACCGCGCCACGGACCGACAGGCTCCGACCGGCGGATGCACCGCTCCCATTGGGATCTCCTGAAGATTCGGAGGCCCATTCCACCAGGCGGCGACTGAAGGCCGCCGATGCAATACGGGAGCGGATGAGTTCGAGGGACACCGGGGGGTGGTGCTGGTCGCGGGAAGCCGCGGGTATACGAAGGTGGATCCGCTCAGGTCCGTCAGGCAGGCGTATACGCCTGATCTTCAATGGCGGGGCGTACGAATCCGGAGGCCTTCTCCAGCCGGTTTGCAGCTTCCTCCCGGGAGATGCCCGCCAGGTGCATGACCAGAGCGGTTTTTACATGTCCCCCGGCTGCATCCAGAATCTGCGTGGCCTCGTCGTAGGCCACACCCGTCACCGTCATGACCGTGCGTTTGGAGCGTTCTACGAGCTTGGCGTTGGTCATCTGCAGGTCGACCATCATGTTTTCGTAGACCTTGCCCATACGGATCATGGAGGCCGTGGTCAGCATGTTGAGAACCAGTTTCTGGGCGGTACCGCTCTTCATACGTGTGCTTCCCATGATGACCTCGGGTCCCACTACAGGACAGATGGCAACATCCACATCAATATTGAACGCCTCCCGGGGAGTACACGTGACGAAGAGCGTCTTGCACCCAAGCGTTCGGGCATGCTTGACAGCGCCGATCACGAACGGCGTCCGTCGACTGGCCGCAATGCCGCAAACCACATCCCCGGCGCGTACGCCCGCCTCATCGAGGGCCGTGGCACCATGTTCTTCATGGTCTTCGGCTCCCTCCTGTGCCTGGAAAACAGCCGGAAGGCCACCGGCAATCAGGCCCTGGACCATCTCAGGATCCGATCCGAACGTGGGCGGACACTCGGAGGCATCCAGAATGCCCAGACGTCCACTCGTGCCGGCACCCGCGTAGAAGAGGCGTCCTCCATTGCGGAAGGCATGCACGATGATGTCCACGGCCTCTCCAATCCACGTGAGCTGCGTGCCCACGGCCTCAGCCACCAGGTGGTCCTCAGCATTCATGATGTCGAGGATGGTGGGTACCGATGCTGTATCGATCTGCATCGAGCGGGGATTCCGCTGCTCGGTGGCAAGCTGTTGCAGTTCGTCAAAGAGGAGTGGGCGCTGGGCCATGGACCTGGAGGAAGTTGGGAGTAGGAACGGGGTGCGAACGAAGCCCGTCGGCAAGCGTTCGCGCAACAGGTCAGTTTGTTCGCGCCACGCATGCCAACATCGGCTGGTGGGGCCGGCAAGATATCACTTTCAAGCAGCTTGGTTCTTCGCTCCCTTCATATTCGCGGCGTGCGTGCGCACGAGGATACCTCCATCCATTTTGAGGAGGGCGTAAACGTCATCATCGGTCCCAATGGGGCCGGCAAGACGAACATCCTGGAGTCGATCCATCTGCTGTGCCTTTCCCGCAGTTTCTTGACCTCGCAGGATCAGGTCATCCTGCGCAGGCATGCACCCTTCTATGAGGTTGTGGGGCAGTTCGAGACCGAAGCTCGAGGTGATCAAAAAGTACGTGTTGCCTATGTGCCCGGGGAGGGGAAGAAGATTTTTGTCGGAGCATCACCCTTGGAGCGACTGACCGATATCGTTGGTCGCTTTCCTGTAGTCGTCTTCTCTCCCGAAGATCAGCGCCTGACGGCTGAAGGGCCTGAATATCGTCGTCGGTTCATCGACAACATCATATCCCAGTCGAGCCGGGTCTACCTAGACCACCTGCTTCGATACCGACTGGCCCTGAAACAGCGTAATGAACTGCTCGGTCGCGCCCGGCGAACCAAACGAGCGGTCGATCCTGTTGTGTTGCAGAGCCTTACAGACAGTATCCTCGAACCGGGTGCAGCCATCATAGCCACTCGAATGGCCTTCATCGAGGCGTTCTCGCTACATTTGGATCGGGCCTACGAACACATCAGCGAGGTGGCAGAAAGACCCCGAATGGCATACCGTCCTTTTGCTTCATCGACAAGCGGGCCACTCCCCGCAGCTCATGATGTCGCCGCAGTGCGGGATGCCTTTGCTGGCGAACTGCAGCAGATGGCGCGCCGTGAGCGCGATCGTGGTATGACCCTGTGCGGACCCCATCGCCATGACGTGGATCTCGTGCTCGATGAGTTGCCTGTACGGCGTTATGCTTCGCAAGGTCAGCATCGCACGTTCGGCATGGCGCTCAAGCTGGCGCAGTACGATTACCTGCAGGAGCGCGGTCGGGAGCGTCCCATCCTGCTGCTTGATGATGTATTCGATAATCTGGATCCGGCCCGTATCGAGGCCTTTCTGGCCATCTTGGGATCGGAAGCCATCGGTCAGAGTGTGACAACGGCTGCCCGCCGGGAAATTGTCCACAACCACCTTGAGCCTGCCTCCTGCCGAACGATTGACGTACTTCCCGGGGCGCGGGTCCGCGAGCCGGACCCGCGCCCTGACCCGGATGATTCGCCCGGCATGCAGGCTGGAACGCTCACGCCTTATGAGGACCTGTCAGCTCCTGAAATGGATTCCGACAGCTGATTCAGAGCGCCTTTCCCTTCCTCCATGCCATTGATCGCACCGCCCCAGACCGTCACGCCCTGACCACCAACGAAGCCCATCTTTCCGGATCATGACCCGATACCTGCCCCATCTTGTTCTGGTAACCGTGCTTCTCGGCGGGTGCGCGGCCTCGGTCAACCCCATCTCTGGCCGGCGGGCGTTCAATTACGCCTGGTCGCCCGCAGAGGAAATCAAGGTGGGAGGCGAGGCCAACCCACAGATTATCGCCCAATACGGGCTCTACGATGATCCCCGTCTCGCGGCCTACGTGGATTCGCTCGGACAAGCGCTCGTACGGCATAGTCACGTGCGGCGCGATGGTGTGGATCCGGCATTCGCGGCCATGGAATTTCATTTTCAGGTGTTGGACAGCCCGGTAGTCAATGCCTTTGCCTTGCCCGGTGGGTACATCTACGTGACGCGAGGGCTCATGGCACACCTCGAGAACGAGGCGCAGCTGGCCGTCGTTCTCGGGCACGAAATCGGGCATGTGGTTGGTCGCCATGGCTCGAAGGCCATGTGGCGGCAGCAGTTCGGCACGGGAGCGTTGCTTCTGGGGGCCATCAGCGGCCAAGCCCTTTTGGGTGGCAACGCAGCGGAAAATATCCTGAACATGGGAGGTACGGCCACGCAGCTGCTGTTCCTGAAATATGGACGGGGCGCTGAGGAGGAATCCGATCAACTGGGCGTTGAGTACGCGGCTCTGGCCGGGTACGATGCCTCGCAAGGAGCGGCATTTTTTCGTTCCCTGAAACGGCTCTCAGACAAGGCTGGCGCCGACTTGCCCACCCTGTTGTCCTCACATCCGGATCCAGGCAACAGGGAAGCCTACATGATCGAGCGGTCGGCTGCGCTTGAGGAGCGGGGAATACCACAGCCAAGGGTCGGCCGTGAGACGTATCTACCCTTCGTGGAGGGTATCGTTTTCGGGCAGGATCCCCGGCAGGGGTACGTCGAAGCCGGTACGTTCCATCACCCGGGTCTGGCCTTCCGCTTTCCCGTTCCTGCGGGTTTTGAGGTCGCCAGCCAACCAACACAGGTCGTCATGGCATCCGAGAGCCAGCAGGCGCTGATCGCCATGCAGATCAATGATGACTACGCTCGGGCGCGGGATGCTGCCGAGGCCATATCATCGCAGGAGGGGGTGCAGGTCGTCGAAAGTGGGATGGGACAAGCCGGTGGGCTGCCCATGCAGTATGTCGTCATCGACGCTGAAAGCAGCGATGGGCAAGCGCTCAGACTTCGTTACCAGTTCGTGGATCATGCGGGCATGGTGTTCCAGTTTACCGGTGTCTCCCTGCGCTCGGCCTGGTCCACCTACGGACCGGCGATGACAGCTACCATGGCTGGATTCCGGGAGGAAACGGATCCTGCCGTGCTCACCAAGCAACCTGATCGCGTCGTGTTGGCGCGGGTAGAAGCAGAACAGTCATTCAGCGCGCTGGTGGCCGGTATGCCGTTGCCCAATGGACTGGATGTCCTGTCGCTTGCCATCTTGAATCAGGTGGACCCCGCCGAGCAACTGGGTGAAGGACGCACCTATAAGCTCATTCGTTGAAAGAGCACGGGCCGACCGGCATGTCAGTAGGCCGTATCCTGACTAGACGGCGCCTTCTCCGGGTGGAACCAGGGTAGCATCGCCCGCAACGCACATCTTTTTGCCGAGATAGACATAGGTCTTCATCTTGATGTGACGGTGCTTCTCTATTTTCTCGGCCACGCGGACCTCGACGGAAATCTCGGATCCAACCGGAACAGGGCGAAGGAAGCGGGCAGAGATGTTGACGGCCACGCATCCAGGACCGGGGAAATCCCGCCCCAGTGCTTTCGATATGATGCCCAGCAGGAACACCCCGTGAACAATGGGTTTCCCGAAACGCGTCTCCGCGGCGGCCTCCTCGTCCACATGGATCGGATTATCGTCTCCTGTCACGTCCGCAAACGTCTTCACATCCTCGGCCGTGATGGTCCGGTGGATGATGTGGGTCTGACCTACTTCGAGCGCGTCGTACGTATTGGGATTACTCTTCATGCCGGGGCAGGTTGTTCGCTGACGGCCGGGAAGCCGCAGGGCAGGGTGGTTCGCCGCAGGCCACGGGGGGCGCGTCCTGGTGGATAGAAAGCTGGGCTGTGGTCAAGGGTCTGATGACAGGCAGGGGCACACTGGCACGCGTACCTGTCTATCATCAACCCTTTCCGCGCAGGAATGTACGAAGCGTGGGGTTTCCGTTGAAGAAAAGCAGTAAAGACATCCTGATGAACGAGGGTGGACCTTCCGTGTCTTTCTCGTGTTCGAAGACGCTCCTTCTCCCCCCAGTTCTTGCCGCCAGACCTGCATGATGCCTTCCCTTTTCGAGCGACTCAGACCCCTGGTGCGTGGGGTTGTGCGTCATGCGCTCTGGGTGCTGCTTGTCGCAGCCATGCTCTCTGCCCTTGGTGTGCGTCAGGCCGCCACCCTGCGTATTGACACGGATCTTGCCAACCTGATTCCGCCGGAGTACCCGAGCGTGCAGGCCCTCGAGCGATTGAGGGAGACTGTTGGGGGAGAAAGCTCGGCCGCCGTAGCCATCGAGAGTCCCTCCTTCGAGGCCAACAAGGCATTCGCCGAAGCGCTCATTCCGCAGATCCTGGCGCTGGAGAATGCCGAAGGTGGGGGCAAGGTCTTCCAGCGTGTTGAATACCGGAAGGAAACAGCGTTCCTCAAACAAAATGCGCTTTACTTCGCTACGCCCGCTGAGCTGGACTTGTTGGAAGAGTGGCTGGAGGAAAAGATCGTGGAGGCGCGTCTTGAGGCCAATCCCATGTTTTTCGACCTCGAGGACGAGGAGACAGAGCCGGATTCGGTTGGGCAGGAATTGGCAGCCATCTACAACGAAATCGTCTCCAAGGAATATCCCATCTCGGATGACAGCCTGACCATGGTCGTGCGCTTTTTTCCGACCGAGGCCTCATCGGATATCTCGTTCATCCAGCACGCCTATGCCGGCATGGATCGGGCCGTGGCTGCACTGGATCCGGCAGCCTTCCACCCGCACATGACCGTGACCACAGCGGGCAGGCTCTACCGGCAAATGATCGAGATCACGACCATCCAAAAGGACGTTCTGAACTCCTTCGGATCGGGTGTAGCAGCCGTGCTCTTGTTCGTGCTGGCCTACTTCCTCTACAAGTCCTATACGGCCCGGGTGGGGTGGACATTCAAGCCATCGGTCCTTCTCGTAGAGCTGGCCCGCGTGCCTGCTTTGGCCCTGATCATCGGTGTGCCCCTGCTCATGAGCCTGTCCTGGACATTCGGCTTGGCAGCCCTGGCCTACGGCAGCCTGAATCTAATGACCTCTACCCTTGGCCTCGTCCTTTTCGGGCTGGGAATTGACTACGGCATACATTTCTATGCGCGTTATTCGGAAGAACGTGCTGGTGGCCGATCCGTCATGGATGCGGCCGACGTCACGTTTTCAAGTACGGGACAGGCGATAACGATTGGCGCGTTGACAACCGCCATGGCCCTATTCGTTCTCGTCGTGGCTGATTTTCGAGGGTTCAGCCAATTCGGGTTCATTGCCGGATTCGGGATCCTGTTCGCCCTGGTAGCCATGCTCATTGTGATGCCGGCGCTGCTGTCCGTCTTCGAACGATTCGGGCTGCTGAATCTGGAGGCGGGGGCCGCCGCTGAACAGGTCCGCACGTCATCGAAACCATTCCCGACGGCCCGTCCCATCCTCGGTCTCAGCATCCTGGCCGTCATGGCTGCCTTGGTATTCCTGCCACGAGTGGGATTCGAGTACCGTTTCGGAGAACTCGAGCCCACCTACGAGGAGTACGAAGCGCGACGCAGCATCGTGCGCCGGGTGTTCAATGACAGTCGACGGCGTAATCCCGCTTATGTGGTCGTGGATTCGCAAGCGGACATCGAGCCCGTCACGGATGCACTCAACCGCACGATCGAAAGTGATTCCCTGAGTCCAACCATCAGCCGGGTCGAGTCCCTGCAGGACCGTTTCCCGATGACGCCAGCAGCACAGGCGCAGCGACTCGCTCGTCTGGCCTCGATCCGTGCGCTGCTCGATGACAAATACCTTCGCGAGGACGACTCTGCAGATATGGAGCGCCTTCGGGAGGCTGCTCAGACCGATCGAGCGCTGCGCTTTGAAGAGGTGCCTGCATTCCTGCGCAAGCAGTTCACCTCCAAGCAGGGTGAGTTGGGCAATTTCGTCATCATATACCCCCTCAACAGCCTGTCGGATGGCCGGCAGTCGATGGCGTTTTCAGATGATGTAGGCACCATTGAAACGGCGGACGGGACCATACATCACGCTGGTTCCACCGCTCTTGTTGCGGCTGACATGCTCAAACTCATGCGCTCGGAGGCGCCCTGGATGGTCTTGGCAACCCTCCTGATCGTGGCCGCGCTCATGTACCTCAATTTCACGACGCTGCGCTGGACCTTGCTGGCCCTCTTGCCCCTCATCATCGGTGTGCTCTGGATGCTGCTTCTCGTGGAACTCTTCGGAGCCGCACTCAACTTCTACAACCTGATCGTACTGCCTGCCGTACTGGGCATCGGAAACGATGCCGGTGTGCATCTCGTCCATCGCTACCGGGAGGAAGGAAAAGGATCCATCCGTCGTGTGCTGCGCTCTACGGGCGAACACGTGGCCATGGGTAGTCTGACAACCATGATCGGCTTTGCCGGGTTGCTACTCAGTTTTCATCCAGGGCTGCAGTCCATTGGAGAGCTGGCCGTCATGGGGATCGGTGCCACACTGGCAGCCGCCCTCTTCTTTCTGCCGGCCCTCCTGCAGTGGTTGGAGGAGCGTGCGTCCGGCACGGCAGAAACCGTGCTTAACCAGGCATCCTGACAACGCAGATGCCCTTGCGTGACGGTACGGACTCCACCGTTTCTGCGGCATTTGACCACGCATCCACGCTGCCGGCCTCGTCGCGGCGGGCCGTATCGTCCAAAACGACATGGGCACCGGGCGTCAACCGGTCCCCGAGTATCTCGAAAGCGGGTAAGCGGGCGTCTTTGTGGGTCTTTCGCGGCGGACCATCCACGATCAGGAGGTCGATTTGCTGCAGGCCGTCAATGCCTGAAACGTCATACCATGGCGCGGGGCCACGCGCCGTTTCTACGGTAACGAGTGGCGCATCGATAACAGTAGCCCACTGCGAGAGACCCTGTTCTTCCAATTCGTGACGCGTCTTGGCCGCATAGACTGGGTCGTGGTCCAGCGAGGTGACGTGGCCGCTGCCCGCATTACGGACCGCTGCCGCCATGACCACGGTGCTGACGCCACTACCCAATTCCACGATCTGCGTGGGCCGGTACCGATGGACGATGCCTATCAGGCGGGCGGCCAGGGCAGGAGAGCTGGACCAGCGCGTAAAGTAGGGTAGGGGCCTGGGCAGCGTGAGGGCTGACTGTATGAACTGCAGATCCTGAAGGTCCTGCGCCTGCAGGATAAGCTCTTCTTCTGTGGAACGATGGTAATGGGCAATCAGGAATGCCGTGCCCGTGAAGGCCAACACGGTGGCTACGCCCAGAGCCCACATCGAGGAAAGCAAGATGGCCGCAAGCGACAGAAGGATCAGCACCCCAACCAGGGTCAGGATACGCTTCGTGTCGGCATGTTTGAGTCGTAGAAGGGACATGATGGGGAATCAGGAGCTGTGGGGCTCTGAAAGGTGGTCGATGTAGTGTGAAGCTACGGCATCCCAGCCGAAGGTCCGGGCGACGTGCTCTCGTGCACGTGTCGAAAGCTGCGACAGCGCCTCCCGTTGTCCGTCGAGGGTGGTAATTCGGCGTACATATCCATCCACATCGCCACTCTCCACAAAGAAACCATTCTGGTCATCCGTGATGACCTCGCGAATACCTTCGAGGCGGGCTGCTACGGTCGGAAGGCCATTCATGGCAGCCTCGAGCATTACGATACCGAAGCCCTCCATATCCCCCTGGACGGGGATATTGGGCATTACGAACAGATCAGCAGCTTGATAGATCTCGGTCAGCTCCCGGTCACCGAGTCGTCCAAGCAGGCGAACGCGGTCTCCGAGGTCATTGCGGTCGATGGCCTCTTGAATGGCCCGTCCTTCTGGCCCGTCCCCGCCAAGCCAGTAGTGTACATGGTCCGGAAGATGCGGCATGACCTGGTCGATGAACCATGCAAACCCCTTTCGTTTGACCTGTCGACCAACCGAGCAGAGCAAAAGGCTCTCGGGCGCGAGTACGCTGCGGAAAGGATGGGATGCGCGGGCTCCTGCCGCTTGTTGGAACGTGGGAAAGCGCTCAAGCGCCACCCCGTTATGTACCACGCGGATCTTCTCGGCCGGGAGCCCGCGCAGCCTGCAGGCCTCCCCCGTCGGTCCGCTGACCGGCAGTACGAGGTCGAGTGAGGCGAAAACGCGCGGTACAAACCGCTGGTACATCGCCACGGGCTTCGTAACATCCTGGCCATGGACGATGGCCGCCGCCCGAACGTCATGGCGGTCGAGATCCGCACGAAGAAGCACAGCCAGACTGGCCGTGACCATGCTCGAGAACAGCACCACATCCACCTCACCACGCCGGATGCGTCGGCGCAAGGTCCAGTAGGTTCGCGCCAGGAAGGGTCCAACCAGCCAGTGGATCCATTTCCAGCTGGCCTCCAGTTTGATGATATCGTACGCGAGGTCTTCCGGGCTGCGGCGACCGAGGGCGGCATCAAGCTCCATCGCTACCCGCTGCATGCCCCCTACATTTGCCAGAGGACGATCCGGAGGGGAGAAGGAGTGGGTGACGAAGATCAGGCGCACAATGCTCGGGGTGAAGGATGACGGAAAAAGCTCGCTGAGCCGGGATATCAGGCGCTCACGCTTTCAAGAGTGCTATCGTAATACGCATGGATGCGACCAAGGATCAGCGGCCAGCTGTAGGTCTCGGCCTCTCTTCGTGCCGCCAGACCCATGCCGTGCCGCACGCTCGCATCGTGCACCAGCGTGAGCACCCGACTCGTGAAAAGGTCTGCTTCCTTTCCTGGCACCAGATATCCTGTCTCTCCGTCCCGTACGAGAGAGGCACTGCCGGTGGCATCGGCGCATACGGTCGGAATCCCGGATGCCATGGCTTCGAGGGTGACATTACCGAACGTCTCGGTCTCTGAAGGAAACAGGAAGATATCCGAGCTGGCATAGGCGCGAGCCAGTTCGTCTCCGGCTAGATGCCCCAGGAATACAGCCCGGGGAAGGGCTTGCTGAAGCATGTCTCGGGCCGGGCCGTCGCCGACGATCAGACACCGAACGGGTTGACCGGCCTGTTGCAGGTCTCCGACCACACGGGCGAACACGTCCAGCCCTTTCTCAACGACCAATCGGGAGACGAACGAGATGATGATCTCGTCATCGGAAAATCCGAGGTCCCTGCGCCATGACATGGATCGCTTTTCGGGGTTGAAGCGGTCAATGTCCACACCACGCGGCCAGATACGCAGGCCTTCCGATATGCCCTGCTCGCTCAGAACGGCTGCCATCGAGCGCGTGGGTACGTAGATCTGTTTGCATTGCCTGTAGAACCATCGAAGGTAGGCCCACATGGCACGTTCAGCCCATCCCAGGTTGTAGTAGGCCAGGTAGGAGCTGAAATGGGTGTGGTAGGAGGCCACGACCGGAATGCCCCAGGCTCGCGCGTAGAGGAGGGCCTCCAGCCCGACCAGATCCGGCGTGGCTATATGGATGATGGTGGGTTTGAACCGGTCGAGCGCTTCGAGCGCGTCGGGCCCCAATCCCAATGAGACGCGGTACTCCGGACGCCCCGACATCGGAATGGAGGGAGCGGGTTGCAGCGTCCCGGCGTGCGCAATGGCCGGCTCGTCGACAGTCGGGGCAAAAACCAGTACCGGTATGTCCTCTGCCTCCAGATAGGCTACCAGCCGGTTCAGGGTCAGCGAAACGCCGTCCACGACATGATTGTAGGCTCCCGTGAACAGGGCAACCCGTTTTTCCGGTTTGCTTCGCTCAGCCATCGTCTTCTCCAGGGGTTCGGGCTCCCTCCGTCTCTGCCTGCAGCGCTGTTTTCAAGCCATCGGCGCGCGCATTGCGTGAGCCGGTGAACAGGGACAGGGGGAGGAACAGGCTGAAACCCAAGAGCCGGTCGGCGGCCACGCGCGTCAGGAGCATGGACGCAATGGCCGTTTCCACGCCTCCGAGGAGATTGCCGGGCAGTTCGAGTATCAGGGCGATGGCCACCAGATCCCGCGTCACGATGAACGGCAGACGATTGGTAACCGTCCAGATGGCGAGCATCGTGCCCCAGACGATGAAGGACACATCGGGAAGTACTACCCACCACTGCAGGATCTGGAGGACGTAGTTGATCATGAAACGCGCCACGTGGGCCGCGTAGAGAGCGAGGATCGTGGTGCCAGGCAGCTTGAAGATGGTATGCCGAAACTGATAGCCTGCCACGATGATGACCATGCCCACCAGGAGTCCTCCCAGTACCAGGGTCCGGTCCGTATCGCCAATCAGTAGATCAAGCGGCAGTACGTCAAGGAAAAGCAGCAGCGCCAGGAGTAGTCCACTTGCCGTAAAACCACCCATGGATGAGGTAATACCCATATCGATCATCACCCGCAGCATCCTCGAGCGGGCAATGCCCAGCTTCTCCTTGACCCAGAACAGGAAGAACACCTCTCCCGAGTAGCCCATCAGATCCATATTGAGGACCTTCTTCCGGATGAAGACACTCAGGAGGGCCCTGCGCCGCGCGGGAATGAAGAAGCGGTAGGCGACGGTCTCGAACAGGGGCAACAGGAAATACATGGCCACGACGAGCACATAGAACCATGGTGTCCGGGGCATTTCCTCCATCAGGTTGCCCCACCCCAAGCCCGAGAGCGAATAGATCAGGTATCCCATCACGCCGGCTGCAGCCAGGTAGCGTCCCCCCTGCATGAGCCGCCGCGCAAGCGGGGTGGCGGCTAGCGCTTCAGCACGGGATCGGATGTGGTGCAATCGGCTCAAGAAAAAATCTGCAATCCGTGGTTCATCACTCGGGTAGGGATCGGATTCCCGCCCACCTGAGAGGTACCTTGTCGGCAGAACCATCCGGCATGATCGGCACGATTCATGCGTCCAAAGCCACGAAAGGTACAATGTCGGTCGTCAATGAGCCTCAATCCACATACGAATAACGCGCGAACGACCCTCCTGGGCGTTCTGATCGTGTATGCCTTGACCGTGGCGATCAATCTGGGTGAGTTCTGGCCTTTTTCCATCTACCCGATGTTTTCTCAGGCTGGCAATCCATGGTCCCGCGCCATTGTTCGGGAGGTTCAGCCCGAAGACTCCCTGTCGTGGAACGCCCTTCCCCTGGCAGATGTGCCGGGTCAGCCCTACGGGGTACGCAGCGGCGGTGTGGATCCGATCGATCTGGCCAATTTCGTGTCGAAGACCGCGATCTGGAATCAGGACCGAGTGGCCGCCTTGTCCCTCATGCTTCTGGCCGACCCGCCCAAGGAACCCCTTCGCCTGATGGTTTACCGCGTTCAGGCGCGGCTTACGGAGCAGGATTCCATTGCCATGACTGCCATGCCGTACGTCGTGGTGGGCACGGACTTGCCGCCCGACACAAAGCACCTCAACCCGGAGCTGCGCCCATGATACCACGGTCGCGGCAGTGGCACTTTTTTGACAGTCTCTGGCACCACCTGTTTGGGTTTGAACGCCCTGATTCCCGCGGCCAGCGCATCTTTCGACGCCTGTTCGAGGCGTTCATCGCAGGTGCAAGCGTATGGTTGGCATGGTACTGGGGACGCTATACCCTTCGCATCTCGGACATCGTCCTGGAGTTGGGCTTCGCCCGCTACATCGACATCTCCTTCATGCATGGCAACGCCTTGCCCATCTGGAATGCGTGGGCCATCACAGGGCTCATCATCCTGGGCTTCCTGCGCATCGACCGGTGGATTCCCTTGGGTCGGTGGGCCTACATGGCTGCGATGCTGCTGCTCATGCTGCAGTACGCTGCGCGGTTTGTCCTGGGAGAAATCCCCCACAGTTCGAACCTGGTCGGCATGGGGCTCATGGGATTTGCTTTGGCTGAACTCCAGTTCAAGGATCGCGTGGCCGGAGGACGATTCGCCATCGGGTTCTCCTACTTCTTCATCGGGCTCGGATACACGTCAGCCGCCGCCTCGAAGCTGATTGCACGCGGATTCGCCTGGGCGGACGGGAGGCATCTGTGGATGTGGATCAACGAGAAGGCCGTCGATGAAGTGGCGCGATCCGGGTCCGTCGAGCTGAACTGGGTACAGCAACTGGCCCTCGATCATTGGTGGATAGCCACGGCTTTTCTGGCCTTCGGGCTGATAACGGAAGCGCTGGCCTGGCTGGTCTGGTATCGCGGGACACGCTACGTCGCCATGTGGGCCGTATTCGGGCTGCACATGGGTATCTGGGTCACGATGGACATCCTCTTTGCGCTGTCCGTGTACGAGATCCTGCTTCTTGGTCTGCCCTGGGCGGCCATCATCGACCGGCTTTGGCCGGAGAAAGGATTGGCAGCCAACTGACGCACCGCCGCTGGGTCCCGTCAGTGGCAGCTCCCGAGGGCTCAGTCGAAGATCCCGCATTCCCGCGAGTGGCGCAGGTAGATTTCAAATGCCCTGCGTGCCTCATCCGAGATGCGGAAACGCGGATGTCCGAGCACGTTGCGCCGAACGAACTTGTGCCATCCGTACGCCATCAGGTCTTTCGGCGTGTTGCGCATGCGCCGGATGAAGTGCTCTTGCTCCCAGAGATTTTCCCCGTGGAAATAGCGTAGATGCAGATGCGCATCGGCCAGGGGCATGATGTGATAGTGCCGCTGCATCCAGGCGTGCTTGAACGTGGTGTCCGACGTGCGACGCAGTTCAGGAAAGCGGATCGTGTCGTCACGCCGGTGCAGGATCGTCGGAGGGACGCCCCCTTTGAGCAATCCGTAGAACGGATGGTCAAACCAGGGCTCCTCGTCCACATGCATGAGCGTGGCGTAGAGCGTCACGGCATCTGCGCGCTGCGCTTCGAGCGCTGCCATCTGCCGCGTGATCCGGTCCGGCGCAGACCAATCATCGTCATCCCATTGAGGCACCACGAAATCCCCGTTCACCAGGTCCAGGGAGCGATTCCTGAGTTCCCCGATGGTCGTATCCGGGTTATTGGCCATGTGCCGGTAGACGACGCGTCCGGAGGGCAGATCGGACAGCAGTGACTCCATGGGATCGGTGCCGTTGTCGAGCACGACCAGCTCCCGGTTGTCCCAATCCTGTTCGGCCCACGAGCGGATGGCCCGGCGGCACAGGGTGTGTCGGTCAGCCGTGACCATGACGCAGCTGACAAGAGGCGTGGTTGACATGGGTGGTGGGGGAAATACTCGGAAATCGCTGCAGGCACGACAAGGTAGGTGCTGTGCCCGGGTCAGTCCAGCAGCTTCTTGAGGAAGCGGCCCGTGTGGCTTTCTTCCACAAGAGCCACTTCTTCGGGAGTGCCTTCAGCCACGACAAAGCCGCCTCGCACACCTCCTTCCGGACCAAGGTCCAGAACCCAATCGGCTGCTTTGATGACATCCAGGTTGTGCTCTACCACCAGAACGGAGTGCCCGTTTTCAACAAGCGCATTGAAGGCGTCAAGCAACATGATGATGTCGTCAAAATGCAGCCCCGTCGTGGGCTCATCGAAGATGTACAGGGTTTTTTCCCGGGTCGTTTTTCCAAGGTGGGCCGCCAGCTTGATGCGCTGGGCTTCTCCTCCGGACAGGGTGTTCGAGGGTTGCCCCAGACTCAGGTAGCCCAGCCCGATGTCTTTCAGGACGGCCAGCTTGCGCACCAAGGCATCCTGCCCTTCGAAAAAGTCGATGGCATCTTCGATCGTCATATCCAGGACATCAGCAACGCTTTTACCCTGGTAGTGGATGTCCAGGACATCCTGTTTGTAGCGCTTTCCCTTGCAGGCTTCGCACTCGAGGTAGAGATCCGCCAGGAACTGCATTTCGATGGTTACAAGGCCTTCGCCCTCGCACGTCTCGCACCGCCCTCCGGGCACGTTGAAGGAGAAGTAACCGGGCTTCAGACCCCGGATGCGGGCCTGGTAGGTCTCGGAAAACAGCTTGCGGATGATGTCGAAAGCCTTGACGTAGGTGGCCGGGTTCGAGCGCGGAGAGCGTCCGATGGGAGATTGGTCCACGAGCTCGACTGCATCAATCAGGCGATGCCCCCGAATGGCTGTGTGCCGACCGACCTTGGCATCCCCGGCGTGGGAGCCCTTCAGTTTGGCGAGGCCCTGGTACAGTGTGTCCTGTACCAGCGTGGACTTGCCCGAGCCACTGACGCCCGAAACACAGGCAAAGACACCCAAGGGGAAGGAGACGTTCAGGTGTTTCAGGTTATGTTGACGCGCGCCTTCGATGCGGATGGCCATGTCCGCGTGAACCTTCCTGCGCTTCGAGGGCACCTCGATCTTCTTGCGACCCGATAGGTAGGCGCCCGTCAGGGAACGGGGATCCGCGAGAATCTCGCCGAGCGTACCCTGACTGACCACCTCGCCGCCGTGACGCCCTGCACCCGGACCGAGGTCTACGATGTGGTCCGCAGCCCGCATCATGGCTTCTTCGTGTTCGACCACCATGACCGTGTTGCCAATGTCGCGCAAGTGTTCAAGGATTCCGATCAATCGGCCCGTATCACGGGGGTGCAGGCCGATGGAAGGTTCATCGAGTACGTACATGCTGCCCACGAGCGATGAGCCCAGGGAAGTGGCCAGGTGGATACGTTGACTCTCTCCTCCGGACAGTGTCTGGCTGAGGCGGTCGAGCGTCAGGTAGTCAAGGCCTACATCAACGAGATAGCGCAGGCGCTTCCGGATTTCTTCCAGCAGGCGATCCGCCACTTCCCGCTTATGCTCGTCCAGGTCGATGTCATCGAAGAACATGCGCGCTTCGGCCGTTGTCATCTGTCCGATCTCGCCCATCGTTTTTCCGGCTACGCGGACGTAGGAAGCTTCTTTCCTCAGGCGCGTGCCACCGCATTCGGCGCATGTCGAGTAGCCGCGGAAGCGTGCGTGGAAGATGCGGTAATGCATCTTGTAGTTCTTCTTCTCGAGGTAGCGGAAGAGACCGTGAATGCCGTCGTAATCCGCCTTGCCTTCCCAGATGATGTTGAGGGAGGTCTCGTCGAGCTGACTGAACGGGATATCGATGTTGATCTTTTCGTCGGCGGCCACCCGGATCAGATCGCGGAAGTAGCGGCTCCAGGAGTCCCCTCGGAAGGGGGCGATGGCGCCCTGCCGGATGGACAGCTCAGGATCTGGTATGACCAGGTCAGGGTCGATGCCCGCCGTGCGACCGAAGCCCTGACAGGCAGGGCAGGCTCCCAGCGGCGAGTTGAAGGAGAAAAGATGTGCCGAAGGCTCCTCGAACCGGATGCCATCTTCTTCGAAGAAGCGGGAGAAGGTGTGCACCGTGCCATTGGTTGCCAGGACGGCCTGCACATAGCCGCCGCCCTCGTCGAAGGCTTGCTCAACCGAATCCGCCACGCGGGACTCGAGATCCTCATCATCGGGTCGTGCCGCCAGACGGTCAACAAGAACCAGAAGGCGATCGCGGGCAATGCGGATGTCCGCTGCATCGGTCTCGTTGAGGTCAATCAGTTCTTCGGTCTTGCCTTTTTCGGCCTGTTTGTCCGTAGGCAGGGCAATGAGGCGAAAGAACCCACGCTGCTTGAGCACCGAGAGCTCCTGCTCCATAGGGGCCTTGCGGTGCTTCGGGAATGGGAAACAGAGGTAGAAGCGCGTGCCCTCACCCAGCGTCGACATGAGCCTGCGGGCCACGGATCGGGGAGAGTCCTTGCTGACCTCCTTTCCGGATACGGGGGAGTAGGTCGTGCCGACTCGGGCAAAGAGCAGTCGGAGATGATCGTAGATTTCGGTTTGTGTGGCCACCGTGGAGCGCGGGTTTTTCGAGACCGTCTTCTGCTCGATGGCAATGGCCGGTGCCAATCCCGAAATGACATCCACGTCCGGTTTGTCCATCCGCTCGAGAAACTGGCGCGCATAGGCGCTCAGGCTCTCCACATACCTGCGCTGACCTTCTGCATAGATGGTGTCGAAAGCCAGCGACGATTTTCCTGATCCCGATGGCCCGGTGAATACGATCAGCCGGCCTCGTGGCAGATCCAGGTCGATACCCTTCAGGTTATGTTGCCGAGCCCCGCGAAGCACGATGGAACGTGTGCGTTCGGCGTCGGCGGCTGAGGATCGTGATGGAGCTGACACGGAAGCGGTCGGTGGGATGATGGGGACAATCAAGGGCAACGCGTCAATTGGTCGAAGGATGCCGCGTGTCCCGTGGAAATTCTCTCAAAGCCGCCTCCGCCGCGTGCTGATCCTCCCCCTCCGGAAAGCGTATTCAATGCGGGCACTCCCGCATGCCGACGGTCCGGCGTTCCGCTCCCCCGGGATGCGAGGGGGCGCCTTTCATGCTGCGGAACTGGCTGCGCGCCTTCCGGTAAGGACGAATCCACTGGTCGGGCCCGGGTTGACATCCATCTGATAGCAACCCTTCGGCTCCTGACGCCCATTCCCGTCCTTCAGCCGGTATGACCTTTCTCAACCCGTTGCTGCTCCTTGGTCTGGCGGCTGCGGCCATTCCACTCATCATCCACCTGTTCAATTTCAGGCGTCCGCGCCGCGTGGACTTCAGTTCGCTCGTATTCCTGCATGAGCTGAAGAAGAGCACCATGCAGCGCGTGCGGATCAAACAGTGGCTACTTCTGGCCCTGAGAACGCTGGCCATCGCTTCGGTGGCCCTCGCGTTCGCCCGCCCAACGATGACCGGGCCGGTGGCTGGTACACTGGGTGGATCCGGTCGTACGACGATGGCGCTTGTCGTGGATCGCTCGGCCTCCATGACGCTGAGGGATGGCGGGGGTGCCTACTTCGATCAGGTCCAGACACTTGCGCAGGCGCTGCTTCAGGAGGCTGGATCAGGCGACGAATTCCTGCTGGTTCCCGTACCTGCCGACGGGCAGAGCCCAACGTTTCACCAGAATACGGCATCGGTCATCGAAGCCCTGGAAAGCCTTGAAACGGGGGCAGGTCACGAGACGATTGCCGGCGCCCTTCGTCGCACGGCTGCGTATCTGACGGATCGGCCGACCATCAACAGGGATGTCTTCGTACTGTCTGATTTCCAGGAGAGCACGCTCTCGGACTCGTTGGCAGCCGAGCTGCCCGAAGGCACCCGCCTCCTGCTCATGCCGGTAGGGACGGACGGCCGTGCCAATGTGGCGGTATCCGATGTTCGGGTTGTGTCCCAGATCGTAACGGAAGATCAGCCTGTGCGTTTTGAAGCCGTCATCACGAATCACGGCGCCGAGGATCTGCAGGGGCTTGTCGTCTCCCTGGTACTTGAGGGTGAACGCGTTGCACAGGCCACGCTCGATGTGGCTGCGGAAGCGCAGGCCAGTACCCTTTTGACGGCATCTCCCCGGGGTAGCGGATGGCTTTCCGGGCGGATCGAACTGGAGGAGAATGCCTACTTGTTCGACAACGCACGCGCCTTTGCCCTCAACATCCCCGAGCAGCGCAACGTGCTCCTGGTCGAGGGCGTGGGAGCGGATACGCGCTACCTTCAAATCGCCCTGTCCTCGGATCTCTCCGAACGATCGGGTCGCTTCGTGACCGAGCGGATCGAGGAAAACGCGTTGGCTTCCACAACGCTCGGGGCGTACGATGCGGTTATTCTGGCCGGTGTGCAGACCCTTTCAACGGGAGAGCAGGCAGCCATTGAGCAGTACCTGCAGGGCGGCGGCGGGGTCCTTTTCTTTGCAGGTGACGATGTGCAGTGGGACGAGTACAACGCCCTGCTGGGCAGGCTCGGTGGAGGACGTATCGAGGGAATTTCCGAGGCACGACCCGACTCGGATCCATCGCGGGACCTATCCGTCGGCGTATTCGATCGGGTTGATACCGATCACCCGTTGTTCGAGGGTATGTTCGAATCCATGCCCGGGGGAGAGCGCCCGACACTGGAGCAGCCGATGCTTCTACGCTCCATCGACTATGTAGCGGGCTCCGGCAACGAGCAGCCCATCATTGCTCTCAGTGGTGGTCGCCCTTTCCTCAGCGAAATCCGGGTCGGCCAGGGATCCTTGCTGCTCTATGCGGTTGAGGCCGGCGTATCATGGAGCGATTTTCCCGTGCGCGGCCTCTTCCTTCCCATGCTCCACCGCTCCCTCGTCTACCTCTCTGCCGGAGGGTCCGTCGTCGGGGAGGCGATGGAAGCAGGCGCTTCGCTGCAACTACTCCTTCAGGGAATAGACCCTGGCGTTGAGATCCGCGTTCGCAACAGGGACGGGGAGGTGTTCATTCCCGAGCAGAGGGAGGTCTTCGGGGGTGTCGTTACCACACTGGGCGGGGCGTTTTTCCTGCCGGGATCCTACGATGTCATGGCCGGCAGTGAGATGGTCCGGCGCGTTCTCGTACACCCGCCTGCCCTCGAGTCCGATCTGGCCCTGGCCGATCCGGAGGCGGCAGCAGATCATCTTTCCGATCTCACGGCTGCGCAGGTAGACATCGTGAAGGTGGGAGTAGCCTCGGGAGCACCCCTTGACGAGCAGCTTCGTGCGGCTCGCACCGGCGTTGAGCTGTGGAACGTCTTTTTGGCCCTCGCGTTGGTTTTCCTGCTTGCCGAGATGGTGGTTTCCAAGCATTTCAGACCCGAAGCCGCGGCATAAGGAGCGGCGTCCAGTCAACACGTGATGACGACCCTTCATACCGTCCTCGCGGCATCGTTCGTTGCCGTAACCGGCATCCTGCTGGGTCTGACCCTGATACAGCGATCCCGTATTCGTGGCGTCAGGATGAGTTGGGTGTCCACCGGCCTCGGCAGCCTGCCTGTCTGGCCCTCCGTTTTCATGGGGTTGGTTCTCGTAGTCATGCTCTATTCGAGCAATACGGTGGCTTCGGTGGATACGAACCTCTATATCGGATACTTTTTGGGAGGAATACTCTGGTTTTCAGCGGTCTACCTGGGAGGCTCCGTAGTGGTTACGGACTATGGCATCATCCCGCAGGCCACACGCAGCAACGATGCCCTGGGCTGGGGGCAGGTAACAGACTGGTTCGAACAGGAAGAGTCTACATCGGTGCGTTTTACCTTCCTCTACCAGGACGGGCTGGGCCATCGTCAGCGGATGGATGTGGTCGTGCCCGGTCCCTGCCTCGATCGCTTCCGCCATCTGATCCGTACGAAGTTGGACCCGTCCACAACGCCCCCTGTTGCACCGGTTTATCACCGGCAGGCCCTCAACAACTGAACCAACCCAGCAAACGCCATTTTCAGTCCCAACGAAGAGCGTCCCAAAGCCAAGAGCGAAGGCAAGGAACGCGCCATTCTGGTCGGGGTGGTTACCCCGGGTCACGACAAACTGGATGTGGACGATTCCATCCGGGAGCTTGCTTTGCTTGCCGATACAGCCGGTGCCGACGTTGTCGATACCATGGTCCCGTCTGTACAGCGGATCAATGTGGCCACGTTTGTCGGGAAGGGGAAGGTCCAGGAACTGGCTTCCCGCGTAACGTCGACCAACGCCGATCTGGTCATTTTTGACGACGATCTCAGCAATGTGCAGGTTCGCAACATTGAGCGGGAAGTGGGATGCAAACTACTTGACCGCTCTGCGCTGATCCTGGATATTTTTGCGCGCAATGCCCGGACAGCCACGGCCAAAACGCAGGTCGAATTGGCGCAGCTCGAGTACCTCTTGCCGCGACTTACCCGCCAATGGACGCACCTTTCCCGTCAGAAGGGCGGAATCGGAATGCGTGGTCCGGGTGAGACCCAGATTGAAACGGACCGGCGTCTTATCGGAACGCGTATTGCCACGCTCAAGGACCGTCTGATCAAGATCGATCGGCAACGCACAACCCAACGCAAGGGCCGATCCGGGTTCACGCGTGTGTCCCTGATCGGGTATACGAACGCAGGCAAGTCAACCCTCATGAACGAGCTTGCCGGGGCTGGCGTATTGGCGGAGAACCGGCTTTTTGCCACGCTCGATGCCACCACGCGTACCGTGGAACTGTCTCCCGGACGCAAGGTCCTCCTCTCCGACACGGTTGGATTCATCCGCAAGCTGCCCCATCGCCTGATTGAAAGCTTCAAGAGTACCCTCGATGAGGTGCGCGAATCCGACATCCTCATGCATGTCCTCGATGCCTCGCACAGAGGTTTTGAGGAGCACAAGGAGGTGGTCCAACGCACATTGCTCGAGTTGGGTGTCAAGGACAAGCCCACGCTCCTGGTCTTCAACAAGATCGATGCCATCGAGGACCCGGCCGATCTCCTGGCCCTGAAGAACACGTATCCCGATGCTGCCTTCGTATCCGCATTGCGGGGTATCGGGCTGATGGAGCTGCGAGAGAAATTGGTCACGACGATCGATGCCGGTTTTGAGGAAATCGAGATTATCCTGCCTGTAGCCGATCAAAAGGCTATTCAGCATATCCGCTCCATGGCCGACATTCTGGAAGAGGAATATGCATGGGGCCAGGTGCCCTATGAGGGTGATATCGTGGGTGTCGTGCGCCTGCGCTACCGGGTTGTGCCCCGTCATGCGCATGATTTGGCTGTATTGACAGAGCGCTACAAGGACTTCGAAATCCTTTCCGAGGATTCGGCGCCGGTATAGAACGACCTTGAGTGCGGACGCACCGCGGCGCGGGTGACCACTGCAGAGGGCATTACGGTTTCACTTGGGAGCAACGAACGTGTCTATATTGGGTGAATCGTATACTTCGGGGCGCGCCCCGCGGAAACGGCATGCTACTTGCACGTTTCACTGCAACGCTCGCAATCGAGGCTTAGCCATTACCAGCCTATCATGACGGTATCAAATCTCATCAGTGCATCGACGCCTCCGCTCCGGCCCTCGGACACGGTTGAGTACGGACTCGGGCTCATGATGGAATTGCATGTGCGCCACGTGCCGGTGGTTACCCATGACAACCGGCTCGCAGGGCTGTTGTCCGAAGAAATGCTTCTCGATGCCGATTCGCCCTCCACCCCGATCGGGCAGCTGCTCGGCGCGGAACCAGTGGCTGTTTCTGTCGGCACCCATGTCTTCGACGTCACCAAAGTGATGATGGATCACGACCTGAGCCTTGTTCCGGTCTTGGACGCCGAGGGTCGATACAAGGGTACCATCCGCCGACACGACGTGTTTGAGCGGTTTGCCCGCATGTTGGCCACGCAGGAGTCAGGCGCCATCGTCGCTCTGGAAGTCCCCAAACGGGATTTGTCCCTCAGTCAGATCATCTACCTCATCGAGCAGAACGACACGAGAGTACTCTCGTTGTCGACCGAGGCCCACGACGACACGGTGGGTGTCACGATCAAACTCAACACTCGGGACGCAACGCGTATCCGACACATCCTGGAGCACAACGGATACCGAGTCGTGGCAGCCTTCGGGGAAGAAGAAGATGCCGAAGATCTCCTCGACCGGGTACAGGAGTTCATGCGCTATCTCGAGGTCTGA
>JAFMNH010000090.1:3115-10235 GCA_017859335.1 Rhodothermales bacterium | reverse complement strand
GGGCAGGAATTCCACATGGGTAAAACCCATCTCCTCCACGTGGTCGGCCAAGGGCTTGGCAATATCCCTGTACGAAAGCGACAGGCCATCGTCCCCCCGGCGCCAGGAGCCCAGGTGGACCTCGTAAATGGAAACGGCTTTATTCAGCGACCCCGGACCTTCCCGGGAAGCCATCCAGTCCTCATCCGACCAGTCGAAATCCAGGGTGGGGATGATGGCCGAGAGCCCCGCCACGCCGTGCCCTTGCGGGTCCGGCGGCTCCATTTCGCGGGCATACGGATCCGACTTGTCCGTCCACCAGGGCCCACGACGGATGGTGTACTTGTATTTCTGACCCGGCTTGGCGCCGCGGATGTAGATCTCGAAGAAGCGCCCCATGCCCTCGCCGACGGGGGTCATGACGTGAGCGCCCTTCCGCCAGTCGTTGAAATCGCCGATGACCTGGACTTCGTCGGCACGCGGCGCCCACACGCGGAACCAGGTCCCCTGACGGTTGGGATGCGCACCGAACAGGTCCCAGGAACGCTCGAGGCGACCTTCCCCCCAGAGATAACGATCAAAAGCGGATGCTGCAGGCATGAAACAAGGCATTTCGTGAGGTGGAACCGCAATCTACCCATCCGCGCACTGCCATTCGAACCCGGTAGCGCTACCGCCTCTGTGAAATTCCGGGAGAACGCAGACGATGCAGCCGGGTATACGGGCCGCCGACCCTCCCAGACCCCCGATCCATGACCATCCTACCCGGCAAACCCTGGCCACTCGGCGCCACACCTCGTGATGGCGGGGTGAACATTGCCGTCTTCAGCGCCCATGCCGAACGCGTCCGGCTCTGCCTGTTCGACGACGATACGGCATCGACCTGCACCCACGAGCTGGAATTACCCGAGCGCAACGGCAACATCTGGCATGGCTTCGTTCCGGGTATCGGTATCGGTCAGCTCTATGGATTCCGGGTTGATGGTCCCTACGAACCCCTGCGAGGACACCGATTCAATCCCCATAAACTGCTCCTCGACCCGTACGCCCGCGATATCGTGCGCAAGCCTACCTGGGCGCCGGAGCTGTTGGGCTATGTCGAGGGCGAAGAAGACCTCTCGTTCAATGCTGCCGACTCGGCGGGCGTGGCCGCGCTGGCCCGGGTGGCCCCGGAGCACGTGGAATCCGAGCTGTTGCACGGCCCCGAGATTCCGTGGGAAGAGACGATCATCTACGAGACCCACGTCAAAGGCCTCACGATGACGCTTCCGGGTGTGCCGGATGCGCTGCGCGGCACGTATGCCGGCCTGGCCACCGATGCGGCCGTTGACCACCTCGTGAAGCTGGGCGTCACGAGCGTGCAGCTCCTGCCGGTGCAAACCAAGTTCGACGAGCATCATCTGGTCAGGCAGGGCAAGGTAAATTACTGGGGATACAATACGCTGGGCTACTTTGCGCCCGAGCCCACGTACGCGGCGCGGCCGGAGGCCGCCGCCGCGGAATTCAGGGCGATGGTGGACCGGTTGCATGCCGCGGGCCTTGAGGTCATCATAGACGTCGTGTTCAACCACACGGCGGAAGGTAACCGCATGGGTCCCACCCTCTCGTTCCGCGGCCTGGACAACCTGAGCTATTACGTGGCGCGCGACGACAACCCGCGCTACCTGCACAATTACACCGGCACCGGAAATACACTGGATGTGCGGCAGCCCGTCGTCATGCGACTCATTGCCGACTCGTTGCGCTACTGGGCCGGTACACTGGGTGTGGACGGCTTCCGCTTCGACCTGGCCACCGTCATGGCCCGCTCAGGGCAGCGCGTGGACATGGACGGGCCCTTCTTCCTGCTGCTGCGCCAGGACCCCATCCTGACCACCCGGAAAATGATTGCCGAACCCTGGGATCTGGGACCCGAGGGATATCGACTGGGTGCATTCCGGTCTCCATGGCGCGAATGGAACGGCCGCTACCGCGACGAGGTGCGCATGTTCTGGAGCGGCGAAAACCCGTCTCTGGCCACACTGGCCACGCGCCTGGGCGGCAGCAGTGACCTTTTTCCGACGCGTCGCCCCTCGGCCTCCATCAACTTCATCACCGCGCACGACGGCTTCACGCTGCGCGACTTGGTGACGTACGAGCAGAAGCACAACCACGCCAACGGCGAGGACAACCGCGACGGGCACGAGCCCAACCACTCCCGCAATTGGGGCGCCGAGGGACCCACGGACGACCCCAACGTGAACGCCCGCCGCCGCGCCGTGCGCCGCAGTTTGATGGCCACGCTGCTCCTATCCCAAGGGGTCCCCATGATCCTGGGCGGCGACGAAATCGGGCGCACGCAAGGCGGCAACAACAATGCCTATTGCCAGGACAACGACGTGTCGTGGTATGATTGGGCGCATGTCGATGAGGCGTTCCTGGAGCAGGTGCGCGCGCTCATTGCCTTTCGGCGGGAGCATCCCCTGGTTTCCCAGCGGCGTTTCCTGGGATGGGCCGGGTCGGCCGGTGCCACCTGGTGGCACGCCTCCGGTCGCCCCATGCAGGAAACCGATTGGCACAATCCACACGAGCGCATCCTGGGACTCGAATTAAGAGCAGTCGACGGAGCCGATGGCCTCTTCCTTGCTGTGAACCCGCTCGACCACCCCGTCGTCTTCGCGCTGCCGCAGGGCGCGTGGGACGTTGCGGCGCCGTTCATCGACCTGGCGCGGGTCGAAGACGGCCTCCTCCACCTGGATGGCCTCAGCGTCGCAGCCCTCGTTCCTGCTGACTGAAGCGACCGTCTCCTGGTCCTCCAAGGACAGCCCCCCTCCCGGAGCGCCACAGCCGTACGTTGATACGACGGGGACGGGCAAGCCCGTAGAGCCATCAGCCGTGACCCTGTGCTGCGCCCCGGCCCGTTTCTTGCGTCAATTCTGCCAGGCGGGCGCCGACGCCCGCATCGAGAGCATCCACAGCCAAGCGCCACCCCCAATTGCCATCGGTCGTACCCGGCGTATTCATGCGGGCGTCGGCGCCCAGACCCAACAGGTCCTGCACCGGAGTGACCACAAAACGGGCCACCGATTGCATCAATGCCTCAAGGGCCTTCCAGGGAAGCTGTTCGACCTCATGACCGGCCTCGAGCCCGAGGTACGCTGTGCAGTAGGCTTTGGCCCGCGCTATTTGATCAGCGTCCTGAGTACTGGCCGTGTTGGTCCACCATCCCACCAGCGTGTCGTTGTCGTGCGTGCCCGTATACGCTACAAGCGGCTCATCGTAGTTGTGCGGAAGAAATTCGTTGGAGGCATCCGAGTCGAAGGCGAACTGCAGGATGGCCATTCCCGGGAAATCAAAGCGCTGCATGAGGTCTGTCACGCCCTGCGTGATGACGCCCAGGTTTTCCGCAATCAGCGGCACTGCCCCCAGGGTCCGCTCCAGGCTTTCGAACAGATCGGCACCGGGCCCCTTCCTCCAGTGCCCGTTGATGGCTGTCTCCTCCGTGGCCGGCACCTCCCAGTAGGCCTCAAAACCGCGGAAATGATCCAATCGCACGAGATCCACCAGCTCCAGGATGCGGGCCATGCGGGAAGTCCACCACGCATAGCCCGTGGCTTTCATCGCATCCCACTTGTACAGAGGATTCCCCCATCGCTGCCCGGTTTCAGAGAAATAGTCGGGAGGCACGCCGGCAATGGTCGTCGGGTAGCCGTCCTCGCGGAGTGTGAACAAGGTGCGGTTGGCCCAGACGTCGGCACTGTCCTGTGCCACGTAGATGGGCAGATCGCCAAAAATGCGAATGTCCCGCTCGTTGCAATAGGCCTTCAGCTCCGACCACTGCTCTTCGAACAGGAACTGCCAGAACTTGCGCATTAGGATCCGGTCCACGTTCGCTTCCTGGTAGGCCAAGAGCGCCGACGGATCGCGGTCGCGCAGGGCTGCATCCCACGTCATCCACTCCTTCTCCTCATGATCCTGCTTGATCGTTTCAAACAGGGCCCAGTCGTCCAGCCATGCCGCATGCTCTGTGCAGTACGTCTCGAAAGCCTGGCGCTCGCTCGGCGATGCCTGCCGGGAAAACCTGCCCCAGGCAGCCCGGAGAAGCCCTGTTTTGTAAGCGCTTACACCGGCAAATGCCACCTCATCCGAGGGGAAATCCGGTACATCACCTACATCCTCACCCGTCAGCCACCCCTCTTCAAGGAGCCGGTCCGGCGAAATCAACATCGCATTCCCGGCATACGTGGAAGGAGCAGCGTAGGGAGAGTATCCGTACCCGGTGGGTACGAGCGGAAGCACCTGCCAGAGACGCTGTCCTGATGCCGCGAGGAAGTCAGCAAAGCGATAGGCCTCGGGGCCGAGATCCCCGATACCATAGCGTGAAGGCAACGAGGTGATGTGCAGCAGCAGACCGCTGGCGCGATCAGGAGAGACAGATTCCGTCATGGTGATGGGTGCAGACAGGAGACTGGTTCCAAAGCGGCACACGCCGGATCGGAACATCAATGGGACCGGGCGAAAGTTAGTACATCGCTTTCGAAAAAACCCCGCTCACGAAGAAGCGAGACCACTCCATCGGGCATCGCACCACAGGGATGGTCAGCTGCGTC
Organism: Rhodothermales bacterium; assembly: GCA_017859335.1. Classification (GTDB taxonomy): domain Bacteria; phylum Bacteroidota; class Rhodothermia; order Rhodothermales; family UBA10348; genus JAAZVD01. The sequence goes on along the minus strand of JAFMNH010000090.1, from coordinate 5,667 downwards.
GGTCATCAGAGGAATGCTTGAAGAGATCGTACACACGCGAAATCAATTCCTGAGCAGATCCCTCTTCCATATCCGGAAGGGCGGCACTCCGACCAGGTGAGGCACCGGCCGTATCCACGTAGATGGATGCCAGACCAAGCCGGCGCTGAAACCAGTTCGCATGCCATCCCGCCGTCTGCAACTTGTCAATGGGTACCATCCAGGTCAGGCGTTGAAGAACCCCCTTTCGCATGGCCACCCAGGACGTGTTCAAAGCCACGCTCATGGCGCGGTAGCGAAGCAGGGCCCACCCGAAAAGCAATGGGACCATGAGTCCCAGCCAAAGCACGGCACTCCACCACATATACACCACGCCGACAACCAACAGGAGAAGCCCCAGACTGCGTGCCATGAAGCGGCGGATGGTCAGCCGTGAAACGGGCGACCAGGCGTGTGGCAGCGCTGGAAAGTCCACAGCTTCAAGGATGGCCTCCACCTCTTCCCTCCTTCCAAACGGCAAGGCCACCTGGTAACCACTTTGGTTCAGGTTGATGCCCATCGTTTGCACCTCCAACCGGTACCAACCAAAGAATTCCATCAGGGGATTGGTGCGCAGAATCCAGGACTGCACGCGCGAGAGCGGAATCGTCCCCTCCTTCAGGGTCAGCAATCCGTGCGAACTGTGCAGTTTATCTCCAATACGCTCCAGTTTGAAGCGATAGTAGCGGTTCAACGTTACCAAAATGCCGGTCAGCCAGCCAAGAATGACGGCGCCCAGGGCCCCGAGAACCGCTGTAAAGACGGGCGACGCCTCGATTTGGGCCTCGAGCGGTTCGAGGGGCCCGCGGATCAACCAGGAAAAAAGCAGCTCGGGATCGGGCTCGATGTATTGCAGCGTGGAAAAGATGACCGCCAGGTAGATAAGCGAAAAACGGAACGCACCGGCCATGATCACGCGCCGTGCATCGAGAGCAATGAGCAAGGTGCCCCCAGACGTGACGGTGCTACCGGGAGCGACAGCTTCTTCGGCCTCGGCTACTGACACATCAACGGGATCAGATGCCTGAATCTGCTGCTGCAGGTTTCGAACCACGGCCCGTACATCATGCGCTTCAGCCAGCGACACATACTCCAGTACCCCTTCCGCCTGCGCGCTTCCGGCCGTGTAGACCACCACTTTGGCCGTACCCAGCAGTCGCTGCAACGGCGCCTGCTCGATTTCGATATTCTGGATCCGCTCGAGCGGAATATTACGGCGGCGACGGGTCAGTACACCCGAGTGGATGACCAGCTCCTTCGGCGTAAACCAGTAGCGGAAGCGCAGGTAATGAATGGCAATCCAGGGCACGATGAAGACGAGGTACATCGCCCCGAAGACAAGGTTGAACCACGCCGTCGAGTCGCCATTACCCCGGAGAACGGGTAGCATGATGAAGACGAGCGCCGGTAAACTCACGATGACCCGCTGCACCATGGTCAAGGGGTGCAGGCGTTTGGGCTCGAGTGCGGCCGACGGCGGGGACCCTTCCATCACAGCGCCTGATCCGTAATGAACTGCTTCATCTCATCGCGCAGGGCCTCGGCTACATCCTGGTGCAGCCCGGGCAAGATGACGTCGCTTGAACGCGTTCCCGCCGTGTGCACGATCAATTTGGCCAGATCGAACTCACGCTCAAAAATGTCCTGCGAAATATCCAGGTGCTGGATCCGGCGCAGCGGAACAATGGTGTGGACCCGATTGAAAATGCCGCGCACGAGCAACAACTCCTCATCGCGTAAGGCGTAGCCCCAGTAGCGATGGCGCAAGGGGGGGATCCAAAAGGACAGGGCGACTGCCACGACGATAGCCACCAGCGATGCCGCGCCGAAGGGCACCAAGCGCTCAGCCTGAAATGCATTCAGAATGTCCCAGATCAGGACGCCCAGGGCCAGAAAGCCCAAAAAGAGTCCGGTTTTAAGGCGCCATACCTTTATGGCGGAGACGTCCAGCGCCGTCAGCGCATCAAACGATACGCCGGCGAATGGCGGGGCGAGCACGGCCGCATCCGGCACGCCGGATGCGGCCGACTCGGACAACGAGCTTTGAAGGGGAGTTTCCAACGGTTCAATGCAAATGTTCACGTCTCCAACGCACCATGGTCCGTTGGTATCCCGATCATACGGAATGGTGATGATTTGCTTACGCCAAAACAGCACGCTGCCTGTAGATTAGCGGTTTTCCCGGTGCACACCTCATCATTTGCCCTACCATGACCACCAAACGCTTGGGCTTCCTGGATCGCTACCTGACTGTCTGGATCTTCCTGGCCATGGCACTCGGAGTCGGCATTGGCTATTTCATTCCGTCCAGTTCGGGCTTCATCAACGCCTTCAGCTCCGGGAGTACCAACATTCCGATTGCCATTGGTTTGATCTTGATGATGTATCCGCCCCTGGCCAAGGTCAATTACCGGCTCCTCCCGCAGGTTTTCCGCAACGTCAAGGTCCTCTCGGTATCCCTGCTGCTGAACTGGGTCATCGGCCCGGTGCTCATGTTCGTCCTGGCCCTGACCTTCCTGCAGGACTACCCGGAG
>JAFMNH010000090.1:0-3105 GCA_017859335.1 Rhodothermales bacterium | reverse complement strand
TTGATCCTGATCGGCCTGGCGCGCTGCATTGCCATGGTGCTGGTATGGAACGATCTGGCCGAGGGCAGCAGCGAATATGGCGCGGGGCTGGTGGCGCTGAACAGCATCTTCCAGGTCTTCGCCTACAGTTTCTACGCCTGGATCTTCATCACCGTCCTGCCCCCGTATTTCGGATTTGAGGGGGCGATCGTGGATATCTCGATAGCTACGATCGCCGAAAGTGTGGCCATCTACCTCGGCATCCCGTTCGTTGCCGGCATGCTCAGCCGCAGCGTGCTCGTGCGCCTCAAAGGAGAAGAATGGTACACGCAGCGCTTCATCCCGGCCATCTCCCCCATGACGCTCATCGCGCTCCTCTTCACGATCGTCGTCATGTTCTCCCTCAAAGGCGAGCTGATCGTACAGATCCCGATGGACATCGTGATCATTGCCATCCCGCTGCTCATCTACTTCGTGGTAATGTTCTTCGTGGGCTTCTTCGTGACACGCGCCTCCGGAACGGAGTACGACAAGAACGCGGCGGTTGCCTTCACGGCCGCCGGCAATAATTTCGAGTTGGCCATTGCCGTTGCCATCGCCGTATTCGGCCTCAATTCCGGGCAGGCCTTTGCGGGCGTCATCGGCCCTCTCGTGGAGGTGCCTGCGCTCATCCTGCTGGTCAAAGTGTCGCTCTGGCTGCGCACCCGCTTTCCTGATGCGCACGCTGCCTGATCCGCTCAGCCCTTCAAGAGCATATCCGAATAGGAGACGTCGAGGAGGTCACCCTCCTTCACCCCGAAATCCGCCATGAAGGCCTCGCACTGGGCCTGAAGCTCCGCTTCCGAGCGCGACCCATCGGCGTCGATGGCCTCGATCTCCAGGAACGTGCCCAGGCCATCGACCTCATCCAGGTGGATCTTGACGTTGTCCACGAAATGGATCTCCCGGTGTTTGTCCACGACCACCAGGACACCCAGCGCCCGGAAAAGGACCGCCTTCAGGGACGGATCCGGGTCTACCCGGTAGAGCAGCACGTCTGATGTCTTGGGGCCCGATTGGTCGGGCCGCTCATAGTGGATCAGGCTGTTCTCTATACCGCCTTCGCGTAGCTTCAAGCGACCTTCGGGCACGCGGAAATACGTGTCGATCTGATGATCCACCCCCACCTTCCGCGATCCGAGACGCTTCAGTGCGCTGCGCACGGCGTCATGGTCGGTGCAGCGGGCCTTGATTTCGACATTCAGCCGGTAGCCACTGGACTGCAGGTCACGATCGCCCGCATCGGACGCCCCCCCGCTCACTAGCGGGCGGTATCCTGCATCAGATGCGTCGCCGCTCACTGGCGGGCCAGTTCTTCGCGTACGATGGCGCGGATCACGTCCGTATTGCGCCAGGCAGCCACCTTGCGACCGTTGATGTACAGCGTCGGCGTTCCCGTGACCTGGGCCACCTGACCCTTCGCCATATCCGCCTCGACGCGCGACTGGACGTCTTCGCTCAGCATGCACTCGGCGAACGCGCGCTCATCCCATCCCATATCGCTGGCAATCTCGGTAAAGATGGTCGATTGCAGCACGGCCTGGTTCTTGAACACCTCGTCGTGATACGTCCAGAAATCCCCGAACTGCTCGGCGCACACGCCCGCCTTCGCCGCGTTCATGGCCTGCGCATGGATGCGCGTCAGGGGGTAGTTCATGAACACGACCTTGACATCGTCCTCGTACTCAAACAACGTTGGACGCAGGTGGAATGCACTCTGCTCACAGGCCGGGCACTGGAAGTCGGCGAACTCCACGATCTCGATTTCTGCATCCGGATTGCCCCAGATGGAGGCTTCCGGATCCACCTGCACATCGTAGGTCAGGCCACGGAAGTGCTGCGTGACGGCCGCATCCACATCCACATTCCCGGTTATGTCCCGGGCGTGATTGAGCGCGCCAGCATATCCAATGCCGAATACGGCCAGCGCTACGGCGCCTACCTTGACAATCTGTGGTTCGAAACCGCTGTCGCCGGCCTCGCCTTGCAGGCGGGCAATGTAGTCCTTGACGAAGCCCACAACGCCCACCGGGCCGTATCCAAGCGCCATCCCGAGCGTGGCCAACAGGCCGAAGTTGGCCACATACATCCCGATGCATACCAGACACAGGACGCCCAACTCGTACAGGTGATAGGCCTTCAGGAAGGTGAAGAGCACGGCGCCAATGGAGAGCACCAGCGCCATGGCAATGAACGAGGCCGGCTGCCGCGTGCTGGACGCCGTGGCTCCGAAGACCGCTGCCAAACCTGCAAAGGCGTAAAAGAGGAAACCGAACCAGGCCACCGGCACGCCGAACATCTTGGCATACGACGAGGCATTGGCCACATCGCAATTCACAAAGTCATTGAGCGAACACCCGGAGGCCTCCACGATGCCCTGCGACTCGATGTTGAACGTGAGTTGCGTGGCATAGAAGGCCAGGGCGGCACCAATACCAGCCAGCACGACGGCCATCCAGAGGGCGTTCTTGTTCAGATCAGGTTGATTGGCGCGGCGGGCGCGTTCCTTGCGACGGTTCGTCTTCGCCATGACTGCAGAGGGACGTGTAGTTGAAAAGGTTGTTTGTACGCGCCTCAGGGCGCGTTTCTCATGTCGGAATCTACCAAACGCCGCATGAACGCTGCGGATTCCCCGCACAGACAGCGAAATTCTTCCGAGGCCCGGAGCGCCGGCGGCGCCAGGGCGCGGTCGATCGATTCAAAGCCCAGACTGCGGAAGAATCCCGTGGCCGATTCAGTGAGCAAATACAGATCCTCTTTTGTGGATGCCTTGAGATGCTCGATCAGGTGCGTTCCGGTTCCTTGACCCCTTCGGGAAGGATCCACAACCACGCTGCGGATGAGTCCGTCCGGCTCCCGGTCCTCTTCAGCATGCCACTCGATGACGCCTGCTGCCACGACGCGGCCCGCTTCATCCCGAACGACCCGGAAATCTTCGATGATAGCAGCGACGCCTGCCGTGGGCAGCCCTGCTGCGTTCAGCAGGGCTTCAATGCGTTCCAGATCGGTCCGCCGCGCGTTTTCGACCATGCTGTTCATGCGTCGAAGCGGATATGAACGGCTTTGAGGCGGGCCGGGTCGTCGGCC
>JAFMNH010000089.1 GCA_017859335.1 Rhodothermales bacterium | reverse complement strand
CTCCTCCTCCGGCGTGCGAACGCCCGGAATCCAGGCATAGGTCCATTTCGTGGACCAGTCATCGTACTCACCGACCATCGGTCCGACCTGCGTCACACCATCCTCGGGCTGCGCCACGTAATTGAAGCGGGCATAGTCCATGATCGAGGGCGCCGTGCCGTGGGTGGCCGTGAATTCGGGATCGCGCAGTTGGTCCACCGTGTAGGCGTAGGAGGAACCCATGTTGTGTTGGAAGCCGAGCGTATGGCCGACTTCGTGGGCAGATACGAACCGAACCAGTTCGCCCATCACATCATCCTCGAAATCCTTGCTCTGGGCTGCCGGGTTGACAGCAGCTGTCTGGATCAGGTACCAGTTGCGCAGGAGCTGCATCACGTTGTGGTACCAGTTGATGTCGCTTTCCAGGATCTCGCCAGTACGCGGATCGTGCACGTGCGGGCCCGAGGCGTTCTGGATATCGGAGGCGAAGTAGCGGATGACCGAATAGCGGGCATCCTCCGGGCTGAAGTCCGGATCTTCCTCAGCGGTCGGAGCCATTTTCCCGATGATGGCATTCTTGAAGCCGGCTGCTTCAAAGGCTTTCTGCCAGTCATTCACGCCGTCGATCAGGGGCTGACGCCATTTTTCCGGGGTGTTCTGGTCGATGTAGTAGATAATCGGCTCAACCGGCTCGACCAGCTCACCACGGGCGTAGGCTTCCGGATCGGAAGGCTCCAGGCGCCAGCGCGTTACGTAGCACTTCTCTTCGGCACGATGCTGCTCGCCGTTATACTCGGTGAACGTGACCGAAAAGAGGCCGACGCGCTCATCACACAGACGGGGTTGCATCGGGTTGTCCGGCAGCTTGACCATGGACTGCGCCATTTCGACCGTAATCGTATTCGTCGATCCATTGGACGGAGCGGCAGTGGCGTCGTAGGTCAGCACGTGACGCACTTCCACGTTCTCCGGGAAGGATTTGACCGAGCTAATGTAGCTACGATCGCCATCGAGTCGGCGAACCGAGTAGGCCCGACGACGGGAAGCCTGTAAGCCCAGCGGAGCCACATCACTCGTGAAGAGGCTCGTTGCATCGATCACGATGCCGGTCGTGTCGGCGTTGAGGGCCTCCACATCGAAGGCCTTGATGATGGGCTCGAGGTTGGAGTTGCGAACCGACTCGTAAATCGGCGAGTCCTCGTCTCCACGGTTTTCATAACCGACAACCCGCAGGAAGACCGTATCGCCGTTGCGCTCCCAGCGCACGATCTGCGTGTTGGCCTTCTGCCCACCGTATCCGATGTTGTCAGCCGTCTTGGCGATACGCGTCACCAGCAGGAATTCCTGACCAAGCATGGCGTCAGGAATCTCGTAGTAATAGGTCTCGTCGTCCTGATAGACAGTAAAAATGCCTTCGTCCTTGACGAAATCATCCTTGATGACGTCAGCAAATTTTTTGGGACCGTCATCCTTGCTACTGGAGCGGGATGGACGATCGGGAGCGGCGTTCTGGGGAGCGGTAGTGGCTTTGCTGCCTGCGCAGCCGCCAAGAAGTGCGATACTGAGCAGTAGCGCCGGCAAAGAGCGGAATCGCGACATGAATTTGGGGGAATGGTCCAGGGAATACGATGGGATAGCTGCAGTCAGGCGCCCTTTGGGGCCCTCAGCGTGGGCTGGTGACAAGGTAAACCTCTCCTGCAGGCGATTCAACGCCTTGCGGAGATCATGACGGTCGTCAGCGGGAGAAGATACCCTGAACGGCAATGAGCCGGTCCGATTGCGTACGGATATCGGAATGGTAGACCAGCGTCGTAAACAGGTTTTCAAGCTGTGGCATTCCGGTTTCGAGCGCCTGCTGAAGACCGCTGCTCGCCGATACATACCGATAGGAATGTTCGCCTTCCTTCATCAGTATATCGCCCTCGTACCACCCTTCCTGACCGTTCCACGAAAGCAGGTGGGCACGGTCCCATTGCCATCCCGAAAAGGTCCCCACAACACCGACTTCCGCCGCAACAGGCTGGTTTCCGGGTGGCACCAAACGAAGTCGTACGGAGACATACTCTGCACCGTAATCCGCCTCGGGGCGCGCACCCGCCGCGCGCTGGATTCGTGCCTGACCATTCAGGAAAGGATCCATGGTCGAGCCGCCCAGCTCGGCCAGATCAGGCTCCACCCAGATGCGCCACGGCGCATTCTGCCGATCCACCCTCAGGATCCGGCCACCGGGACGAGCATCGGCCAGGTTCAGGTAGAAAGGGACCGGCAACGGGGTGAAGGACTCCCTGGGCTCGAGATAAAAGAGCAGATCCGGACTGGTTTCCAGGGAGGGGCGCTCCACACATCGCATGGCGTCGTAGAGCGCATCGCGTAAAAAACACACCGAATAGTCGAATACGCTCGCGCTTGGATCCTGGGGTCTGAATCGTACAACGGGCTGTATCGAGCTGTATTGGCGACCGGCTACGAGCACGTTGTCCATGCGTACGTCCAGGGCCACGGCCTGCTCGGTTACGAAAAAAGGGCGCTCAAAAAGCACGGCATCCTCCCGACCCTGTTCGTGTACCCGGAGGATGTAGTTGCCGCTCAGACGAAATCCGATGGCGCTGTTGGGGAAGGTGTATTCGTAGTGCACATAATCCACCCGCGTCGAGCGGGATGGACGGTAATCAAGGATGTCGTCCCGCTGAAAGCGCGCCATGTATTCGGCCGGCATCAGATCCCGCTTCCAGGAGCGGTCCGCGTGGTAGAAGGTGACCGTAAGCGGTCGGGGATTCCTGGAGAGCACATCGAAGGCCAACCGCAGGGGAACGCCTCGATCCAATTGAAGGATTGGAAGGGCGTTTTCTCCGGTACCGGCGTGCAACTGTACGGTGGCAACCAGTGAATCATCTGCAGCCAACCGGCGCTCTGATGCGTCTGTCGCCTGCCGCGGTATGTCCCGGACACCCTCGGTCGTGGCGCAGGCAGACAGGGCCAGCAGCGCGGCGGCCATCAGAAGCCGTGAACCCATATGTCGTGGCCGCTTGATCACAGGATGGCGTAGACAATACCCACCGTGAATACCTCCTTGAGCTGGAACCGGTTGCTGACATCCTTGTCACGCAGCACGACCCATTCGACATTGAATTGCAACCAGGAATTGACCTTCATCGTTAGCAGATTCTCCCAGAGCAAATCCGGATGATCGGCTTGATTGAACGCCGCAAACAGCCCAAGGGTTGACTTCAAATGGATATTGCTGGCCACCTCCTTCTCCAGCTCCGTGTAGGCTTCCAGTCCAACCTCGAGTCTCATGGGCTGATCGGCGCGCATGTTGTACAGCTCGCGCAACCGCTCAATACGCACCACCGTCTGCTTCCCACCAAACCCGACGCGTTGGGATAGCCAGGACCGATACTGGTAGGTCAAACCGAGGGAAACCGTAAAAACGGCTGGCGAAAGCAGGTCGGAGACCTTCTGAGGCAGGGGCCGCTTTTCCTTGAACTGGTTCTTGTCGAAATTGTACCCGGGTGCCATCTGGCTTCTCGCGGAGAGCGCGGCCGTCGGCATCAATGTGCCCAGAGAGCCTGATCCCGTGTGCTTGAAGGTAGCCTGTACCCGGATGATGTCCTCTGCTTTACGGAAATCAAGGGTGTCCTGCTTGACCGCACCAAAGGCCAGTCGAAGGTCATATCTCCGATTCCAGCGTCCATGATTTTTCTGCCAGCGGCCGTCTACAGCACTCGAGAGCGCCAACGTATTGATCCCCCCTTCCGCCCAATTCTGAAAGGTGGCTTGCGATCCGGCAAGTTTTGTGACCAAGGACTTTTCCCAGGCCGGTGGGTCGGAGGAGGACTCCTCCTGAGCGTTTGCCACGAGGGGGAGGCCAATCAGTAAAAAAACCACCGCGAGGACCCGGCGGGGCCACGCTGGATTCAGTATGGCGGAGGGCATGTGGGAGGAGATGGGTGGTGCCAGCGGGGACGACCATAGACACCCGGAAGCCGCAAAAAAGATTCCCCCTCCCTGCACTGTTGACTGTCGAAAACAGGTTGGGCCTCGGAGTTGGCCCACCGCGCTGACAATCCAATTGGATGGGCCCGAAAAGGCGGAAACGAAAAAGGGCCGCGCCAGAACGGCGCGGCCCTTTTTCGACACGAAACAAGCAGGCTGTCAGCCGTCGTTCTTCATGTTCTGGACTTCGATACGGATGTCCTGAGCCATTCCTTTCAGCTCCTGCATGGCTTTACGCACACGCGTACCCGCAGCTTTGTTGCCTTTGTCGTAGAACTTACCGAAGTCATCTTCGAGGCCATCAACAAAGCCTTTGAGGTCGGCGAACTTGCTCATTTGTAATCCTCCAAACGTAAGTGGGTTCTGGTTGCAGGAGCAAAGGATGCACCCTGCGTAACGGCGGTCAAAGTAAGGGGAATGTTACCACCTGTCAAGAAAGAATCTTCATTTCCGAGCCGCAAACGCCTTTTTGCATGGCTCATGCATCGTCTACCATCCCCTATCTACTCCTCCGTCAACACCGTCAGACCAGGTTCTCCCACCCGTCAAACGCGCTGTCTAAGCCCTTTCAAATCAACGGACTTGGACCACCTGCCCACGACTGGCCTCAAGGGGGCTGCCAACATACCAGGAGATCCCATCGGCAGGCAGGGACAGACCCGGAGCAAAGAGGCCTTCCTCCATCAATTTTTCCTTTGAAACGGTGTTTTTTCCGTCCGTCAGATCAGCCCGCGGACCTACGGCGTGCTTCAGGAGCAAGATGATGCGGGCGGGCGACCCGAGGTGCGGTTCCAAGGCCACCGCCAGCGCAAGTGGGTGGACATCAACCGCCCCTCCTGTTCCATTTCCGACAAGAGACCCAAGCACGGGGACCACACCCGGACCGGTCCATAACTGCGATGCGCGCTGCGCAGAGATCCGCAGACCGTCCTCGGCCTGCACGGCTATATTCCGGTCAGTCGCCATCATGCCAACGGCAAACGCACCCTCGTCCGTAAGCCTATTCGACAAGGTTCGCACGGATTCCTTCATCGACGATTCCACCGGTGGCGTTATACGCTCCAAAGCCCCTTCCCTGCGAACGGGCACGTGGCCAGCCGTCTCGAGACGCCTCTCCTCTGCTTCGCCCGACCCAAGGAGGATAAGCAGGCGTCTCCCTTGGCCGCTCAATGCCACGACCCCTCGCGCCAACTGATCGTACAGCATGAGATCTTCCTGGACTGCGACATCCACACACAGAACATCCGTCATCGTGATTCTCCGTCTCGAAGGTTTTCCGTTTGGAAGGATTTACGCCTGAAAGGTTTTCCGCCGGCGCGCCGGATCTCCGACTTGCCAACACTCGTTGATTCTGAAAGCGTTCGGGCCGTTCTTGGACGCATCGGATTGCTCCTGCCGGACATGCGGTCACGAGGCCTTTTTCGGCTGCTGGTTACGCTGACGGCGGCCGTTTGATCGCCCATCGCTCCATCTTCATTTCTGCTGCCCATCGTCATGGATTTCTGTCACCTGCACTGTCATACCCAGTACTCCCTGTTGGATGGTGCGGCCAGGATCAAGCGGTTGATGGCCAAGGCAGAAGAGTTGGAAATGCCTGCCGTGGCCATCACAGACCACGGTAACCTGTTCGGTGTACCGGAATTCTACACGACGGCCAAGCGTGCCGGCATCAAGCCCATCATCGGGTGCGAATTCTATGTCACCGCCTCGGGGATGGATGACAAGACGGATCGCGTCCGCTACCATCAGGTCCTGTTGGCCAAGAATGCGGCCGGCTACCGCAACCTGATCAAACTTTCCTCCCTCTCCTACACGGACGGCTACTACTACAAGCCCCGTATTGACCTTCAGACGCTCAAGGACCACTCCGAAGGCCTGATTGCCACGACGTGTTGTCTTCAGGGAGAGGTGCTGCAGACCATCCTGAAGAAGGGAGAGGATGAAGGACGCCGCGTATTCAAGCAGTACCTGGATATCTTTGGAGAGGATTACTACGTCGAAATCCAGGATCACAACATTCCTGACCAGCATAAGTGCAACGAGGTGCTCTTGCGTTGGGCCAAGGAGTACGGAGTCGAGGTCATTGCAACGAACGACGTGCACTATGTCGAGCAGGAAGACTCGGCTGCCCAGGACGTCCTTCTGTGCCTGCAGACCGGCAAGGAGTACAACGACCCGAACCGCATGCGCTTCGAGAACGATCAGTTCTATCTGAAGAGCGCTGCGGAGATGGAGCTGGCCTTGAAGAATGCGGACGAGCACGTCGTGCGGCGCGCTCTGGAGAACACGACGAGGGTTGCCGACAAATGCACGTTCGAGCTTCCCATGGGCGAGCTCCTGATGCCGCACTTCCCGTTGCCGGCGGAGTTTGGCAACGACATGGATGCCTACCTGCGGCACCTGTCGTTCGAGCGCGCCAAGGAAAAATTCGGTGGGACGCTAACGCTCGAGCAGGAAGAACGACTGAACCTGGAGCTGGGCATCATCTCCCAGATGGGCTATGCCGGTTACTTCCTGATCGTGCAGGACTTTACCACCGTAGCCCGTGAATTGGGGGTATCGGTCGGACCCGGTCGTGGATCAGCAGCCGGCAGTCTGGTGGCCTACGTCCTGGGTATCACGAACGTGGATCCACTGCAATACGATCTGCTGTTCGAGCGCTTCCTGAATCCGGAGCGCGTGTCCATGCCCGATATCGACATCGACTTCGATGATCGCGGCCGCTCGAAAGTCATCGACTATGTGGTTGAAAAGTATGGTCGGCAGAATGTCTGCCAGATCATCACGTTCGGGACCATGGGCGCACGCAGCGTCATCCGGGACGTGGCCCGCGTGCTGCAGATTCCGCTCATGGAAGCCGACCGTATCGCCAAGATGGTGCCCGAAGGCGTCGGGGTGAATCTGGACAAGGCCCTCGACGAGGTCCCCGAGTTCAAGAAATTGCAGAACGACCCGAACGAGCAGATCCGTAACCTGATGCACTATGCCAAGGTGCTCGAGGGCTCGGCCCGGCACACGGGCGTACACGCGGCCGGTGTGATCATTGCACCCGGTACGGTCAGCAATTATGTCCCGGTATCCATTGCCAAGGGTAAGAGCGGCGCCGAAGATGTGGTCACGACGCAGTACGATGGCAAGTGGGTCGAGTCCTTCGGCCTGCTCAAGATGGACTTCCTGGGGCTCAAGACGCTCACGGTCATCAACGACGCTATCGACCTGATCGAAGAGGCCCATGGGGAAACCATTGTCGTGGACGATATCCCCTTGGACGACGAGCGCACCTATGAACTCTTCCAGAAGGGCGATACGGTGGCCATCTTCCAGTTTGAATCCTCCGGGATGCGGGAATGGCTCCGCAAACTGAAGCCGACCACCATTGACGACCTGATTGCCATGAACGCCCTGTATCGCCCCGGGCCCATGGACAACATTCCGACCTACATCGCCCGCAAGCATGGTCGCGAAACGGTCTCCTATCCGCACGACATGCTCGAACCCATCCTGGAGCCGACCTACGGGATTCCGGTCTATCAGGAACAGGTGATGCAGATGGCCCAGGTCATGGGTGGCTACACGCTCGGTGGCGCCGACATCCTGCGTCGCGCGATGGGCAAGAAAAAGCGGGAGGAGATGGAGAAGCAGAAGGCCATCTTCATTGCAGGGGCGGCCGAGCGGGATGTGGACGAAAAGACGGCCACCGAGGTGTTCGACCTCATGGCCAAGTTTGCCGGATATGGGTTCAACAAGTCGCACGCCGCTGCCTACTCCATCGTAGCCTATCAGACAGCCTGGCTCAAGGCGCACTACCCCGCCGAATTCATGGCGGCCGCCATGACGAACGAGATGGGCGATACGAAGAAGCTGGCCGTTGTATTGGAAGAGGCCCGTCACCTTGGACTGGAGCTTCTGCCACCGGACATCAACAAGAGCACAGCCCGTTTCTCGGTCGAGAAAGGCAAGATCCGGTTCGGCCTGGGCGCTATCAAGGGGGTTGGCCTCGGGGCCATCGAGGCCATCGAAAAGGAGCGCACCGAGAACGGTCCGTTTACCAACATCTTCGATTTTGCACGCCGCGTGGACCTGCGTGCAGCCAACAAGAAAGCCATCGAAAGCCTGGCCAAAGTCGGGGCCATGGACAGCCTGGAAGGCCATCGGGCCCAACAGGCGGAGGCCGTGGAACTGGCCATCCAGTATGGCCAGAAGGCGCAGGCAAACGAAGCGGCGGGCATGATATCCCTTTTCGGTGAAGCCAGCGGGGATGGTGCAGCAGGCCTGGAGCCCTCACTTCCATTAACCGAGCCTTGGCCCCGGTCGCGTCTTCTCAAGGAGGAGCGCGCTTCGGTCGGCTTCTATGTCAGTGGTCATCCCCTGGAGGCCTACCTGGCCGAGGCCCGGGCCTTCGCGTCTGCCCAGATTGCGGATGCCCCGAGTATCGTCGAGCGCGAAGGCCCGGCCGACGATTGGGCCGCACGTCAGAACCGCCCCAACCACACGTTCTGCGGTATCATTACGGAGGTGCAGCACCGGACCAACAAGTCGGGAAAACCCTTCATCATTGCCCAGTTCGAAGATTTCTCAGGACAGGCCGAACTGGTCTGCTTCTCGAACACGTACGACCGGGTACAGCGCTACCTGACCGTGGATGAAATCGTACTCATCAAGGGACAGGTGGAACTGCGTGGCGGCTCGGGCAAGGTCATCGGCAGCGATGTCATTCCCATGTGGAAGGTGCGCGAGCAGATGGTCAAGTCGCTCTCAATCCGCATCCCTGCGACTGAACTGCAGCTCTCGCAGGTAGACGCGCTCGAAGAACTGCTGGGTGCCCATCGGGGTGGATGCAAGCTGTATCTGGACCTGATATCGGATGATTCACCGCAGCCGACGCGGCTTCTGAGCCGTACCTTCGTGATCGATCCAAACAACGAGGTCATGCAAGGCCTCGGTCGTCTGTTCGGGCAACGCTCCATTGTCGTTCAGGGAGAGTAGTCTGTTGCCGCAGCGCGTCCTTCCCGTGTGTCCCATGATCCCCCATGCGTCTGTTTTTTCTTTTCGTCTGTTTTCTGCTCACCACGGGTTGCAGTGAACACCTGGCGGAGCTCAGGGAACAGTACCGTCCCGCATCGCCCCGGGATGCGTACGTCCACGCTCTCGAAACCTCGGGTATCAGTCAGCGAATCATAACCCAACGCTGGTTGGAGGCGGGCAACGAAGTCCTCGAAATGCCCATCACGCCGACCCTACCCTACGTCGAGAACGGGTATCTGGTGGCACCCGAGGTCATGGCACTGGGCTATCGCCTGGACCTGACCCGGGGACAGCAACTGATCGTAGAGGCAACCTCTGTCGACGGCTTCATGGTTTTCTCGGACCTTTACGAGCCGCCCGGGGAGGGCACAACGGACTATCGACGCCTATCCAGTGCCGACTCGACCGGTCGCATGACGTGGGATGTTCGCCGCTCCGGCATCCACCTTCTTCGCATACAGCCCGAAATCCTGGCAGATGGCAGGTACGAAGTACGCATCCGCACGGGAGCATCGCTCATATTCCCCGTGGCAGGACACTCCATCTCCAGTGCCCAGTCCCTTTTCGGTGTCGAGCGTGATGGAGGACGGCGCAGTCATAACGGTATTGACATCTTTGCGCCCCGGGGTACGCCCGTGGTAGCGGTACGCCAAGGCCGTGTGACGCGCGTTCAGACCACGCCCCGTGGTGGTAAGCAGGTATGGCTCAGGGATGGACTGGATCACAACTTCTACTACGCCCACCTCGATTCCCAGTTGGTACGCGAAGGACAGTACGTCCAGCCGGGTGACACACTCGGGTTGGTGGGAAATACGGGGAACGCCCGCACGACGCCGCCCCACCTGCATTTCGGCATCTATCAGGGCGGCCCACACGACCCTTGGCCGTTCGTCCACGAACCTGCGATACGCCCATCACGCGTTGCTGTGGACCGCTCTGCATTCGGGTCCTGGCGCACCACAAGCGCGTCCGTTCGCCTGCGTACAATGCCAACGCTCAGGCGGGGAGGTACCGCTATCGCACTCGAGGAAGCCATACACATGCATGTCGTTGGAGGATCGGCTGCATGGTATCATGTCCGCCTTGTCGATGGTCGTTCCGGGTATCTGTCCCGTTCTGACTTTGCGCGGACCCAGCCGAGCGACGTGCCATCGGCCCAACGAAGGTTCACCTCGTCTGCCGTAGGAGGATGACCCCCTCGGAACCCTACTGGGCTGGACAGAGTGCACCCGGTATGAAGGCTTTCATCCTGGATATTCCCAGAAACCTG
>JAFMNH010000088.1 GCA_017859335.1 Rhodothermales bacterium | reverse complement strand
CCTTCACACATTCTCTGTATCCCCCGGTTTCAACAGCCTGAAAAGACACCTTATATATAGAATTGCATGGTTATCGAGCCTGCCAGCTACAGCCCGAACATAAAATACCGTGCCCCTTCGGCCTATCACTCAGGTTCAGACCCTTTCATCATGCGCCTCTTCCTTCGACCCGCTGCCTCACTGCTGCTCGTTCACCTCCTGTTCCTGAGCGTGCCGGCACATGCACGGCAATTCCAAGCCGCCTCGCCTGAGTCAGTTGGGATGTCCTCAGAACGACTGTCCCGACTCGATGACGTGATGCAGCGGTACGTGGATGAGCAGTTCTTGGCTGGCTCGGTAACCCTGGTTCTCAAGAACGGGAAGATCGTCTATCACAAGGCCATGGGAATGAGGGATGTCGAGATCGGCGATCCAATGGAGGTCGATGACCTGTTCCGTATCGCCTCCCAGACAAAGGCGATCGTAACACTGGCCGTACTGATCCTTCAGGAGCAGGGAAAGCTCTCCATCCGCGAGCCGGTTGGCACGTATCTGCCGGAATGGCAGCACACCACAGTCGCCGTGGCCAATGAGGACGGCTATGATGTGGTCCCCGCCGATCGCGCCATCACCATTCGGGATCTGATGACCCACCGGGCGGGGGTAGGTTGGGGTTCACAGGTAGCCCGCGCCGAGTGGGAAGCTGCGGATCTCATGTATTGGTATCTGGCAGACCGCGAAGAAGGTATCCAGGAGATTGTACGTACGATCGCATCGCTACCCATGGATGCCCAACCCGGAGAGCGGTATGTCTATGGCTTGGGCATCGATGTCCTGGGTGCGCTGATCGAAGTCGTCTCTGGTCAGCCTCTGGACGAATTCCTGGACGAGCACCTTTTCATCCCCCTCGGCATGGTGGACACCCACTTTTTCGTGCCACCGGAAAAGTCCGATCGCTTGGCGGTCGTCTATGGTGGCACGGAACAGGGGCTGGTGCGCCTCAGCACGGAAGGGCATTACGAAGGTCAAGGTCATTATGTTGACGGTCCCAGAGCCACCTTCGGAGGGGGTGCCGGATTGGTGTCGACAGCCCACGACTATGCCCGATTTCTGCAAATGGTCGTCAACGGTGGCGAATTGGATGGAAAGCGCATACTCTCTCCCACGACAGTCGACCTCGTCCTGTCCAACCACATCGGAGAGTCAAACCTCGGGGCAGGACGCAAGATGGGCTTGGGTTTCGAGCTGATAACCGACCTGGGGGCTTATGGTCTCCCCGGTGCCGAGGGTCAATTCAGCTGGGGCGGTGCCTATCATACAACCTACTTTGCAAGTCCGAGAGACAATATGGTCGTTGTCTACTTGACCCAGATCATGAATGCCAAGCCGGGCCTGACAGATCATAACCGGCTTCGCGCGCTGACCTACCAGGCCATCGTGAACTGATTACTCCCCTGAACACCTGGAGACCGGAGGCGTAAGCCCCGCAACCTCACTACCTACGCCAGCATCATTGGGTACCCTGAAAACCGTTCGACGCTACCTGAGCAACCCGTTTGTATGGGCGGGTTTGGTAAGCCTTGGGGCTGTTTCGGCCCTGGTCTACCTGGTCGTCAACGTATGGGTCATGCCGGCCTTCACACGTCATGACGTATCGGTTACCGTGCCTGATGTCATCAACTCCAGTGAGAGAGAGGCCAGGGCCTCGCTCGAATCGGCGGCCCTACAGGTTGAGACGGTCATTTTACGCAAGCCCAACCTGCCACGAGACGTGGTCATTGACCAAAACCCGCCGCCATTCGCCGAGGTAAAGCCGGGCCGACGAGTATACTTGACCATCAACACCGGGGATACGACAACCGTGGTCGTTCCGAGGGTGGAATCATTCGGGATACGGCAGGCCCAGAATATGCTCATGCAAGCAGATCTGATCGTGGGCAGTGTACAACCCGACTCCATCCCATCTGTCTACAAAGACATCATTACCCAGCAGGATCCTCCAGCCGGAGAGCGCGTGGCCCCGGGAACGACCGTGCATCTCCTGTTCGGAACGGGTCTCGGAGCAACCAATGTGCTGGTTCCGGATGTGTCTGGAATGCATCCTGATGACGCCCGCATCCTGCTTCTCGACATGCGTCTCCGCTCTATCGTGATCGACGACACCCGTGATGATTCTCTTCGGATCGTAACCCAATCGCCGGCCGCAGGGACCAGTGTCAGAGAAGGGTATGAGGTACGCCTTTTCCTACGGGATCCGGATACGGAGGACGTGGCGCAGTAGGTGCGGATACTGAGCCAGTAATCCGCTTATGACCGGCTCGGGGCACATCGACGTGTAACCCCGAGGAAGATCCCTTCGCTCACCTACTCGACCACATCGACAGACCAAGAAGTGGTATCCACCTCCACGCGCTCACGATGCTTCGTGGGCATGGTGCGCCCGACATAATCGGGCTGGATGGGATACTCGCGATGCCCTCGATCAATCAGCACAAGCAATTGAATGGAGCGTGGGCGGCCTGTACGAACGACAGCGTCGAGCGCTGCGCGCGCCGTTCTCCCGGTAAAGAGCACATCATCGACGAGAATGACCGTGCGGTCCTCGAGATCTGGCAGTGCCGGGGGCTCGGCATGGTACGGCGTATCATCCCTGAACTGTGTGACATCCAGGCTGCACGAAACGGGTCCATTACCCGAGATACGACGCATGGAGTCCACGATCTGCTCAGCCACCGAAGCGCCAGCACGCTCAATCCCGATGACAACCAGGTTGTCTTCACCCCGGTTTCGCTCCACGATTTCGTAAGCCAAGCGATCCAGCGTCCGCTGAATCTGCCGCCGCGACATGATGCGGGTTCTCACTGGAACATGGCCTTGAGGCTACCCCACGTACGTCGAACGGCGGTGCTCGTGTAGTTGACCGATTCTGTACGAACCGCTTCCCTCACTCCGTTCTGGTAGACGGCCTCCAGACGATAGTCCAACTTGTCGCTGCCTGACTTGAAGACCTGGGCATCCAGGAATCCGTATTCGCGGCCTGTGCCATGGGATGGCACGGTGTGGATTCGTACGAACTGGTCGTTGCTGTTCGGGCTCCGGCGCATCAGTTCGAACTGCCGTACCTCATCTTCCAACTCCGTCGTCCATGAAATGCGGAAATCATTTCCTTCCTCCTGAATCTGGAACGCTGTCAGGCGAACCTGCCCCGACATGAAGCCGGCGCCGGTGAGCAGCAGAATCAGACCTATGGACAGCAAGCGTCGCATGTCGCGATGATGTCGGGGAAGTGAACGTTGAGTCAGAATATACAGCACATGGGGTACACTGTACAAAGTGGGCGACCTGAATTGACGCGACGAGGCCCTCAGACCCCCAGGCCATCTGAGGCGAGGGCAGCGCGAGGGTGATGATTGGAATAGACCAGACCCTGACAGCGCGCAAAGCGCGGCCTACTCCACGGTTTCACCAGTCCTGAATTCGCAGTTCTCCCGTGTGCACCGTCCGTACATGTTCAGGGAGTGGCGTTGGATCTCCATACCGAAGATTTCGGACACCATATCCCGGATGCTCTGGATCCGCGGATCGCAGAACTCGAACAGGTGCATGCAGTCCTCGCAGATCAGATGATCGTGTTGCCAGAAGCTGTAACTGCGCTCGTATTTGGCTTGCTTGCTTCCAAACTGATGACGCACAACCAGATTACAATCCACCAGGAGCTCCAGTGTATTGTAGACAGTTGCCCGGGACACAGGAATGTTTTCCTGTTTCAGGCGAACGAAAAGTTCGTCCGCATCAAAGTGGTCCGCCGTGTCATACACCTCTTCAAAAATGGCCAAGCGCTCCTGCGTCTGCCGCAGATTGCGCTCCTTCAGATAATCGAGGTAGCGCCCGCGAACGACTTCGAGTTGTTCGTTTGGAAGAGGGGAAGAGGTCATATCGCAACACCTGTTCTTCGATTTACCGCCGCCCAAGGAGGCTGTTCCAAGGAGATCATGACGACAAGTGGGCCAGCACATCCTGACGAATGTGTTCTTGCAGTGAGTCGATATCCCGACTACCGTCCAGAACAAGGAACCGCGCGGGCTCGGCCGCAGCCAGGTGGTCATAGGTATCGATGACCCGCTGGAAAAATCCAGGACCCGCCCGCTCCATGCGATCTCCTGCGCCCTGACCAAGTCGGTGCGCCAGGCGTTGCGTGGCTGTTGCCAGGTCAACCCGGATCAAATACGTGCGATCCGGCACAACGCCCCCTGTGACAGCGCGTTGGAACTGCTGCAGCCATTCAGGTGCGGCCAGCTGCCGGCCTCCACCCTGATACGCTACGGTCGAGTCAAAGAAGCGATCGCAGATGACGATGTGCCCGTCACGATGCGCTGCTTGTATGCGGGAACGAACCAGTTCGGATCGTGCGGCAGAAAAGAGAAGCATTTCCGTGAACGGATCCATGGAGATGGAGGGATCCAGAAGCAGATCGCGAATTCGCTCCGAGAGATCCGTGCCTCCGGGTTCGCGTACGTACATCACTGACTTACCGAGGCCCTCGAGCCATGGGACCAGGTGCTGGGCCTGGGTGCTTTTCCCAGAGCCATCGATTCCTTCAAAGCTGATGATCATACCCTGCCACGGACTACCGGTACGGTTCCTCTATAGGTGCGATGAATGAGCGCGCCCAACACGATCTAGGGCCCACAATATAAGCGCGCAGGGAGAAGCTGGATTCTTGATTTTCGCGGAACGCTCACATATCATATCAGCGCTTCGCGAACCTTTGATAACGGTCTGCTTTGAAAGGCTCCAGCACGGCCTCCGTGTGCTTTCCCTACCCGGCATGATCACGTCCTGCGCATGAGCAGTTTCAACTTCGGTTTCGACGACTTCGAGGACTCCAAGGACGAGCAGCGCCTTGAAGACCTGGCCGCTCATTTCGAGCGCGAGGGACGCTCGGTATATTTCGACTCGGATACGCTGGAAGAGATTGCGTCCTATTATTTCGAACAGGGACGATTTGAGGAGTCATTGGGTGTCGTTGATCGCTCGCTCGAGATACACCCCTATTCCTCTGATGGATGGCTGCGCCGAGGTATCCTGCTCAATAACATGGGCAGACATCCCGAGGCGCTCTTCGCCTACGATCGTGCTCTCGAACTGAATCCAACCGACGTGGAAACCATGATCAATCGTGGTATCACGCTCGACAGCATGGACGAGCCAGCACAGGCGCTGGACGCTTTCGAGGAGGTGCTTCACCTGCATCCCGGAAACGAAGAGGCGCTGTGCAACATGGGAGTCACTCTGGAGCGGCTGCATCGTATTGCAGATGCCATCGATGTATTTACCGAGTGCACGACCATCAACCCGGAGCACCCGGAGGCGTGGTATGAACTGGGATTCTGCCATGACAGGCTGCAGCAGGAAGCCGAGAGTGTTGCCTGCTACGACCGACATCTCGATATCGACCCCTATTCACAGGACGCCTGGTACAACCGCGGCATCGTGTTGAACCGCATGGGGCGCTATCAGGAGGCCATTGAGTCCTACGATATGGCCATTGTCATCGCAGATGAATTTGCGTCGGCCCACTACAACCGTGGCAATGCACTGGCGAATCTGGGGCAGCTCAAAGAGGCGATCCAAAGTTATAAGCGGGTGTTGGAAATCGAAGGTGAGGATGCTGCCACGTGCTACAATATTGCGTTAGCCTACGAGGAGTTACGGCTGTTCGAGAGCTCCATACACTACTTCGAAAAAGCGATCGAAGCAGACGACACCTATGCGGAAGCATGGTACGGCCTGGGATGCTGCCACGATGCCATGGAGCAGTTCGAGGATGCCTTGAGCTTTTTCAGCCAAGCCATCGTGCTGAATCCCGATGTGCCGGAGTTCTGGCATGCCAAGGCCGACTGCGCGTACAACATGGGCCGACTCGCTGAGGCTGTGAATGCCTATCGTAAGGTCGTCGGGATGACACCGGAAAACTCGGATGCCTGGATGGACTTTGCTGAAACGCTCTTCGAAGCGGGTCAGCTCGAGGAAGCCTTGGAGGCATACGGTCATGCGCTGAAGCTGAAGCCCAACTGCGCTGAGACCTACCTTTCCCAAGCAAGGGCCCAGTTGGCCTTGGGCCATGCCGAAGAGAGCGTGCGTTCGATGAAAATGGCTTTCGGGCTTGACCCCGAGCAGAAAAGCCACCTTCCAGAGGCATGGCCAGAATTATTCGGACACAGCAAAATCCGCCGCATGCTGGGTTTGGATCGATAACTGCGCGCCATGAGCACACTGCTTCGCTGGCTTACATGGCTGGGTCAAGGTATCGGCATCGGTGTAGCCAACGTAATTCCCGGGGTGAGCGGTGGTACCATGGCGCTGGTGTTCGGCATCTATGAGCGCCTGATCGACGTATTGAGCACCGCGGCCCGCTCAGGAGTGAAGGCACTGCGCCTGGATTTTGCCGGATGCTGGAGTGACCTGCGCGCCCTGGACCTGTCCTTCCTGTTCTGGCTGAGCGCGGGGGTACTGCTGGCTCCCTTGCTTGGCGCCGCCGTTATTCCTGAAGCCATGGAAAGCTGGCCGGAAGCGAGCCGTAGTCTCTTTTTTGGACTCATTCTCGGTACCCTTCCTATCCCGTGGCTGCGTATCAAGAAGCCCATGCCCAGTCACGCGGGGCTGCTGCTCGTTGCTGCTGCCGTCTCCTTCCTTCTGGTTGGCATCCCGCCTCTGGATACCGGGGAGCCAAGCCTTCTGGCTGTGTTTCTTGCTGCCGCGTTGGCCATCTGCGCCATGATCCTGCCTGGCGTCAGCGGTGCCTTCATCCTGCTTGTTCTGGGTATGTATGCGCCTGTTTTCGAGGCCATTGATGCCCGGGACCTGGTCGTAATCAGCGTGTTTGCTTTGGGGGCGGGTATCGGCCTCGGCAGTTTTGCCGTCGTGTTGAAATGGCTTCTGGACCGGGCTCATGACCTGACCATGGCCGTCCTGGTGGGCCTGATGATGGGATCCCTGCGTTCGCTGTGGCCGTGGCTGTCCAAAGATCGGGAACTGCTGCTGCCCGCACATTCGCAGGATATGACAGTGATCCTGGCGCTGGGCCTTGGCGGTCTCGCTGTGTCGGCCTTCATGACGCTCCTAGAGGTGCGCCGGAAAACGCGCACCTAGCGGGTCACAACAAAGGAGCGGGTTTCAGAAAAGTGCTGACCTACTACATGGATGTAGTGGAGGCCCGGTGCCAGGCGGCGAACATCGATCCCGATGTCCCGTGCATCATCTGCTGAGACAACCCCCTCTAACAAGGGCATCAGCTCGCGGCCGAGTGCGTCATGGAGGGTTACATGGACTGCCTGTGACCGGGATACCGCCAACCGGGCCCGCGCCATGGTACTGGCCGGGTTTGGCCAGATCGGATCGAGCAGGTGGGTTCCAGCCAAGGTATTGACGACGATATCATCGGAAACAAGGGCTTCGCCACCCTGATCCACGGCCACAATCCGGAAACGAAAAACACCCTCTCCCATCGCCAACCGGCTTGAAATCTGACCAGAGCCGACAGGAGCAGCCAATGAGGCCACCCGGGTTGATGCCCCATCAGGGTCCAGCTGGAGAACATCATAGCGTTCAATGCCAGATGGCCGATTGATGGACCAGCGAAGTTCAAGGGCACCGTCGTCAAGGGCGTGTCCTTCCATCCCCGTGAAGCGGACACCCAACAGCGCGCCCGGGCGCACCACAAAAAGGCCTTCGCCCCGACTTGAAATAATGACCAGGTCGTCATCCGGGTATGGCCAGGCCGTCCACGCACCATTGAAGTTGACCGCGCTGTCATCCGGGCGCGTGTCAAAATATCCTGCAACGAACGGCTTGGATGGATCCGAGATATCAAGGATGCGAAGACCACTCGAGTAGTTCGCTTGATACACGAAATCGTCCCGGACATACAGGTTGTGGTCCGTGGACACGGCATCAGAGACAAAGTCCACAAGCAGTACGGGATCATCGAGGTCTTCGAGATCCCAGATGTAGGTATGGGTCTGCTCGTCAAAGACCCGTTCATCCAGCTCGTCATTCTGAATGAAATAGCGCTGATCCTCGGTAAACCATCCTTGGTGCACGTACGAGGCGCTGGGATAAGTGCCCCTGGCGATGCCGGAAGGATTGTCGGCATCGGTGACATCGGCAATGGAGATGGCTGTTTCGTTCGATCCAACGCAGATTTCGCGTCCATGATACGCCCAATCAGGTCCGCGATATACGATGCACTGCGCATCGTGTACGTAGCCGCCGCCCTGTCGCCCCGTGCCGGCGTCTGCAAAGCACCCTGCAAATTCAGGCTGCAAAGGGCTGGAGATGTCGATGATATGCAAGCCACCGTTGCACGAACGCTGATCGAGACGGGCGCCGACTACATAGGCGCGGTTCGTTTCCTCGTTTACAACCACGTTGTGGGCAACGTTGAACTCCGTGTAATGGGCGTCCGCATCGAAGGTTACGGGCAGCGCGGTGGCCTGACGCAGACGCCGAAGATCGAACACCTGCATGCCGTGGAGACCCTGCCGACTGTAGCTGCCGTCAGCCACGATGAAGGCGTACCACCCATCCACTTTGATATCCCGCCAGACATTGGCCTGTGCCGTGGAAGGCATGGGAAGCTGGCCGGCGTAGCGCGGCACAGCGGGATCGGAAATCTCCACGAAGGCAACCCCGTCTTCTCGGCCGACCAATGCCCACCGCTGTCCGGTTTCGGGGTCGACCCATCCCCAGGCATCGTTCAGCCCGATGCCGGGACCGGCACCCAGCTCATGAAGTGGCAGGAACGAGAGTAGATGAACATGCTCACAGGGATAGCCGGCAGCACGCCCGTCCCTGCACAGGTCAGCCTGGCCGGCACGTTTTCCGTGGGCAGCCTCTGTAGGAATCCGATCCTCGTGACTCTTGCCATCTTGCGCCGCGGCCTTGGGTGCCCAGCACATCATGAGAGCGCACAGGAGTGTCAAAATCTGGACCGCGGATCGGGCCATCAAGGATCCCTCCCTTACGGCACCCTGATCAGTGGACGGGACACATCAAAGGACGCTCCCCGGACGCGAAGCATGTACGTCCCGGCCGGGAGACTCTCGCCCGGGATGATATGCCGCATGGTCTGCCCGGCCTGTACATCGCCCTCAAAAACGCGCCGTATTGTCCTTCCAAGCATGTCCACGACGTCAATATGGACCACTTCGCTCCGGGAGAACGTTACCTGCAGGGCCGATTGCGACTGGAATGGGTTCGGATAGGTATCCAGCAGCGAGATACCGGAGGGCAGCTCCCGGGCAGGATCGACACCGGTCAGCAGGCTGGCCTGCGGCTGCACGATGAAGAGACCATCGATGGAGCTCGTGACAGCTACCATGCCATCGTCCAGGTACGGGTAGTTCGACCACGAGCCATCCCAGATGCCGGCGTTCGAAGGATGGGTGTCGAAGAAGCCCACCTCCACCGGCGTGACCGGATCGGAAATATCCAGCACCCGAAGGCCGTCCACGTATTGGCTCTGGAAGAGCAAATGACCGCGCACGTACATGTTGTGGTCGATGGTCTGGCGGGGCGCCAGGTACTCTGAGGCAACGACCGGGTCATCCAGATCCTGCAGGTCCCAGACGATCGTGCGCGTGTTGCCCACCGAGCCGCGTGCCTCATCGAGCTCGTCGCCCTGGAAGTAGTAGCGATGGTCATCCGTGAGCCAGCCCTGGTGCGTGTACTCCGTGGCCGGGTACTGACCCACGGAAATCGTGGAGGGCGCCTGCTTGTCCGAGACGTCGGTCACGACAACCGATTGCTCATTCGAGTTGACGCAGATCTCAGCACCCTGCCAGTCCTCGTCCGGCCCTTCGTAGACCACGCAATGCGCATCGTGGGTGTAGGCGCCACCGCCGCGCGAGGTGCCGTATTCCGAGTAGCACCCGGCAAACTGGGGATCTGCCGGATCCGACAGATCGATCATGTGCAGCCCGCTGCCACAGTCATCACCCGTGGCTGAACCCCGCGCGCCCACGATGAAGGCAAAGCCCGTCTGCTCGTTGATGACAATATTGTGGGCCGAGGAAATCCTCTGATACCTGGCCGTGGGCTCGAATACGACCGGGTGGGTGTAGGTCAAAAGCTGCGTCAGGTCGAATACCTGCATGCCGTGCCCCGGCGCAGAATCGGCTACGATGTAGGCGTGGTCGGCATAGACCTTCATATCACGCCATGCGGACAGCGCCACGTTGCCGGCCGCATCCCGTTTGTCCGAAGGGAGTTCGCCTATCAGTACCGGGTTGTATGGATCGGTAACCTCAACGAAAGAGGTTCCGTCGTAGCGACCCACGATGAGGAACGAGCGGCCACTTTCGGCATGCTTCCAGCCCCAGATATCATTCATGTTGAAAGAGGGCTGGATGACGTTTCCGAAGGGGTCGGTTTGGGCCGGCGTGGTCGTCAGCTGGCTTCGGTCCATCCACGACACAAGATCCACGTTTGAACAGGCAAA
>JAFMNH010000010.1 GCA_017859335.1 Rhodothermales bacterium | reverse complement strand
GTGCGCGTCACGCTTACGGTGCCCGAGGGCATGACGGCGGCCTCAAACGGCATGCTTATCATTGAGCAGCACCACGAAGAGGGCACAGTCACGTTCGACTGGCTGCACCGTCATCCCATTTCAACCTACCTCGTTTCGATTGCCGCCGGTGACTATGACCGTATTGTCGAGACCTACGTACGCCCTGCCCATCTGGCTGCTGAGTTCGGGCCAGCAGAGGTGCCCATCGAGCACTACGTGTACAAGGATATCCCTGCCTTCGAGGGGATCGGGTCGACGAGTGGTTGGCGCTTGACAGCCGACGCCATGGCTGCTCAGGAAGACTGGTTCGGGCCCTACCCGTTTGCCGACGAGAAGTATGGTCATGCCCACGTCACCTTCAGGGGGGGTATGGAGCATCAGACCATAAGCTCCATGGGCAACATCGGCATCGAGCTGGTTGCGCACGAATTGGCCCATCAGTGGTATGGCGACGCCATCACCCCGGCGTCCTGGCGGGACCTGTGGCTCAACGAGGGCTTTGCCACGCTTGGGGAAATGCTGACGTTCGAGGCCGACCCGACCTTCGCCTCGGTCCGTGATGTCCTCTTCGACCTGTATTACGAGCGTGCACGGGCGGCTGCGGGAACGCTGGTTTTAGCCGACACCACGGATGCCGCGGACATGTTTTCCCACGGAAGGGTCTATGCGAAGGGCTGGATGGTACTGCGCATGATACGTTACCACATCGGGGATGAGCGCTTCAGAGAGGTACTGCGGGCCTGGGCCGCGCATCCTGACGCGCGGTATGGCACGGCCACCACACAGCAATTCCAGGAGACGGTGGAGCAGGTTACCGGCACCGACTGGTCCCGGTTTTTTGAGCAGTGGGTAACGCGCGGTACAGGCCTGCCGACCTTCACGGTGGACTGGGAGGACACGTCGACGGCTTCATCAAACCGGATCCGCCTGCACGTTGCGCAGACCCAACATCCTCTGCACTCCAACGTTGAGGCCTTTGCACTTCGTCTGCCCTTGTGGGTGCGAACGGCGGGCAGTACGTACCTGATCCTGCTCGACGTGGGAGCGCGCGAGGAGACAGCCGACATCGCGCTGCCTGAACGACCACTGGCCGTGCTCATCGATCCGGAGCGATGGATACTGCGTTCTGATGCACCTGTTGGTGCCAATCGGGATGAAGGGTTCGTCGCGGTGGGATCGCCGCTCACGGTGGGCGTGGCGCCGCATCCAGCTCAAGGGCCTATCCATGTGCACATCGCAGCAAAGGAACCCTTGGGCAGCTCCGTTCACGTGTCACTGTATGATATGTCGGGCAGGCGTTGGTGGTCCACGGAGCAGGCGCCGGGTGAGGCGCTCATGACCCTCAGCATTCCACCGCCAGCCGCCGGCCGTTATCTTCTGCGGGTGCAAAGCGGCCGCCACGTGCATGAGCAGCTGGTCGTGGTGCACTCACGCTGACGACCATTTTTCGCAACCATCGCCCTGACATGTCTTACACCATCCGTGCAGCCCGTCCTGCCGATGCTCCCGATCTGGTGCGCCTGATCAATGCCCTGGCTGCCTATGAACGGCTTTCGCATCACTCCAGACCGGACGCAGCCGTGCTGGCCCGTCAGCTGGAATCAGATGCCACGCCGCGCATCGAGGCCCTTGTAGCAACGGAAGAGGCTTCCGGTGCGTGCGTTGGTTTTGCGCTCTTCTTTCACAACTATTCGACCTTCCTGACCAATTTCGGTCTGTTTCTGGAAGACCTCTTCGTTGAACCGGAGCATCGGGGTGCCGGCGTCGGATTCACCCTTTTCCAGCACTTGGCCACCATTGCCAGGGATCGTGGATGTCAGCGCTTCGAGTGGAATGTGTTGGATTGGAACGAGCCCGCCATCTCCTTTTATGAGCGGCGCGGCGCAACCATGCTGACCGAGTGGGAAACCATGCGTCTTGAGCGGGATGCCATCGTGGCCCTCGCCGGGTAGCCGGCTAGAAGCCACTGGCCGGAACGATACGTCCGTCGCACGTGATGCGCTCATCGGCGTCGGGCTCGCGTGTGGGTGCATCGCCCGGCGAGAGGGGAGGGTCGCAGTCCTTGGGCACGTAATGTGTGTGACTTCCGTGGGGCACTACGTAGTAGGGCCGCGCGTCAAAGGTGCCCAAGGAATCGATGAAGACGACGACCAGAAACAATCCGATGATAAGCAGCAGGTAGAAACGGGCTCGTTTTTTCATGGAACGCGGGGGCAGGCTTTGTAACGGAAGATCCACAGTTACCTTGGGGATCACAGAGCACCAACCCTTGCCGCTGGGCAGTGTTCTCGCCCCCGTTGAAATTCTCTTTGCTGTCGAATGTACCCTGCCTGTTCGGCGTCCAAGAGGCCCCTTTCGAGCCTCCAAGGCACGGACCGGTTCATTTGCGCATCCCGGCTGACCATTGATCGATGCACGACTACATACGCGATGGGTGGCCCCACTCTTGGGCTGCTGTCTGCTCGGCCTCTGTGTGGTGGCGGGTGATGCAGAGGCCCAATCCCTTTCCGGGCGGGTTCTTGATGGCGAAACCCGAACCACGCTTCCCGGCGCCACGGTGTTGCTCATGCAGAATGGCGTGCGCATTTCCGGACAGATTACCGATGGAAGCGGTGCGTTCGAATTTGCACGCCTCTCAGCGGGCCGTTACGAGATTGAGTCGTCGTTTGTCGGGTACGATGTGCGGCGAGACACCATCGACGTGCCCTTGAAGCGTCCGCTCGAGCTGATCCTGACGCCGGGTCGAACGATGTTGCAGGAGGTTGTGGTCGCGTCCCAGCGGGTGGATGCCGATCGCTATGCGGCCGGCCTGCAGGTCATACGCCCCTCGGATCTGGCACGCATTCCAATGCCGGATGTGACCTATGACCTGGCCGGTTATCTGCTTACGCTGCCAGGCGTGGTGTCCACCGGAGATCGCGGAGGACAGCTTTTCATCCGGGGGGGTACGCCAACGCAGAATCTGGTTTTACTCGACGGGATGCGCATATTCCAGCCGTTTCACGTGGTTGGCTTCTACAGCGCCTTCCCGGCGGACATCATTGCGACCACCGATGTCTACGCGGGCGGCTTCAATGCCCGCTACGGAGGTCGGATATCATCCGTCGTAGACATCCGCACCCGTAATGGCAGCAAGGAGCGCGTCAGCGGATCGGCCTCGGTGGCTCCGTTCGTAAGCGGTATCCGACTCGAAGTACCGATTCGAAAGGAGGAGGCTTCGCTCATCCTCTCTGCCCGTGAGTCCATTATTGACCGGATTGCGCCACAGGTCCTCGGCCAGGATCTGCCATTTCGATTCGGCGATCGGTTTGCCAAGTTCCACGCATTCCTCACGCCAACCTCGAGCGTCACGTTCACCGCCCTGCGCACCTCGGATACAGGCAACCTCGGCGGAAGCGATGGGTCAGCGACACCGCAGCCACAGCGACGCTCCACCTGGAAAAATGAGGCCTACGGCGGTCGCTTCATCTACATTCCGGAGGAGGCAGCCGTGATGTCCGAGCTGTCCGTCTACTATTCGTCCCTGCAGAGCCGATACCGCCAAACGGCCCAGGATGTGCGGCAGGCCGATGTATCCGAATTGTCCCTCAATATCGGATTCACGTACCTCCTGGGTCTGAATCAGATCAACTTCGGTCTGTTCGGCAACACCAATTTTTTTGATTACACGTTCGGTCAGGGCCGCAGCGAAGTGAGTAGCGGTGTCAGCAGTGGCGGCGCCTTCATCGAGGGGCGGCTCGTCACGAGCGAGCATCTTCAGATCGAGCCCGGGCTGCGCATCGAAGCGTTTTCGCGTGGCTTGCGTCGAACCATGGCTCCCCGGCTCCGGCTGCTTTTTCTACCCGGTGGTACGGGCAGTCGCCACCGGTTGAGTCTGGCCTGGGGACGCTATCACCAACAGATTGTGGGCCTGAACAATGAGCAGGATGTTTCGGACGTGTTCACCGTCTGGACCGCATCCCCGAGGGGCACCCAGGTGCCTACAGCGGTTCATTACATTGCCGGTTGGCAGGTGCGCCCACGGCCTTGGCTTGAGGTCTCCGTTGAGGGGTATCGAAAGGACCTTTCGAACCTCTCCTTCCCCGTATTCTCGGACGAGGTAGGAGTGCTTGCCGAATTCTCTCAGGTCAATGGCCGCGCCGAAGGGATAGATGTAAAAGCCGAGATTACCTCCCGTCGCCTCTATATGTCGGCCACCTACGCGCGTGCCCGCGTAGCCTATGTTCGGCCGGTCCAGCGCTCGCGCGCCATCTTTTTGGCGGGCACGGGACAATCCATCCTTTTGCCCCGAATCGACTTCAGCCCCCCGCATGACCGCCGTCATCAGGTGGGCGCTACGGTTCGATTGACGGCCGGCGATTGGGCCTTTGGGTCTCGTTGGCAGTTCGGATCGGGCTTGCCGTTCACGCAGGTCAACGGCTACTACACCGGCCTTGAGGCGGACGAACCGGGGACGACCGATTTCCTGTTCGATGAGGGCTCTACGCTTGTCTCGCGCGCCCGCCCCTACGGAGGGCGCATGCCCACCTACCATCGGCTGGATGTCACGCTGGAGCACACGCGTGTGCTTTCTGCGGCCGACCTGACCGTGCAAGCAGGCGTGATCAACATCTATGACCGCGCCAACATCTTCGAGTACAATATTTTCTCCGGAGAGCGGGTGGATCAACTGCCCCTGGTACCATCGCTTGGATTACGGGTGGACCTCAGATGAGTAGACATGCTGTTCACATCGTCCTGGTTCTGATGCTGCTCGCAGGGGCGGGATGCGATAATTTTGTTGATCCCATTTCGGATGATCGAAACGGCTCGGTGGCCATGTATGGCGTGCTTGACATGCGTACCGAGCGACAACTGCTTCGTCTTGAAGCACTTCGATCCACCATTGAGGAAGCACCCGGCGGGCTGCAGGGCGTCGACGTGCGCAGTATCGAAGAGGCCACGGGGAGCATCCAGACCTGGACACGGCTGGACACCACGGATCGATCGGGCGCCCCGATCACGCTGTTTGAAGCCTATTTCGAACCTGCCGTCGGGGCGACCTATCGATTGGAGGTCTATCGGGGAGATGTCGTGCTTTCCTTTGCCACGACCACGGTTCCGCCGCGGCCCCGCCTGACGGTCGGTCCGGTCGCCGGAGACACGTCTTCCCTCGCGCAAACGATCTTTCTGGAGAATCTGGAGGGCGTACCTGAGCGTGCGCACGTGGACTATGCAGTGGTGGATACCGGGCAGGCGCTGCCGGTTACCGTTCCGGTCACGTACGGTCGGCTCGCGGCCGGATTGACGGAAGAGCTGCAATTCCAGGTCAATTACGGGTCGGATCGCTACGTGGTCATGGCCCAGTTGGGTAAGCTGGTGGACGAGCCGGGCGTACGCTTTCGGGGGCTTTCTCTCACCTTTGACGTGCCCAGCCAGGAATGGGCCGACCCGGTAGCGAACAATGTGGCCAATGATCTCGGTTTCTTGGGCGCTGTCGGTCGATACACCTACGAGTGGACCGTTGATGGGCAAACCGTCGAAGCGTTGGGATGGGTCAATGAGCAATCCGTGGAATGAGTAGGCGGTCACAGGCGTCTACTGAAGGTTGAAGGAATTGCCCTCACATCGGCTTCATTCTGTATTCATCACGCCGTACCTTTTCGGCTCCCGTGATCCATACCCCTGTATCCTTGCAATCCCACTACCGCGTCCCGTCCCTGGTTCGCCTGATCGTTCTGCTGCTCCTCCTCGTGGCCACTCCGGCCCGCGCACAGAATGGAACCATCCGTGGCTTCGTGACGGATGCCTCCGATGGGCAGCCCCTTCCCGGCGTCAACGTCATTCTCATCGATGAAGCCGGCACGCTGTACGGCAATGCCTCCGATACCGATGGGTTTTATGCCATTTCCCGGGTGCCGGCTGGCGCCTACACGCTGCGTGCCACCTTCATCGGCTTCGAGGACTTCGAGCAGGCCGTGACCGTGGTAGATGGAGAAATCCAGACGGTCAGCATTGCCATGGCCATCGAGGAGACCGAACTCGGTGAAGTGGTTGTCGAGGGAGCGCGTGAGACGGCCGGTGCTGCCAACGTCACGGCAGGTCTGCAGACCGTACGTCCGGCAGACATCTCGCTCGTGCCTGCCCCGGACATTTCGGCCGATTTGGTCAACTACCTGACGGCGCTTCCCGGCGTCGTCTCCCAGGGTGATCGGGGCGGACAGCTCTTCATTCGCGGCGGTGAGCCCACGCAGAACCTGGTGCTCCTCGACGGCATGCAGATCTTTCAGCCCTTCCATGTTGTCGGTTTCTTTTCGGCCTTCCCCTCGGACATCATCAACACGGCGGACGTATATGCTGGTGGATACGGTGGCAAGTTCGGTGGTCGCCTCTCCTCGGTCATCGACATCACGGCCAGGACGGGAAACAAGCGTCGTCCGGTAGGCGCGGTCACGGTAGCGCCATTCGTCAGCTCGGTCCGTTTGGAGGGTCCCATCGTGCCCGGCAAGGTGTCTTTTTTGGCCTCCTATCGAAAGTCCGTCATTGAGCAGGGAGCAGCAAAGCTCATCGACGAGCCGCTGCCGTTCAAGTTTGACGATGCCTTCCTCAAGCTCCACGCCAACCTGGGAAAGAGTGCGCAGTGGTCGCTTTCGGGCATTCGTACGTCGGACAATGGGCGCCTCGGGATCAACCCCCTGAACGAGGATTCGGACGGGATTACGCAGGATGAGGTCAACTGGGAAAACCTGGCCGTTGGATCGCGCTTCATTTTCCTGCCGGCCACGCTCCCGGTTTTTGCCGAGATCGTAACCAGTTATTCTGAACTGGCCAACCAGTTTGGTCCGCCCGGTGCGGCAGAGCGCACCACGGAGGCCAGTATTTTCGCTTTTCAGGCCAACGTGACGCACTACGTCGGCAACAATAATTTCAACTGGGGCATTTTTCTGAGCTCGGCGCAGCTCGATGCCAACCTCGGGGGCTTGTTCCAGAACGTGCAGCTCCAGAAGGAATTCATTACCGAAGTGGGCGCCTACCTCGAGCCTGAATTCAAGCCTACCGAAGGTCTCAACATCCAACCTGGTGTCCGCTTGCAGTCCTTTCCCTCGAAAGGAGAGACCTTCATCGAGCCGCGCCTGCGTATCGTTTGGAACGCAGGCAAGCACCGGTTCTCCACAGCTGCGGGCGTTTACCATCAGGAGATCACGGGTCTCAATGACCGCCGCGACGCTGGGGACATCTTCACGGCCTGGACGGCAGCGCCCTTTGGGTCGATTCCAGAGGCGCGGCATGTCATTGCGGGATATCGCATCGAGCCAACGCGATGGGTCCGTCTCTCGGCAGAAGGGTTTTACAAGGATCTGGCCAACCTGAATGTCCCCGAGTGGACGGCATTCCCGCGATTCACGACGAACGTGCAGCTAGCCGACGGTACGGCGCGTGGTTTCGACCTGCGCATGGAGCTGGGCAGCTCGGAAACCTTCCAGGCAACCGTGAGCTGGGGTCGATCGGAGGTGGAATATGAGACCACCGCCCGCGCATTGCAGATCCTCACGGGCGAAGACGCTGTGGCCTATACACCGCCCCATGATCGAAAGGATCAGCTCAATGTCATGGCCAATGTCAATCTGAAGGGGTTCAATTTCTCAGCCCGCTGGCAGTTTGGTTCGGGTCTTCCCTTCAACGAGTCGCTTGGCTTCGATCGCTACGTACTTCTCGATTCCCTGGTATCCGTTACCGAGGTTCCGGGAGAGGAGCGGGTGCTCTATGGACGCCCCTATACCGGCCGCTTGCCCACCTACCATCGACTGGACATATCGCTGGATCGCGAGTTCCGGGTAGGTCCAACGACGTTCCTTACGGTTCAGACCGGTGTGCTCAATGCCTACGATCGCCGGAACCTGTTCTATCTGGACCTCTTCACGTTGCGCCGGGTGGATCAGCTACCGCTCATTCCCACTGTGGGTCTGAAATTGGAGTATAAATAATGCGCAGATCTCAGAATCCCACGGAACGCCACCCTGCCCGGAGCATGATGCGCCCTCGTCTGCAGTCCCTCCCTCTACTGCTTGCCCTTCTGGTTGCCGTCACCTTTTGGAGCGGGTGCGATGATCAGGTGAATCCGTTTGTTGAAGAGGACCGCTATTTCACCATATTCGGTTATCTGGATACGGCCTCTGATCAGCAATTCGTGCGCATCATTCCGCTCAGGACGGATTTTGCGGCCCTGGAAGCGGGTCAGATCGATGCCACGGTCACCACGCTCGAGGTCGAGACCGGACGTGTGATTGCCTGGCAGGACTCCGTCGTCTCCTACCCGGATGGATCCACCGGGCACGTGTTCCACGCGCCCTTCCGTCCTGTCCCGGGTTGGACCTACACGTTGAGTGCGGTCCGAGAGGATGGTAAGCGCGCCGAAGCCAGCACGACGATCCCGCTGGTAACGGGCGTCGAATTGGATGACCCCACGATTTCTGTTGCCGCCGTCTTCCAGAAAATCCGCTGGACGGATATCGACTTCCCGCCCTTCAGGGTAGAGGTCTGGTACCGGTTCCTGAACGCCTCTCCTGGTCAGCCCTTCCTGAGCGCTGTCATTCCCTATGGCAATGTCGCCGAGCAGTTCGGGCAGTTGGTTCAGGGCAACAAGTGGGAGGTCCTGATACGACTTACTGATGACAAGGAAGACGTAACCAAGGAATTGGGGATATCCGACGATGCGGCACCCTTCCTGATGTCCGTAGGAATGCGCCTTACGATGACCAGCGACTCATGGCGCCCGCCCGATGGCGTGTTCGATCAGGAAGTCCTCGTGCAGCCGGGTACGTTCTCCAATGTGAGCGGCGGTTTCGGCTTCTTTGGTTCGGTGAATCAGTACACGCACGAGTGGACGCTTTCGCCCGATATCACATCGCTGATCGGCTACACGTACCCGGGAAAGCGCACGTCCACGGACTGAGGCGTGCCGTTTCCTTGAGCCGCGTGCCCCGAGGGCTTTCCGCGGCCGTAACCCACCCATTCTCGCTTCGATATGACCAAGGCAGATATCTGGATGAACGGCGAGTTCGTCCCGTTTGACCAAGCAAACGTCCACGTTCTTACCCACGCCTTGCACTACGGCAGTTCCGTCTTCGAGGGAATCCGTTGCTACCATACGGATAAGGGATCAGCCATCTTTCGCCATGCAGACCACATGCAGCGTCAGATTGACTCGGCCCGCATCTATCGCATGGACCTCGGTTACACGCGTGAGGAATTGGAGCAGGCGGTCATCGAGACCATCGTGCGCTCCGGTTTGAAGGCCTGTTATATCCGACCGCTGTCGTTTCGCGGTGCGGGCTCGATGGGCGTCAATCCGATTCACAACCCGGTTCAGACCATCATTGCCGTGTGGGAATGGGGAGCCTATCTGGGTGCCGAGGCGCTCGAGGAAGGCGTGGATGTGCATGTGGCCTCCTGGAATCGAATGGCCCCCAATACCTTCCCTGCCATGGCCAAGGCGGGCGGCAACTACCTCAACGCCAGTCTCGTCAAGATGGACGCGGTGCTCAGTGGGTTCACCGAGGGCATCATGCTCAGCGCGGGAGGTCATGTGGCCGAAGGGTCAGGCGAAAACATCTTTGTGGTCAAGAATGGAAAGCTCTACACGGCTCCGGTAGCCACCTCCATCCTGCCAGGCATTACGAGGGAAAGTATCGTCACGCTCGCTCACGGGATGGGCCTGGAGGTTGTGGAAGGCTTGATACCACGAGAAGCACTCTACATTGCCGACGAGGTCTTCTTTACCGGAACGGCAGCGGAGGTGACACCGGTGCGAAGCATCGACCACCACGTTATCGGCAGCGGTCGGCGCGGTCCCATCACCGAGCGCTTGCAGTCAGCCTTCTTCGATGTAGTTCACAGGGGCGAAGACCCCCATGGATGGCTGACCATGGTGCCGGTCGGCTGATAGCCCCGGGCCTGAACGGGCATTCCTGACAGAGCTGCCCCAGCGCCGTTTAGCGACAGCAGTACGTTACCTGCTCAGAACTCGTAGAGGGTAATGATCAGTTTCCCTTCCTGCTCGCCGGTAATGAGGACATCAAGCCGGCCGTTACCATCGGCATCGAACCAGTCGAGCGCGCCGAAGAGAACACCGCGCAGGCGTGCTATGCGCAGGAAGCTGAGGTCGATGTTTTCGAAGACCTGAAGCTGCTGACCTTCCGGGTCACTCAGGTCATCCTGTCCCCAGGTGACGAAGTCCAGGTCCTGATCCCCATCCATGTCGCGGAAGTAGGCCCCTCCACCAAAGAGGCCCGTCAAACCTGACAGGGTGCCATCGAAACGGTTGCCGCCATTGTTGCGGTATACCCAGGTCTCGCCGCGCAGGATGGTTGGTGCCAATTTGCCACCGCTGACCAGGATATCCTCGTCATTGTCAAAATCGATGTCACCGAAGGCTGCGCTGGGGAAATAGAGCTCGGGAAAGGCGGTATCCTCCCGCGTGAACACTCCTGTACCATCGTTGGAAAACAGACGGACAGTGGGCCGGCCTGTAGCGGTAAAACCACCCGCAATGAAATCCATGTCTCCGTCAAGATCAATGTCGCTGATGGCCAGTGAGGTCAGCACGAGTGCTTCGAATGAGGTCGGCCCCGGATAGTAAGACCCATCCCCTCGCCCGAGCCACACGCCCATCACAGCCCCCGTCTCCGACTCGCCACCGAGCACGATATCCACGATGCCATCGCCATTGAAATCAGCCGCGTCGGCCCGGCTGCGGTGAACCCCTGGCAGGCCGGAGGTACCATTGACAAAAAAGGTACCCCCTCCATTGATGTAGATGTCGGTAGCGGGTTTGTAGGTCGTCGTCGTAGTGGTTTGCTCCTCGATAGCCAGACCCGTCACGAGGATATCAAGCCTGCCGTCACTGTTCAGGTCCCGCCAGATTACTGACCCGCCTTTGACGTTGCGCTTGGGGAAATCCACCCGCTCATAGACGGCATCGATCTTCGGGGCGCTGTTTGGAATGGGTGTCTCGCGGCGCTCAACAAAGCGGTAGAGGGCAGCATGAATGGTTCCGTTCCTGAGCTCTCCCGTCAGGAAAACATCGTCATCCCCATCCCCATCGTAGTCCCCTGCAGCCAAGGCGCCAAAGCGCACCGGAGGCATCCCGACGACCCCTGCAATCTGACGCTGTCCGAAGGCAGGCAGCGTGAGGAAGAGGCACATGGCCAGGATAATGCCAGGGGAGTAGCGTCCGCTCATGATGCTCTTGTGGTCAGACCGTTGTTGTCTCAGCCGCTCTGCTCGTTGAACCATTGCCATCAAACCGGGGTCACCGAACCAGGGTCATGGTGCCTGTGGCCGCGTGACCGGCAGCACGGACCTCGTAGAAGTAGATACCCGAGCCAAGAGGCGCACCCGCGCTGCGGCCGTCCCATTCGACATGGTGCTCTCCGGCAGGCTGAACCCCCAACTCCACACGATCCACCTCCTGTCCGAGCAGACTGTAAATCGTCAGACGGACCGGGGCGGCTTCGGGCAGATCGTATCGAACGGTTGTCCGGGTTGAAAAGGGGTTGGGGTAATTGCTGTAGACAGCAAAACGTTCGGGGAGAACGGATGCTTCTGTATCTACCGACAGGCCGCCCTGAATGGCGAACGATCCCTCGGCAGCGAATTCAGAGGCAAGAAAAGCATTGTTGACAGCTTGCACGCTCCAATAGTAGGTGCCATCACCCAGCTCATTGATCGCAAACGCCTTCGATACGTAGGCGTTGCCCGGGCCGCTGGTCCAACGCCGGCCCGTGGTTGCGTCGGCCATGGCTGAAACCACATCCGAGGCGCCGGGCCGGGTACCGATACGCACGTTGTAGGTTGTCTGCAGCATGGCACCGGTGTCCGTTGCAGGTGCCTGCCAGGAAAGCTGTACCTCCCTCTCGTTGACGTCAGCCACGAGGAGGGACGGCGCCGCAGGTAGCGCAGGGATGACCTGGCGCTGGTTTTCGTAGATGTTGGTGAAGGACGGGCCCAAGCTGGACGTGCCGGTGGTAATCAGATCCAGATCGCCATCCCCATCAAAGTCCCCGAAGGAGGCATCTGAGAAAACGCCACCGACCAGTAGCGTGGCAGCCCGGAATCCTTCATCGCCGTCGTTTCGGTACATGTAGGCCGATCGCCGCCCGATGGCCGCCTCGGCTCCGTAGACCAGCAGGTCCAGATCGCCATCGTGGTCATAATCTCCCCACACGACTTCTCCCGTCAGTACTCCGGGCAATGCATGACTCGAAGCCGTAAACGCGCCGCCCGTATTGTCCCAGATTTCGAGGTGACCCTCAAAGATGAGTTCGGAGACGCTCCCGCCGGATACCACCAGATCCAGATCCCCATCGCCATCGTAGTCGCCCAGGTCCACCGAGGAGAAGGCGACGGCTGGAAAGGCAGCGCCTGAAGCCGAGAACGTCTCGCCATCATT
The DNA here is from genome assembly GCA_017859335.1 of Rhodothermales bacterium. Classification (GTDB taxonomy): domain Bacteria; phylum Bacteroidota; class Rhodothermia; order Rhodothermales; family UBA10348; genus JAAZVD01. The sequence goes on along the minus strand of JAFMNH010000010.1, from coordinate 28,629 downwards.
GCGTAGTACGCGGGTCATGAAGCCATCATCCGAAGCACCGGAAAGGACGACATCAACATCGAGGTCACCGTCAACGTCTCCCAGAGCGACGTCACCATAACCGATACCGGGCAGCAGGTCCGTGTGGGTCTCAAACGTCCCGTTGCCATCATTGTATCCGACGACGGTGGTCAGCTCGTCTGCCGACGTCACCCCCGTCATAACGACGTCCAGGTCCCCATCACCGTCCATATCCGCCCAGGCCGAGGAGGCAGAATGCAGATCCGGCAGACCGCTGTTCTCTATCAGGGTCATTGTACCCTGCGGCGAGAGGCGGTAGAGTCGTGTGGATGCGGCGTAGGGCCACGCGGCCGTTGTTGAACCGGAAACCAGCACGTCCAGGTCGCCATCGCCATCTACGTCGGCGAACGAGGAAGAGGAGTAGAGCACCGATTGCAGGGGTCCCTGCAGCGCCCGGAACCGATGGGTGCCTTCCTGCAGGCCATCGTTGACCATCAGTTGCGTTGCGATGCTTCCCGAGATAGAGCCGGCCAGAAGAAGATCCAGGTCGCCATCGCCATCAATGTCTCCCCAGTCGGCTGAGCCATGTTCGATGGCAGGAAGATTGTGTCCGGAGATGCTGAACGTAAAAGGCTGCGTAACGGGCTGAGCGAACACCGTCTCCGGGAGAAGCCAAAGGGAGATCGCAACAAGGGCAGCGATTCTGGGAAAGGCCGTTTGGGCAGGTGCCATAAGGTGTGGCGGCGGCAGGAAAAAAGAGTGGACGGACCGATCTTGGACGCAGCAGCTGGCGCGAACATTCCATCGCGCGCGCGAGAGCGCCGACAGACCGGAAGCGGTCAAAAGTACTGATTAATCGCGTCGGAAACCGCTCCGGGAAGGATCATTCTGATGGTGCACCAGCGCCCTGCACGACCTCGATCGGATGTCCTTCCTCGGCCGCGTGGATCAGCTCCTCGGCCAGCTCATCGCCGAGGTAGCGGTCCATGACCCAGTGGGCACCGTAAATGACCGGTGTGATGAGGATGGCGATGATGAACTTGTAGGAGTAGTTGAAGAGCGTGATGGCAATGATTTCGCCAAGGGAAAGCTGCCCGAAGAATGCTACACTCAACACGATGAACGTATCAATGAACTGCGAGCCGAAGGTCGACCCCGTCGCGCGAAGCCAGAGGTGTTTGCCCTTGGTCAAGCCCCGTAGCCAGTGGAAGAGGGTGATGTCTGCCAGCTGACCCAGCGTGTAGGCCACGAGGCTACCGACGATGACCCGGCCTGTGGCACCGAAGACCGTATTGAAGGCCTCGTCCGGGACCGGCGAAATGGACGAGGTCGGGACACCCATGGCCAGCTGCAGGAGTCCGAATTCGAAGATGATCATGCTCATCCCGATCCAGGTCACGAACCGGATGCCCGGCTTGCCGAAATACTCGTTCAGCAGGTCCGTGATAATGAAGGTAATGGGGAAGGCCAGCACGCCGGCCGTCATGACGACCTCATTGAACTCCACACCCAGGATCGTGATGGTGAAGGGCAGGGAGAAGGCCGTGAAGAACTTACTGGCCGTGGCTTCGGCCACGACGAGCGCTGTCAGGAAGATGGCCGTACATACGACGAACAGCTTTTGCGGACGCGACAGGTGATAGGCTTGTCTCATGGGAGGCTGGATGTTCTGTGGGCCGTCTCAGTCGTATGAATGCTCTTCCTCGATGTGCGCTGCACTGAGCAGGAAACTGAAGGTGGATCCCTTGCCGAGCGCGCTGGAGACGGAGAGTTCCTGGTCGTGTGCAGCCAGGATGTGCTTGACGATGGACAGCCCCAGGCCTGTGCCGCCGGCTGAGCGGGATCGGCTCTTGTCCACACGGAAAAATCGTTCCGTAAGCCGGACAAGATCTTCCTTGGCTACACCAATACCCTGATCCTTTACCGAGCACTCCACGACACGCCGCTTGCCTCGTGTACGGAGTCGAATGGACACAGTACTCTCTTCGTTCGAGTACTTGATGGCGTTTTCAACCAGGTTGACGACAACCTGCCGTATCTGCGAGGGATCGCCGTAAACCGGAGGAAGCTTGCGCTCAAAGGAGGTTTTCAAGGAAACGGCGCGTTTTTTGGCCTGCGGCTCTACTGAATCAACGACATCGTTCACCAGGCGCTTCATGCTGAAGGCTGATTTTTCCATCTCCAGCTGACCGGTCTCCAGCCGGGCGATTTCGGACAGATCCCGGGCCAGGTTGCTGAGGCGGTCCGCGTTGCGAATGATTTTTTCCACGAACGAGCGGTTGACCACAGGGTCTTCCAGGGCGCCATCCTTGAGGGTCTCTGCAAACCCACGTATGGAGAAAATGGGTGTCTTGAGTTCGTGGGAGATGTTGCCCAGGAAATCCCGCCGATAGGTTTCCATCTTTTTAAGCTCAGAAAATTCCCGCTCCAGCACGCGGCCGGTACGATACACCTGCCGGATGATATCGTTCAGCTCATCACCCCGATCCACCTGAGCCAGGTCGAGGGCCTGAAAATCGTATTTTCGAATGTTCTTCAGAACCTGCCGAGCCAGTTCCAGACGCTTCGATGCGTGATGAAACGTGGCCACATAGGCGCCAAGGCCGCTGCCAAGCACCGCAACGGCCGAAATACCGATGGTCCAGGCATCCCAGAGGAACGTCAGCAGAAGGGAGAGAACCAGCATGCCGCCACCGGCTGACAACCCGATCTTTTGCGCCAGCCGGTGTCCCAACGGGGAGGGTGCTGCCTCCAGCAGCGTTCCTATGTGGGTGGTCGGCCGGGAATCGGACATGAATGCAGGGTGGGCTGAAGACGGGGAGGGCTGAGGACGGGTACACGCCGCAGGCAAGGGCTAGCGGGGGACGGAAACGCCCAGAGCAGGGTGGAGCGAAAGGCCTGCCGGTCTTCATGCTCCCGGCACGTTACCCGATCAACCGATGTTGTCGGTGAATCGGTAACCGACCCCTTTCACAGTCTCAATATAGTGCTCGCCGATCTTCTCCCGAATCTTGCGCACATGCACATCCACCGTGCGGTCGACCACATACACATCGTGCCCCCAGACCTTGTCGAGCAGGTCCTGTCGGGAGAACACACGACCGGGTCTCGAGGCAAAAAAATAAAGCAGCTCGAACTCCTTCCTGGCCAGTCGGATGGCCTCCTCTTCACCCCGCTTGCGTACCTCGAAACGGTCCCGATCAATTTCCAGATCCGCTATGCGAAGCACATCCACCGGCATGTCGTACCGCTTGGCGCCCCGAAGGAGCGCCTTGATCTGGCTCGAGAGCACCGGAATGGATACCGGCTTGGTAAGGTAGATATCCGCGCCCGCGTCGAGGCCTTGCACCTGATCAGACTCGTCGCTGCGCGCGGTCAGCATCAGAATGGGTATGGCGCGCAGTTTGGCGTGTTCGCGCAGCTTTCGAGAGGCCTCGATACCGTCCATTTCCGGCATCATGATGTCCATGACGATGACATCCGGGATAGAGGCCTTCGCCTGCTCGATGGCCTCGAGTCCATTTTCAGCGCAGTGGACGTCGAAACCTTCTTTTTTCAGGTTGTACTTTACCAGTTCCAGTATGTCTTCCTCGTCATCGACGACGAGGATCAACGGGGTACTTCTGCCTGAGATGGGTCCGGTCATCGGGAAGGATCCAGTGCGTTCCAGTAGGACGGGCTCGCTGTTACGGTGCAAAGATACCGGGTTCATCGACGCACCGGTTTATGCCAAGGTTAACAAACCGAACCCACATATTCTTGATTCATCCGTCACAACACCATCCAAAGTTACATGTCATCACCACGTCGGAAACTACGCTATGCCATGGTCGGGGGAGGTCCCGGCGCATTCATTGGAGCCGTTCACCGGATGGCCGCCGAGTTGGATGGCCAGATGGAACTGGTGGCCGGAGCCTTTTCCAGCTCCCAAGAAAAATCCCGTCAGGCCGGCGAGGAGCTCTTCCTCGACCAGGACCGCGTCTATGGGTCCTGGCAGGAAATGCTGGAGAAGGAAGCGGCCCGGACCGAGGGCCGGATTGACTTCGTAAGCATTGTGACACCGAATTTCCTGCATCACCCGGTAGCCAAGGCCGCCCTCGAAGCAGGCTTCCATGTGGTGTGCGACAAGCCGATGACCATGACCGTGGAGGAGTCCGAGGACCTGTGCCGCACGGTCAGCCGGACGGGCCGCGTCTTTGCCCTGACGCACAACTATACGGGGTATCCCATGGTCAAGCAGGCCCGCGAGCTGGTGCGATCGGGAGAGCTGGGCACGCTGCGCAAGGTGGTCGTCGAATATCCACAGGGATGGCTCTCCGAGCTGCTCGAAGCCACCGGGCAGAAGCAGGCCGCCTGGCGCTCCGATCCCCAGAAGGCAGGAGCGTCGTCAGCCCTGGGAGACATTGGCACGCACTGCGAAAACCTGGTCCATTACATCACAGGCCTCGAGATGGAGGAAATGATGGCGGACCTGGGTACGGTCGTCGATGGCCGCGCGTTGGAGGATGATGCGTCCGTCCTGATCCACTATAAGGGCGGTGCCCGCGGCATCCTGTACTGCTCGCAGGTATCCCAGGGCGAAGAAAATGCCCTGACCATCCGGGTCTACGGCTCGAAGGCCGGTCTGGAGTGGAAGCAGGAATTTCCGACCTGGCTCTGGGTCCGGTCCCAGGATGCTCCCGAGCGCATTTTCAAAAACGGGAACGGCTATGCGGCTGCCGCCGCAGCCGGGGCCACCCGCCTGCCGGCAGGCCACCCTGAAGGATTCATCGAGGCCTTTGCCAACATCTACCGCGAAGCGGGCCGCGCGATGCGGGCTGTGGATGCGGGGCAGGTGCCGGAGCACCCCGATTTTCCGACGGTGCAGGACGGCGCGCGCGGCGTGCATTTCATCCACACGGCCATCGCAAGCAGCACGAAACGCGCATGGGTGGATGCTTCCTACACCCCTCCTGCATAGGCGAGGATCGCCCGCATCCAAGCATCCTCGTTCGTATCCTGCATCCCTCGGCATGCACACCATCCCACGTATCTGACCATGTCCCGTCCCGTAACCCTTTTCACCGGCCAGTGGGCCGATCTGCCACTCGAAACCCTGGCTGAAAAAGCAGCCTCCTGGGGCTACGATGGCCTTGAGCTGGCGTGCTGGGGAGACCATTTCGACGTGCAACGAGCGCTCTCGGAGCCTGATTATTGCCAGGGTCGGCACGATCTCCTGGCTCGGCACGGCCTGAAAGTGTGGTCCATTTCGAACCACCTGGTAGGCCAAGCGGTCTGTGACCGGATCGACGAGCGTCATCAGGCTATCCTGCCTGCCCATGTCTGGGGCGATGGGGATCCTGAAGGTGTCCGTCAGCGGGCTGCCGAGGAGATGAAGGACACCGCCCGCGCCGCTGCGCTGCTCGGTGTCTCCGTCGTCAACGGATTTACGGGTTCCTCCATCTGGCATCTTCTCTATTCCTTTCCGCCGGTATCCCCGGAAGCCATCGATGCCGGCTTTGAGGACTTCGCAGCGCGGTGGCACCCCATCCTGGACGTTTTCGACGAGGTCGGTGTCCGGTTTGGATTGGAAGTGCATCCCACTGAAATCGCCTTTGACGTGGCATCGGCCGAACGGGCCATCACGGCCCTCGGCGGGCGCAAAGCGTTTGGATTCAACTACGATCCCAGTCACTTCGGATACCAGGGTGTGGATTATGTAGCCTTCATCCAACGGTTTGCCGACCGCATTTACCATGTCCATATGAAAGATGTCTGGTGGTCGGACAAGGCCACGGAAGCGGGTGTCTTCGGAGGGCACACGGAGTTCGGCGATGCCCGTCGCCACTGGGATTTCCGCAGCCTGGGCCGCGGGAATATTGATTTCGAAGAAATCATCCGGTCCCTCAACCGCATAGGCTACGAAGGTCCCCTCTCGGTGGAGTGGGAGGACTCGGGCATGGATCGAGAGCACGGCGCATCGGAAGCCTGTGACTTTGTTCGAAGCGTAGATTTTCCTTCCTCCAACACGGCCTTCGATGCGGCCTTTTCCGAGGGGTGATGAAGCCTTTTTCGCAGCTTACGCATCACACGAGTCACCGAAACGATGGATGATCGACAGTGGATGGTAACGTGTGGCCTGGCCGCCGTTTTTGTCAGCGCCTTCCTGTATCTGCCTGCGATAGGCGGCTTCTGGACGTTTCTGGTGGTACTTGTGGCACAAGGCGTATACCTAGGCTGGCAGCCGGTCCCCCGAGCGCAGGCGCGTCTGGGCGGACTTGTATTCGGCGCCATGTTGGCCCTTGGCATCCTCTTTCTCGGATTTCTCTTCCGCCGCGAGGGTCCGGGTAACCTGTGGGGCATCGTAGCGCTCCTGGGCACAGCAGCAGGCTGGGCAGCCATGTGGATTGCACGGGGGTTGCGACAGCACAGGGACAAGTCCTCTTTCTGACTCAGTTGAATTGTGGTGTGCGCCCATCAAGGGAGGCGCATCGCGGCCCCTTAACGACCCATCGATAGGTAGTTCATGAATGCATTCGTTCGTTTTCGCGTACCGCTTTCTGCCGCGTGGCTTCTGGTGGCCATCTATTTCGCCGCTAGCTCCCGCCCCCTGTGGGCGCAGCCCGTGGCCCTGCACAGCGCCCTGACGGTAACGTCCACGGCGTGGCCTGTCAGCGATGGCGTGCGCATTGCCTTCGACCCCATCGCTGGAGAGCTGATCTACTCCACCCTCGGTGGCGAGCTGCGCGCGGTGGATCCGGATCCTTCGATCCAACGGGTTACGTTGCGATATGGACCTGCAGATCACGGCGCGCCGATTCCGCTCATGGGCATGGATATTTCGCCGGATGGAACCATCTATCTCGTTGGCAATGATGCCGCCTCAAGTCCCGGTTCGAATATCGGGGTGGTCAGACGCGGAACGCCGGACGGATCGGGCGGCCACGTCTGGAGCACGGTCATGACCACCGAGCCGTATCCGCGTTCGGCTACGCCGTTTGACCACAATATGAACGCCATCGTGATCAGCCCTGATGGGGAGTACCTCTTCATCAACAGCGGATCGCGGACGGATCACGGTGAGCTGCAGGAAAATGGGGGTCAGTTTCCGGGTGCCCGCGAAGTGCCCCTGACCTCGGCCATCCTCCGCATTCCAAGTGATGCCACCGATCTCGTATTGCCCAACGATGCAGCCGCGCTCGAGAGCGGTGGCTACCTCTTCGCCGATGGCACGCGCAATACGTTTTCGATGGCATTCGATAAGGAGGGCCGACTCTTTGGCACCGAAAACTCGGGCGATCGAGACGATGAGGAAGAGCTGAACCTCTTGGTGGAAGGGGGGCACTATGGGTTTCCCTGGCGTATGGGGACAACCGATACCCCCATGCAGTTTTCCTCCTACGATCCGGCGTCTGATCTCTTGCTCAACCCGAATGCCTACGCGGTCCAAAATGGCTACTTCTACAATGACCCTGCCTATCCAGCGCCGCCTGCCGGTCTGACCTTTACCGACCCCGTACGCAACGTGGGCCCGGATGCCAATCTGTATCGGGATCCATCGAGCGGTACCATACTCGATGCCGATGAAACGGGGCGCATCATGGGCACCTTCACTTCCCACCGCTCGCCGCTCGGTCTCGTCTTTGATACGGCATCGGTACTACCCGCACCGTTTACCTCGAACGCGCTGATGCTCAGTTGGACCGGGTCGGAAAGCGGCCTCATGGGGCCGTTTGCCGGCGAGGGAGAGGATCTGTTGCATCTGGTGCTGTCCGAGGATGCATCGGGCCCTGTACTGACCGCCGAGCAGATCGTTACGGGATTCAACAACCCCATCGATGCCGTATTGGTCGATGATGCGCTCTATGTACTGGATTTCGGCGGAAACCAGCGTATCTGGCGCATTGGCTTTGGCGCCGGGACGGCCGTGGAGCGTGACGAGGTGCCCACTCGGGTGCGCGTCGAGGTGTGGCCCAACCCTGGGGCGGGAGAGCGCACGGCGCAGATCGTGGCCTCCGGGGCCGGGCGGGTGACGGCTGAACTTGTGGCTCCGGATGGCCGCAAGGTGGCATCCATTTTGGATCGATTGGCTTCCTCCGGAGAGATCCTTGAGACCCGGCTCGCCGTACCCGGTCTTGCGGCGGGAGTCTACTTCCTCGTCGTCCGGTCGGAGGGCCATCGCGAGGTTGTACCGGTCATTTTCCGGTAGATCTCCCTACCAGAACATGGCGTAAAGTGCCGCCGTGATGCCCAGGATACCGAAGGAGGCCAGCGTAAAGACCGGATCGCCGCCAAGCTTGATGCCTGAGAGCGATATGGCCTTCTCCGAGTCCTTTCCTTTGTTCTCAAGCCAGGAGAGCACGACGATCAGCACGACGGACATCACGAACACCCATCCCATGCGCGAGAGGAAGGGCACGCCCGGCGTCAGGAATTTCATGGCTGTAGAGAGCGGAATCGAGAGCAGCGCCGTCCAGAGTGCGGCGCCAGCTGAGGCTTTCTTGTAGAAGAGCCCCATCATGAATATGGCCAGCACGCCCGGGCTGATGAAGCCCGTGTATTCCTGGATGTACTGGAAGGCCTGGTCGATCTGACCCAGGAGGGGATAGGCGGCCAGTGCGGCCACCAGGATGGCTACGACGCTGGTCATGCGACCCACCTGCACGAGCCGGTGTTCGGGGGCGTCCGTTTTCAGGATGGATTGGTAGATGTCCATCGTGAAGATGGTCGATGTCGAGTTCATCATGGAGGCCAGCGAGGAGACGATGGCAGCCGCCAAAGCGGCAACGGCCAGCCCGGTCATCCCCGGACCGAGGTAGGTCCCCAGCAGCCAGGGGTAGGCCTGGTCCGCCTTGTCGATAGGGGCCTCCAGGGCGTAGGCGACGATACCCGGAATGACCACGATCAGGGGAAGGAGGAGCTTCAGGTACCCGGCAAAGGCCAGGCCGCGGCGCGCTTCCTTCAGGCTCTTGGCGGCCAGAGCACGCTGGATGATATACTGGTTGCATCCCCAGTAGAAGAGATTCGCCACCCACATGCCGCCGAGCAGGACGCCGAGACCCGGCAAGAGGTCGTACGCATCCTGCGTCAGACCCGCATCGTCCGTGTACATGAGTTCGCCTTCGAAAAGGATCATGTTGAAGCGGTCGCCGGCATCGGTCAACAGCTGCGAAAAGCCGGCAATCACCCCGGCATCGCCGCCGTAGGCATCGAGCGCAAGCCAAGTCGTCAGGAGCCCACCGCCGATCAGGACGATGACCTGCACGACATCGGTCCACGCCACGGCCTGCAGGCCACCGTAGACGGAGTAGATCGTGGCGAAAAGGGCCAGACCGATGATGCCGGCCGTGAGCGAAATGCCCATGATGCCGTTGAGCGCCAGGGCGCCGAGGTAGAGGACGCTCGTCAGGTTGACGAACACGTAGACCAGCAGCCAGAAGACGGCCAACAGTGTGCGTACGCGGCTGTCATAGCGCTTCTCGAGGAACTGCGGCATCGTGAAGATGCCCTTTTCGAGATAGATGGGCAGGAAGAACCAGGCAATCACCAATAGGGTAACGGCCGCCATCCACTCGTACGTCGCAATGGCCAGCCCGACCCGGAAGCCCGACCCGGACATGCCGATGAACTGCTCCGCGGAAATATTCGAGGCGATGAGCGAAGCGCCGATGGCCCAGAACGGCAGGCTCTTTCCGGCCAGGAAGTAGTCGGTCGAGGTGCGCTCATGACCTTCCTTGCGGCGCGACACCCAAAGCCCGAGGGCGACGATGCCGATGGCGTAGGTCACGAAGACAATCGTATCCAGTCCGGTAAATTCCATGACGTGTCCTCACAGGTGGTGCTGTCCAAAGGTAGGGCATCACACCCATCCGGTCGAGAGGGGGCGGATAAGGCTCAGGTCCGGGCGCCTACTCGAACAAAGTCCTCGGCCAGGATGCGATCCAGCGTTGCGACGAGCCGGTCGGCATCGTCCGCATCGAAGACCATGGGCGGTTTGATCTTGAGCACGTTGTGCAGGGGGCCGTCCGTGGAGATCAGGATGCCTTCCTCCCGCATGCGGTTGGCCACATAGCTGGCCACGTCGGCCGCCGGCTCCAACGTTTCCCGGTCCCGAACGAGCTCAGCGCCCACGAACAGTCCCACGCCCCGGGCCTCGCCCAGGATAGCGTGTTTCGTCCCGAGTGATTGTAGGCCCGTGAGCAGGTGGGCACCCACGCTGGCCGCGTGCGCCTGCAGGCCTCGGTCCTCGATTTCATCGAGCACGGCCAGACCCACGGCGCAGCTGGCCGGATTGCCGCCGAACGTGTTGAAGTACTCCATGCCGTTGTTGAAGGCATCGGCGATGGCGCGTGTGGTGATGACGGCGCCCAGGGGATGCCCGTTGCCGATCGGTTTACCAAGGACCACGATGTCCGGCACGACGTGCGTGGACGGGTCGTCTGTTTCGTGGATCTGGAAACCCCAGAAATGGCTTCCGGCGCGGCCCATGCCAATCTGCACCTCGTCGGCAATGAACACGCCCCCGGCCTCGCGAATGGCATGGGCCGCGCCGGCCAGGTAGCCGGGCGGCGGCACGATCTGGCCGCCGCACCCAGGCACGGACTCGGCCATGAAGGCCGCAATATCGGCTTCTGCTGCTGCCGCTTGTACCGTTTTGGCGTAGGCCCTTCCGGATTCCAGGGTCATACCCGGGTGTGGACCCCGGAAGGGGTCGGGCATGGGGACCACGTGGGTTCCAGGTGGCCGGCCCTGCCCGCCTCGCCCATCAAATTTGTAGGGGCTCACACCGATCAGACTGGTCACGTGCCCATGGTAGGCACCATCGAGTACCATGATGTCTTCCCGACCCGTGGCCGTGCGCGCCAGGCGCAGCGCCAGGTCATTGGCCTCTGAACCCGAGTTCACGAAGAAGCAGATCTCGAGCGGGTCCGGCAGGAGGGCAGCGAGTCGTTCGCCGTAGTCGAGGATGCGCTCGTGCAGGTAGCGGGTGTTCGTATTGAGCGTCCGCATCTGCCCGTGCAGCGCCTCCACGACGCGCGCGTTGGCATGGCCCACGTGCGGCACGTTGTTGACAGCGTCCAGGTAGGCACGCCCCTCGGCATCGAAGAGCCACTGTCCGGACCCGCGCACGATATGCAGATGCCGACGGTAGGAGACGCTCAGCGCATCGGAGATGACCTCTGAGCGACGCTTTCGCAGCGCATCGATTGGTGGCCGCGCCGGGGCTTCGCATGCCGCATCCAGTCCCGGCAGGTCCTTGGGGCTTGGCGAGAGGCTGAGCCAGGTGGCCAGTTGCCCCGGCGCGGCCACCCCGGGAAACGTGCCTTCCATGTCCAGCCGGTCCGTGATGAGTTGGAAATGCAGATGGGGCACCCAACCACCGTTCTCCTCGAACGGGCCGAGCTCGACAAACGCTTCCCCGCCTTTCACGTGCTGACCGACCTCGAGCTTGCCAACGGACGCATGACTCAAATGACCATACAGCGTCCAGAAGGTGGGCCCGTCCGGGGGCGCATGTTCGAGCAGGACGCACCCACCGTAGTCATAGGCCTCATGATGCACACAGAGGGAATGCACGGTGCCGTCGAACGGAGCGTGCACTGGCGTTCCAGCGGGTCGGAACAGATCCACTCCGATGTGCACTGTTCTTCGTTCGCCTGAGGCCGTTTCGTAGGCCGAACCCGTATAGGCCAGGCGCGGCTCGTTCCATCGCCCGATACCGAGGCTCTCCCCGCAGGCTTTCCAGATGGCCTGCGCCGCATGTCCGGGCACCGTAATCGAGTCCGCATCGAATGCCAGACTGGCGACGGAGAAGTCCAAAATGACCGTCCCCGCGTCCGTCCTGCCGGGACGCAGCATCGCGTGCATGTCCCCCTGATGCGAAGAGAGCCACTTCCGCACTGCCGGGGCTGCCGGTACCGGCTCCCAGCCAAGGACGGCGCGCAAGCGGTAGTGGACCAGACGGGGGTGCAGATTCTGGAACGTCTCCAGTACCCGCCACGCATCCTGCTCTGAAATGGACAGGTAGGCATTGTCCGGTTCGGCGGCGCGTTGCTCGGCCGACATGCAGACGCTGATGCACAGGCGCAGGGCCGTCAGGATGAAAAAGGCCTCCACCTCCAGCGCATCCACCTCGCTTTCCGCGTGATACCCCGAGAGGACGGCCTCAAGCGCCTCCACCGGGTCTGACACATGGAACGCCAAATAGGCGGCGGCAATAGCGGGATCCGCAATCCGCGGCGATAGGCCCATGTCTCCAAAATCCAGCAGGGCCGTGACGCTGCGACCGGAAGCAGAAGGAGGCCCCAGGAGGAGGTTGTAATCGTTGGCGTCGCCGTGGATCAGTTGATGCGGCAGGTCAGCGCTTCGTGACTCAACGGTATCCCTGAACAGATCCAGGAAGTATGCAATCGTAGTCTGGCGCTGTGCTGGCAGCCGCCCCATCCGCTCCTCCAGCGTGCGACGGGCACACGAGAGGTTCCATGGTAAATTGCTCGGGGCAGCAGCTCCGTCCATGGGTTCGAGCACCCGGTCCACCCGAGCCAGCAGGCCGCCAACCTGCGCCATCATTTCCTTCGACACGGGGCTGGCCTCGCCAAGCGGCGTACCCGGCAGCCAGGACACGAGTCGCGTGGCGTGGATCGTGCCCTCGAGGGTGCATTCGCCCCTGCCCAGGACGGACGCCACGGGCAGGCCGGCGCGGGACAGGCGGTCCATGGCACGGGCCTGCAGATCCAGAAAAGCCCGATCTTCGTGGGCGTTCGACAGTTTCAGAACGCCCACCGGCCCCTCCGTGTCCTCAAGGCGGAAGTTCAGATCCCGATCGCTTGGCAGCTCGTGCGCGTTCGCCTCGACACCGAACTGCTCTTTTGCCAACGCTGAAGCAGCGTCAGGGGAAAGGAAGGGGCGACCGGGGAGGCGAGAGGACATGACGGATGCGGGATCAGTCGAAGCGATCGACCCGGAAGGGCGATGGGTCGATGGTCGGCTCGTTGCCCCCAATCTGATCGGCAATCAGTCTACCGGTGATCGGACCCATGGTGACGCCCAGCATGCCGTGACCGCTGGCCACCCACACATTATCCATGCTGGGGAGACGTCCGGCATACGGGAGACCATCGGGGGAGGCCGGTCGCAGGCCGGCCCACGTAGCAAGGGGCGCCACATGCTCGGCCCCGCAATACCGTGCTGCGTGCCGCCGGATGGGTGCCGCTCGCCGTTCGTCCACCGACAGATCATAGCCCTGAAGGCCCAGCGTACCGGAGAAGCGGATACCGCCCGGCATCGGGGTGATGGAAATCTTTTCATCCGTGACCAGGCAGGGCATGTGCATACGGGTATCCACACCGCCGTGCTCGGCCGAAGGAATGGTCACACTGTATCCCTTGGCTGGCTGCAGGAGCAGTTTGGTACCAAGGCCCTTGGTCAGTTGCGGGGTCCAGGATCCGGCAGCGATCACCAACTGATCGGATTCCAGAATCCGGTCTCCGACCTGTACCCCGACCACCGAGGACCCTTTCTTCTGCAGCTTCGAGACCGCGCCCTCGACGATCGATACGCCGAGTTCGTTCACGTGCGCCTCCATCGCCCTCAGCAGGCCTTCGGGGTCTACACGCGCATCCTGTCGGAAGTATACGCTGCCCGAAATGTCCGTCTTCAGGGCAGGCTCTTTCTCCAGCGTAGCGTCCCGGTCCAGCCGCTCGATGTCCAGACCGGCGGCTTCGGCCACATCGGCCAACTCCAGGTTTTCCTGGCGCGCCTTTTCGCCGTGGTGCAGCATCAAGAGACCCGTATGCGCCAGACCGGCTCCTTCGAAACCGGGTAGGGCGCACCAGGTATCGAGCAGCGAGAGGCTGGCCAGGATCGAGTCCCGAAGAACAGGAACACCATGATCCACGTGCGCCTGCGTACAGTGCTTCTGGAAGGCCCAGAGCCATTTGACGAAGGCCGGATCGGTCGAGGGCTTGATATAGAGCGGGCTTTCGGGGTTCATGAGCCACTTCATGCCCTTGGCAATGACACCGGGTGCGGAGAGGGGCACGATATGGCTGGGCACGATCATGCCTGCATTGCCCGTGGATGCCGACTCCGTGTACCGACCGCGGTCAACGACGGCGACGCGTGCGCCCGCATCAGCCAACGTTTTGGCGCAGGACAGACCCACGATGCCCCCGCCGATGATAGTGATGTCGTATCGATCGCTCATGCCTGTCTCCACCCTTCTTGGTCGTTCAGACGACAGAAAACCCGTGTGCGTACGGGTCATCGTCGTCGATCATGATATGATTGTAGCCTGTCACACGCGCCCAGCCTTCGATGCTCGGGATGATGGCCTCGTAGGAGCCCACTGTCGTGGTATCTTCCACCCGGCCAATGAATTGGCTGCCGATAATGCTTTCGTGCACGAACTCATCGCCCTTCGAGAGTTTCCCGTGGGCGGCCCACTGCGCCATGCGACTGCTCGTACCCGTGCCACATGGGGAGCGGTCGATGGCCTTTGCGCCATAAAAGACCGCATTTCGCGCGTGCGAGTCCGGCTGCGTTGGCTTGCCGGTCCATAAGAGATGACTCATGCCCTGAATCCGGTCGTCTTCCGGATGCACGAAGTCGTACATTTCGTTGATGCGATGGCGCAGCACCGGGCTCCAGCGAATCAGGTCAGCCGCGGTATGGTCGGCCAGGTCCCGGTAGTTTTCCTGCGCATCCACGATGGCGTAGAAATTCCCGCCATAGGCCACATCGATGGACAGCATGCCCAGGTCCGGGCACTCCACCTGAAGGCCTTCGACGTACAGGAACGAGGGCACGTTGACCAGCCGCACGCTACTAACGCGCTCGCCATGCGGGGTCTGTTCGGTGGTGTACCGGATGTCGACACGGCCGGCAGGTGTATCGAGGCGCAGCATGCCCGGTGTCGAGGGCGTGACCAAGCCTTCCTGGATCATCACGGTCACGGTCCCGATCGTGCCGTGACCGCACATGGGCAGGCAGCCGCTGGTTTCGATGAAGAGGATCCCGATATCGCAGTCTTCTCGGGTGGATGGATACAGGATGCTGCCCGACATGATATCGTGCCCGCGGGGCTCGAACATGAGTCCCAGTCGGATCCAGTCGTACTCCTGCAGAAAATGCTGGCGCCGCTCGATCATCGTGCGGCCCTGCAGTTCGGGGCCTCCCTCACGAACGACCCGCACGGGATTACCGCACGTATGGGCGTCGATACAATGGAAATGGTGAACGGCCATACCGGAAAGGCTCAGAGATGGCAATGGACCGGGCCCGAAGATCCGGTTGGGAACGGGGGATGTGCCTGTGCCGCCTAGAGGTTCAGGGCGTCCTTGGCAAAGGCGGTAAGGTAAGCTATCAACCTGTTGCAGGCTTTTCCAGCGTTCGCTGTATTTCCTTCAACGACCTGCTGCAACATGGCCCCGTGCAAGGCTGCGCTCTGCGCCATGTCCGCGTGGTGCCGGTGCATCATCCAGAAGCGACGGCAGTGACCGCGCAGGGCTCCCGATGCCCGCGCTGCCCATGGGTTGCCCGCAGCCTCATCCATCAAAATATCGGCCCGCCGGTCGGCCTGGATGAAGGCCTGTTCGTCCCCGGTATGGGCGGCCAAGATCATCTCTTCGATGCCGCCGAGCAGGGCCTTGCGTTCGGCGGGACTGGCGCGATGGGCCGCCTGCTCGGCCAACAGGGTGTCGAGCATACCTCGCGTCGCCAGGAGGTCCAGGTACTCGGTCGCGTCAATCTCCGTGACCTGCATGCCAAGCCGGGGCATGGACCGGACCATGCCCTCGCTGGCCAGGCGCTGCAGCGCCTCACGCAGGGGCGTGCGACCGATCCCGATCTGCTCGGAAAGGTCGCTCTCCGAAAAGAGGTGTCCTGGCGGAAGCGCGAGCGTCACGATCAGTTCTTCGACGCGATCGTAGGCCTGATCGGCCAGTGAGCGTGGCGCGGCGTAGGGGGGAGCCTGTTCGCTCATCGGTGGGCCCTACACGTAGTCTGATACGTCGGGGCGGTTGTCCAGCGCATGACGAATGACACCCTGTACGAAGTCGCGCTCTTCGCCAACCAGCGGCAGACGCGGGGGGCGCACCGTTTCGGTGCCCAGTCCCGTGGCCACTTCGGCCAGCTTGATGTTCTGGACCAGCTTCACGTTGACATCCAGATCGAGGAGCGGCTTGAACCAGCGGTAGATCTCCCGGGCTTCGGCAATGCGCCCGGCCTGGATCAGGTTGTAGATGGCCACGGTCTCTTGCGGGAAGGCACACACGAGACCCGCTACCCAGCCGACACTGCCCATGAGCAGGCTTTCCATGGCCAGATTGTCCACGCCCGTAAACAGCTGGTACCGATCGCCCAGGCGGTTGATGATGTCAGTTACCCGGCGCACGTCGTCGGAGGACTCCTTGATGGCCACGAACATGGGCTCGTCAGCCAGCTCCTCGAGCATGTCTACCGTGCAATCCACGGTATAGGCCACCGGGTTGTTGTAAATCATGATGGGCTTGCCGGAGGCGTCGGCCACTGTACGGAAATGGGTCAGTGTCTCGCGCCGATCAGCGGGGTAGAGCATGGCGGGCAGGACCATGAATCCTTCGGCTCCATTGACCTGGGCATCTTCCACCGCACGGCAGGCCTCGGCGGTCGTCGTGAAGGCCACACCCATCAGCACGGGTACCCGCCCGTCAGCGGTTTCGACGGCTACACGCAGGACCTCTTGCTTCTCCTCGTAGGAGAGCGTCGAGGACTCGCCGAGTGAGCCGGACGTGATGATACCGTGGACCCCGGCGTCGATCTGTGCTTCGACGCCTTTCTGAATACCGGCATAGTCGAGCGAGAAGTCGTCCTTGAATTTGGTGGTGACGGCGGGAAAAACGCCTTTCCAGTCGGTACTCATGATAGATACGGGGTTTTAAGGTATGGTGTGGGTGATGTGCGGCCTTATCAGGCCCTGTTCATCTACATGGTGGGGAATCGTGTGATATATTACTGATATATCAGCACCGGAACAAGGTGTGCTTACCGATTTTGCTGCCGATCTTTACGTGCCGATCCAAGGAATAATGCCGCTGCACTGCCCGAATCATGATGCCCTTCCGTACCACTCCCCTTGCTCCCGTTCTTCTGTGCCTACTATGTCTTCTGTGCGGGTGCACCAGCGTGCGGGTGCCGCCTGGCATGGCCTCCATCGGTTTTGAGTGGGTCTACATCGAGGGCGGCCCCTACCTCATGGGTGACCTTTCCGAGGATAACGAGGACGCCCTGCCCCTGCATGGCATCCGCATGGAGCCTTTCTACATCTCACGGTATGAAACCACCCTGGAACAGTACGATCTGTTCGCCCGCGAGACGGGTCGTAATACTGTGCTTCCCGACCAGGTCAGCCGGGGCCGGCGTGCGGCCGGGGACATGACCTGGAAGGATGCGGTCGCCTTTTGCGCCTTCATGGGAGGTCGCCTTCCGACGGAGCAAGAGTGGGAATATGCGGCGGCCGGAGGGCGGGCCAAGCAGCGCTATCCCGGGACGGACAACCCGGAGGAAGTGGATGATTTCGTTCGTCACCGCACGAACTCCATGGCTGAGTCCTTTCCCGTGGGCCGAAAGAAACCCAACCTGCTCGGGTTGTACGATATGGGGGGCAATGTGGCCGAGTGGATCGGCGAGTTCTATGAGTTCTATCCGGAGCCCGGGCAGGAGCCTGCATGGGTGGACCTTGACACCCGGGAGCTGCGCCTTGCTCGCGGAGGAGGGTTCTCAGCAGAAGTACATGTGACGCAGACCTACTGGCGCGCCGGCACGCTGGGTACGATCACGACGCCGACCATCGGTGTGCGCTGCGTCGCGGATCCATAGCACATGAGGGCTGGTTTCAGTCCGCCTGTACGGACCGACATGCATGTTGGCGCAAAATTTACGCGACCTTCGCGCGCACCACTGTCCATTCTTATTTAGATTATGTCTAAATAGTGGTTTGACGGCGCCGTGCGGAGCGACTTCGCACACAGGTCGCTTGTCTCCGCCCCACCTTCAAAGCGCCATCTGCAATGAGTCCGCTTCCCCTTCCACAACCCTTGACGGCATTTGCCAGCGGTGTCTGCGTGCGCCTCTCGTTCCTGTCGCTGCTGCCGGCAGAGGCGGCCCGGCTTCGGGATCTGGGCATGAGGGAAGGCTCACCGATCCATATCCTGCGCAACCAGGATTCCTTGATCTGCAGTGTGGATGCCAGTCGGGTGGTGCTCCGTCGGGAAGTGGCCCAACAGGTATTCGGCATTCTTCAGCCGGCATGACCATTCTGGATCTCAAACCGGGTCAGAAAGCACGCATAACCGGCTGGTCCACCGAGGCCCCACCATCCCGGTTGCTGGAGATGGGTATGCTGCCGGGCTCGGAGATCGAATTGGTTCGTTTTGCTCCCCTCGGCGATCCCATTGATTTGAAAGTGCGCGGATTCCACCTCTCCATCCGTTCGTCTGAGGCGCGGCTGGTGGACGTTGTCCCGTACTGAGACGCACACCATGGCAGATTCCTCCACGCCGCCGATTCGACGCGTTGCCCTCATAGGTAACCCGAACGTGGGCAAGACCACGCTCTTCAACCTGCTGACCGGCATGCGGCAGAAGGTGGGTAATTACCCGGGGGTGACGGTGGAGCGAAAAGTGGGACGACTGGAAGGGGATCCGCCCATAGAAATCGTGGATCTGCCCGGATCGTACAGCCTCAGCCCGAAGTCGGCCGATGAGCGCGTGGCCTACGATGTACTCATGGGTCACCTGCCATCCGAGCGCGTTCCGGACCTCGTGGTCTGTGTGGTGGACGCCTCGAATCTGGAGCGCAATTTGTACCTGGTTTCCCAGGTGATGGATACGGGTCTGCCCACGATCGTGGCACTCAACATGACCGATGCAGCCGAAGCCGCCGGACTGCATGTGGACACGGAGAAGCTGTCCGAGGAGCTGGGCTTGCCCGTCCTCCCCATGGTGGCCTCCCGCAGCATCGGGGTGGGCAAACTGAAGTACCGCATGCGGCAGGCAAAGCTGCCACCGGCAGCCAGCCGGCGATGGGACATCATGCCGGTGGTCGATGAGGGTCTGCCCTTTCTGATGGAACACCTCGAGGATGAGGTGCAGGAGCATGGTCGACGCATTGAGGTCCTGCAGTGCTTGACCAATGACGCGATGCTGGATTATTGGAAGGAGCGGGCCCCTTCCTTTCATGCAGCCATTCTTGAGGAGCGCAAGCGTCTTGAAGGCCTCAGAGCGCCCTATCAGCAGTCTGAAATCATGGGGCGCTACAACTGGATATCGCCGGTCGTGGCGCGGGTGGTCCGTCGCAGTAAAGCCGATGGCGAACAGACTACCTCGGACAGGATTGATGCCGTGCTGACCCACCGTGTGGCAGGTCCGCTACTCTTCGCTCTGCTTCTCCTGGTCATCTTCCAGGCCGTCTTCACCTGGGCCTCGCCTGCCATGGATCTGATCGAGGGTGGTGTAGCGCTGCTGAGCGATCTCGTGCGCAGCGCCGTCCCTGCTGGCATGCTGACTGACTTGGTGGTCGATGGCATGATTGCGGGCGTGGGCAACGTCGTCATCTTCCTGCCCCAGATCCTGCTCCTCTTCTTTTTTCTGGGGTTGATGGAGGATACCGGGTACATGGCGCGCTCGGCGTTCATCATGGACCGCTTGATGAGCAAGGTGGGCCTCTCGGGTGGATCCGTGGTACCGCTGCTGTCTTCTTTCGCCTGCGCCATTCCCGGCATCATGGCAGCCCGGACCCTGGCCAATCCGCGCGATAGGCTCATTACCATCATGGTAGCACCGCTCATGAGCTGTTCGGCGCGCCTGCCCGTCTACACCCTCTTCATCGCCGCCTTCCTGCCAACCGGAACCGTGCTGGGGGTATTCACATGGCAGGGTGTGGCCATGTTCTCCATGTACCTCCTGGGCACGGTCATGGCGTTTGTAGCGGCCTTCGTGTTGCGGCGCTTCGTGTTCAACAAGGGCGACTCATCGTTCTTTGCCATGGAATTGCCGCCCTACCGGATGCCGCGCATGAAACAGATCCTGTGGCGCATGATCGACCGATCGAAAGCTTTTGTCATCCGCGCCGGCAAGATCATTTTCGGGATGTCTATCATCCTGTGGGTGTTGGCCACGTTCCCACGTACCGAGCCCAGCCCGGAACTCCTGGAGCGGCGCACTGCCGTGCAAGCCACGATGACCGAGGTTGCTGAAGGACTAATGGCCGATGGCATGGCCGCCGAGGAGGCCTTGGTTCATGTCCAGGAGCAGTATGCGGAGGAAATGCAGGTCGTTGATAACCGTATTGCTGCCTGGCAGGTCGAGCGATCGGCCATCGGCCGGATGGGCCACTTCATCGAGCCGGTCATGCGGCCGCTGGGCTTTGACTGGAAGATGTCGGCGGGCATCATTTCTGCCATCGCCGCTCGTGAAGTCATCATCTCTGCGTTGGCTACGATCTACAGCGTCGGCGACGTGGATGAGGACAGCCCTCTCTTGCGAGAGCAACTGAAGGGGGATACGTACGAGGATGGATCTCCGGTATACACGCCGCTCGTTGCCGTAAGCCTGCTGGTATTCTTCGTGCTGGCCCTGCAGTGCATGAGTACGCTGGCCATTGCACGACGGGAGACCAATTCGTGGAAGTGGCCCGCGGTCATGTGGCTCTACATGACGGGACTTGCCTATCTCTTCTCCCTCATCATTTACCAGGGAGGACAGGCCCTCGGCTGGGGGTAAGCGATCCGGGCGCCTCAGCGGCTGGGGCCCCTGAGTGCTCTTGGCACCTCAGTGATCGTGGTTCATCCCATCATGATCCATCCCGCTGTGGTCCATGCTGCCATGGTCCATGCCGCCTTCGCCATAACCACGCAGCTCCTGATACATGTGACGCTGGTGCATGCTCAGTAGCGGCGTCATCTTCAGATGGGTATTCAGGTGAGCGGCCCGCAGCCTGCCCTCCACCTCTCCGATTCGGGCTGTCAGGTCCAGGATGCCTTCTGCAGTCGCTTGACCGGAAGCAAAGGCTGCATCCAGGTCGGTTTCGAGGGCGATCAGTTGCCGTCCCAGGGCCACCGCTTCTGACTGCATGGCGGCAAAAAGGGCTTCGGTCTGCTGCCGCTGCTCGGCGGTCAGAGCCAGTTCATCAGCCAGTTCCAGCACATGCTTTGGACCCGGGAAGCCGTTCAGTTCGGCTGCCATGGCATAGCCCATGCCGGCACCCGAGAGCAAGCCATCGATATCGCCATCCGAGAGGGCCTTGATATCCCTTTCCTGCATACCGGCATAGGGCGAAGCGTGGTTGTGTTCCTGGGCGCGGGCCGCTGTGGTCATTGTCAGCAGCAGCAAGAAAAGCAGAAGGCGCATGGCAGTATCGAGAGGGGAGATCAATGCAATGATGGGCGTCATCCCAGTTGCCAACGCAACGGGGCGCCACCGCGAAGAAGATCGGCCTGTAATGCTTCCAGGTGGCTGGCGGATCCATGGATGGCAGGAGGGAGCTCGCCGCTTTTCGTGCACAGGGCAGCCAGGGCTCCTGCCGCCTCTCCGATGCTCCACTCCACCGGGTGAAGACGATAGCATCCATTGGTGACATGGGTGGTACCGATGTTCTTCGAGGCCGCCACGAGGTTGTCGATGCGGATGGGAAGCAGGGCACCAAGAGGAATTTCGAATGGAAGCGAGGCCACGTCGATGTAATTGTCGCCACCCGTGGATGGATGCAGGTCGATACGGTAGTGCCCCACACCCACGCTGTCGGGAAAGTGCTCGGCTTCGCTCAGCCCTACGCTGGCTCGGGCTTCCTGCCCGACATGGTGTTCGTGAACGGTTGTCCGGGCGCGGATGCGCCGGGCTTCCCGGATGTAGGGTGCCATGGCCAAGCCGTCGTCCGTACCGAGGATACCCGCCATGGGATAGAGCCCCGGCCATCCGCGCCCGCCATCAGGTCGTGGAGCTTCCGTGCGCAGCCAGTGGATGAGGCTGCGGGTCAGATCTTTTGCCGCGTCCTCGTGCCGGATGCGTTCGGCTTCCGTGACATCAATCAGGCGCCCCTCCAGGTAATCGTTCTGTGGCCAGTTGAGCAGGGTTACGCCCCCTTTGACGGGCCATGATCGCCCGGCTTGCTGCAGGCGGCGATAGGCCCACAGATTGAAGCGCTCCGTTTGGGCACCGGGGCGTGGGTCGAAGTCCAACCGGCGGGGCTCAAGGGTGATGGGATTCGAATAGGTAAAATCCAGCAGCCTGCCGGGCCAGGTTGGCGTAAGCGCCGGCACGTAGTCTTTCCAATAACCATAGGATGCGGGCGCCTGGAGCATCGCCTCGTCCACGCCTGCTGGTGTTGCGTGACGCGCGGGGTCGAACGCGGGATCAAATCCGATGGCTGCGCACCAGGTGAAGGCCTGTTCGTTGGTCGGATCCGCTTCAGCCGTTGCGTTCGGTTCGCCGAATGCTGCTTGCCCTTCGCTTCCCGTAACATATTCGGCGCCGGTCAGGGGCAGAAGATCGCCCCGCTCCGTGGCATCGATGAAGAGCGGCGCTTCAAGCAGGAAGGTGCTGCCATCGACAAGGGACCGCATCTGGATGACATCGATATGATCCCTGTGGCCACCAGCCACTTCTGGAACACTTTGTGGCATGAAACGGATACGCTGCCCGTGTGCCTGCAGCATCTCGACCAATACCTCGGCTGCCACGGAGGGTGCATGACAGATGCGGGAGACGCCACAGGCGCCCGGGTTGAGACTGTCCGCTGTCTCGTTCCACTGCTTTGCATAGACCGTGCGAACACGCCGCCGGAATGCCCGGTAGGAGGCTGGCGCGCCTTGCTCCTCGATCCACTGGTGCTCATCAGGCGGTACGCCTTGACTGGTCAGCTGCCCGCCGGGCAGGGGCATCTCATCGGTAAGAACGACCGAAAGGCCGCGCTCAGCGGCTGCAAGCGCTGCCGCCACCCCGCCGGTCCCGGCGCCAATGATGACGACGTCTGCCGTAAGTCCGTCCGATGAGCAGCCGCTGAGCGCAAAGGGGCTGGCCAGCAGGGCGCTGGCCGCAGTACGCATGAAATGTCGTCGATGCACGGTGGTTTTCCGTTTGGGGACAGGGTATCCTGAAGGCAGCAAACCTGCAGCATCATGGATAGATTCAGTCAAGAGTGGGCCCAGACGTGGGCCGCTAACCTCAGAGAAGATACCCAGTGGTCGGAATCTGCCAAGGAGTGGAAGTGGTCCGTACTCATCCGCGTCCGGAATGAATCGGCATGGTATCTGGATCTGTTCAGGGGCGAATGTCGTGCCATCCGGCCGGCGTATGAAGGGGAGCAGGCCGATTTCATCCTGGAAGCTGATCGGGCCGTATGGGATCGCATTCTGGATGGAGACCAGCGTCCCATGGTGGCCATCATGCAAGGGGCTATTACCCTGAAAAAAGGCTCCATCCTCACGCTTGGCCGGTTCGCATCCTCGGCCACCTTGCTTCTTGAGGCAGCCATCAGAATCGGTCAGAAGCTGCCATCGACGCCGGAACCCGTGGCGTCACGGAGGGAAGTGGGCACGTCAGAAACTGGGCGCCACGATCATTTCCGGACCACATCCGGTCGCGGTCTCGATCATGACGCATTTCCGATGCAGCTCTACCACAAAGCCAAGCGCCTGGGCATCTGGGATCCGCAGCAGCTGGATATGTCAGCCGATCGAAGTCATTGGGAGGCGCTGACCGATTCTGAAAGGGATGTGCTCACCCGTCTCTTGGCCATGTTCCAGGCGGGAGAGGAAGCGGTGACACTCGATTTGTTGCCACTCATGCGAGTCCTCGCGCTCGATGGCCGTCTCGAGGAAGAGATGTATTTGACCACATTCCTTTTCGAAGAGGCCAAACACGTCGAGTTCTTCCAGCGCATCTTCCACGAAGTCGTCGGGCAAGATGAGGATCTGGCACGCTTTCACACCCCATCCTATCGCCGGCTGTTCTACGAGGAGCTTCCAAGCGCGTTGAGTCGACTGGATCGGGATGGATCGCCTGAGGCCATCGTCGAGGCATCGACGACCTACAACATGGTTGTAGAGGGGACATTGGCCGAAACCGGTTACCAGGCATTTTACACGGTGCTCGAGCAGCGCGGCATCATGCCCGGCGTGACAGAAGGTATTCGACTGCTGCAGCGCGATGAGTCCCGGCACGTGGCCTTCGGCATTTACCTGATTCGTCGGCTAATTCAGGAGAAGCCGGCGCTCATGGGGGTATTTCAGGATCGCATGGCTGCCCTGATGCCGCTGGCCATGGCCTCGATCACGGAATTGTTTGCCGCCTATGACCCCATGCCTTTCGGGCTGAAGGAAGAGGATTTTGTGCAGTATGCGATGGACCAGTTTGCAAAACGCATGCGCCGCATCGAAAACGGACAGATACAGTAAGGGTGGCGGGATTTTGCTTTGCACAATCCCTACCCCTCCGCCAAACTCGCTTGAGCGAGCTCAGCTCGTTTGTCTGTCGGGGTGGCGGGATTTGAACCCACGACCTCTTCGTCCCGAACGAAGCGCGCTACCGGGCTGCGCTACACCCCGATGGCGACGTAAAATGCCATATCTTCCGTGCAGTTCCGTCGATGCTTTACCTCCTGAAAAGAGTACCCTTCTGCAATAGCATTCGGGCAGTCGCTCATGTCAGAGTCGGATGACAGGCCAGTCCTGGATCTCGAATGCCTTGTGATACTCTTTAACCCTTTGTCAGGAATATGCGGTGTAACAACATGACGATAATGCCTTCACCAAGCTCCGACACAGCGGCGATTCTTGGCGCAGTGCTTTGCTTTTTAGTGTGCCTGATCGGGCCCATTCAAGTTGTGGCACAGGACCGTCTGGACACTCGCAACGGGGCCTTGGAAATGCTGTCTCTCTCCCCCCTAGCAGGAAAGGCGGTGATGGACTCAGAGAAAGCTTTCGAAGTGTTGGGCCAGGAAGCGCTGTTCAATGGCAAGTATCACTTGGTGCTGGAATTTGACCATATTCTATCTTCTGAAGATCGAGAAAGATTGGCCAGTAACGGTGTAACTCTGGATCATTTCTTACCCGAAACGGCCTATGTCGCCCGTGTCGCATCTGATTCGGATTTTCGCGATTTACTTGAGCTTGGATTGCAGGCGGCGGGTCGTCCCACACTCGAGCATAAGATTGCACCGGAGTTTTTGGACTTTCTGGGGAGGACAACCGACGACAAGGTCATGGTGCGCGCCGGGTATTCTCCCGGAACAGATCCAACAGATGTTGTTGGCGCTCTCACCATGGTCGGGAATATCTCCGATGTAGAGATTCGCGACGGGGCGTTTTACTTCACTGCAAATATGAGTTCTGAGGCCATTCGCACCGTGGCGAAGCTTCCCTTCGTGCAGGTCATTGAGCCCCATGGTGAACCCGTTCTGGAAGAGGGCGCCTTTCATCAGGATGATTATGACGAAAACATAATCGCGGACGTTCAGGCCACGCACATCAGGGCTAATGTCCTAACCTCTACTCTTCCAGATATGCTCGGCTTATCCGGACAGGGTGTCGTTGCTGGCTTGGGTGATGCCGTATACCAGGGCGGAACCCATGTGGACCTGCGCGGGCGTCACTCGATCCTGGACCCGGGGCTGGGCAACAATGGTTCCTTCTCCCAGCACGGCAATCATACGACCAGCATTCTGGCAGGAGATGGCTCGATTCGTCCTCGATTCAAGGGGGTCGCGCCGAAGGCTACCGTTTACACGATGCGAACAGGTGATTTCTTTCAACTGGGACTCGATCAGCCGAATCCGATGGTTATCTCGAGCAACTCGTGGAATTCCTCCGATCCAGTATACGGGGACTGGTATGAGCAAAAGGGACGATACAACGTGAACAGTCAGGCAATTGATCTACTGCTAGCCAATGAGCGGCAGCTGTTGTCTGTCTTTTCGGCTGGAAACTCGGGTGCTACGCAGACAAACTATCCGCCAAACTATCTCACATTGAATCCCTCCTATGGATCTGCCAAGAACACACTTGTCGTGGGGCGTATGGGACACCCGGTATTTGCCTCGGTGGCGCCCTCATACGGCCCGGCTCGGGATGGTCGAATCAAGCCCGACATCGTAGCGCAAAACAATGTCCATTCGGCCATTGCCTTCAATGACTACGCTACGTACCAGGGATCGAGCCAGTCCACTCCCGCGATATCCGGAGCAGCGGCCCTGCTCGTGGAGCACTATCGCAACCTCCATTCCGGACAGACGCCTGATGGAGCTCTCATCAAATCCATCTTGATGAATACGGCAGACTACGTTCTGGTGGACGGCCCTACCTTTGCCTCCGGGTATGGTCTGGCCAATGCCAGACGGGCAGCTGAGGTGATCACCGAATCACAATTCCAGATATCAGAAGTTGAAAATGGCAATCAGGTAGATATATCGATTCCCGTACCCGACCAGATCGATGGGAAGTCGATTTCCAGATTGAAGGTCATGCTTTATTGGACGGACAAGGAAGCATCACCGTATGCCGGTCCGGCCCTCGTCAATAATCTGGATCTGGTCGTTGCCGATGCGTCAGGAGATCACCTTCCCTGGGTTCTGGACGTTACCCCGGCTCGGGCTGATCAGCCTGCTACGCGCGGTGTGGATGCGCTCAACAATGTCGAGCAGGTTGTCATCGATAGCCCGGGCTCGGGCACCGTTACTGCGCGCGTAACCGGAAGCGCCGTTCCTTTCGGACCGCAAACGTTTTATCTCGTCTACTCCTATGTTCTCGATGAGCTGATTGTCACACATCCCATGGGCGGAGAGCAATTCTTCAGTGGTCAGAACAAGGTGGTCTTCTGGGACTCTCCTTACTTGGGTGCTGCTGCCAACGTAGATGATGTCGCGTATTCGCTGGACGGAATGAATACGTGGATATCCTTTCACGGCAATAGCACGGCAGTTCGTTCCGCGTCGATTCTGCCCGTCCCAGAGACACCTCTCACGGAGGCCTACGTTCGCGTAACCAGGGGTGCCAAAACAGCGATTGGGGGTCCATTTGTGATCTCTGAGCGACTTGACTTGACGCTCGATACTTCGGGTTCTGGTTCCCCGACAGTCACATGGAATCCTGTGGCAGGAGCAGCTTCCTATGAGCTCTTGGCTCTGTCCGCCTACAATACCTGGGACGTTGTGCACTCCACCGCAGAAACGGCCATCGCGTGGGATGATTCGTACGGAACGGGCCGTGAATCGTGGCTCTCGGTTCGAGCCGTAGACGCTTCAGGATCCATCCGGAGCCAACGGGCAGATGCTGTTCAGTATGTCTCTTCTAACGCTATTCCTGTGGCGATTCCGGATGAAGTCAGCGTGTCTACAGGTGGATTTGTTAGTATCAATCCGCTTTCCAATGATTCGGATGCGGACGGAGATGTGATCTACATCACGCAGATCTCGGGTGCCTCCAACGGTACCGCTACGCTTCGTGATGACCAGCGGGTTCTCTATTTCCCCAATTCCGGGTTTGCCGGAGCAGAATTGTTTACGTACACGGTTTCGGACGGGATGGGAGGGACCGCAACCGGTACCATCTTGGTTTCGGTAGTTTCCGGTGTTGCCACCGAGCAGGAGAGGCAGCTTCCTGCGCAGGTCCTGCTCGAGCCCAACTATCCCAACCCATTCAATCCTGTGACGACCATCCAGTTTGCCCTTCCGGGTTCATCCAAAGTAGATGTCCGCGTTTTTGATATGCTGGGTCGTCAGGTAGCCACCCTGGCCAACGGGCAGTATCAGGCCGGATGGCACCAAGTACGCTTTGATGCATCCACACTGGCCAGCGGTGTGTACTTCTATCAATTGAAGACGCCTCAAGCCAGCCTCATCCGGTCCATGCTGGTGCTTAAATGACGCCGGCGTACATCTCTTCGATCCGCTCTGCATACTGCGTCTCGATGACCCGGCGCTTGAGTTTCATGGTGGGTGTCATCATGCCGTTCTCGATGGAGAAGGGCTCGAGCACCAATCTGAAATCGCGGATCTTTTCATGCGCTGCGGCCTGTCGTGAGTAGGAGCGGAAGAGTTGCTGGAAGACGCGCTGTACTTCGTCGCTATCCAGAATGTCCGCCAACTTGGAGGCGCTCAGTCCCTGCTCTTTCGCGTAGCTTCGAATGACATCTTCGTCTGGAACGACAAGCGCCGTCAAGAACTCCCGCGCTTCGCCAATGACCATGATCTGATCAATCCAGGGCTCGTGCTTGAAGCCCTCCTCAATCGGACCAGGATAGATGTTCTTGCCGCCGGCCGAGACGATCATGTGCTTGATGCGATCGGTAATCATCAGGAAGCCATCGTCGAAACGCCCAACGTCCCCCGTGTGGTACCAGCCATCCGGATCAATGGCTTCTGCAGTGGCCTCCGGGTTATTCCAGTAGCCTTTCATGATGTTGGGCCCTTTGGCAATGATTTCTCCTGGCTCCGTGGTCAGTGAACTGGGGTAGTCATCGCCCTTGAGCTGTCCGATAATTTCGTTGGTATCCGGATTCTGGATGGCCACGGTAACACCGGGAATGATATGACCAACCTTGCCGTAGCGAGGGTCATTGAAGGGCGAAATAGAAAGAACCGGAGCGGTTTCGGTCAATCCATACCCCTCGACAATGGGAA
>JAFMNH010000009.1 GCA_017859335.1 Rhodothermales bacterium | reverse complement strand
CCGTTTGTGGGCGCCAACGGCATTCGCGCTGTTTCCTTCGTGTCTTTTTCATCACCTTGTAGATGCTTCGGGGTGTCCCGCCGATTAACATGGCACCTCTGGAATTACTAATCCGCTCATTCCCATCAACGCGAGTATGGCCATTCTGCATCCCTTCCGCGCACTTCGACCCGTGCCTGGTAAAGCTTCCGAAGTAGCCTGCGTTCCATACGACGTCATCAACACGGAGGAAGCCAAGGCGCTGGCCTCAGGCAAGCCGGCCAGTTTCCTGCATGTCATTCGACCTGAGATAGACCTTGCAGAGGGGACGGATGAACATGCTGATGTAGTCTACGAGCAAGGGGCGCGCAATTTGCAGGCGTTCGCCGCCTCGAGCGATACCGTTCAAGAAGAATCGGCATCAGTGTATGTGTATCGGCTCATAATGGACGGTCGTAGTCAAACGGGTATTTACGGCTGCGTGGCTGTTGCGGATTACGATAATGACATCATCTTGAAGCACGAACTGACGCGACCCGTCAAGGAAGATGACCGAACGCGTCACATCCTCGAACAGCAAGCCCATGCCGAACCGGTCATGCTGACCTTCAAGGATGACCCGCATATAGCGGCAATCCTGAGTCAGACGATTGAGAATGAGCCTCTCTACGATCTAGTGGCAGATGATGGGGTGCAGCATACCATTTGGCGCGTGGACCGTCCTGAGCCACTGGTCAACCTCTTCGGAAGTATCGAGAACCTGTATGTGGCAGATGGCCACCATCGGTGCAAGGCGGCCAGTCGCGCGGCCAAGCAAGCGCCTCATCAGAGTGAGGCGGCATTCTTTCCGGCGGTCCTGTTTCCGATGGATGACATGGCTATCATGGCCTATAATCGCATCGTAAAGCATTTACCAGAAGGTCCAGCCGCCTTCTTGGGAGCGTTGAAAGCATCCTTTGATCTTGCCCCGGTCGAAAACCCTGTCCCGCAGAAGAAGGGCGATATATGCATCTATCTTGACGGTCATTGGTACGGCATGACGTTGCCTCCGAGTGCTGCCGATAGCGTTGTGGACGCTTTGGATGTATCCCGTCTCTCGGAACACATCCTGTCCCCGATGCTGGGTATCACGGATCCCAGGACCGACCCCAATCTTGATTTTGTAGGGGGTATCCGCGGTACGACGGACTTGGTGGCACGCGTGGACCGCGGCGAGGCCGAGCTGGCGGTTTCCATGTTTCCCACGAGCATCCAGGAATTGGTGGAGGTGTCGGATGCAGGCCTTCTCATGCCACCCAAATCAACATGGTTCGAGCCCAAGCTGCGTAGCGGGCTGCTGGTCCACCTGTTCTCGGATGCAACACAGGACGAAGTGTACTGATCACGGTTTTCCCACCGTTCCTGACTTGCAAGCAGGTTGCCCACCCAATCAATCCAACACGACGCTACTTCCATGACTGTTCTGCTGGCTGATGCCCTCTCTGAAGCCGTAATTGACCAACTGCGAGCTACCGGTTGCACTGTCATCAATGCGCCTGATCTGAAGGGGCGCGCTTTGACCGAAGCCCTGTCGGCACACAATCCCCAGGTTTTGGTGGTACGGTCAACGAAGGTCACGGAAGAAGACATACAGGCTGCGGCGGGACTGGAACTCATCGTCCGGGCCGGCGCTGGATACGATACGATCGATGTGGCGGCTGCCTCGGCCGCCGGTGTCTTTGTTGCCAACTGTCCAGGCAAAAATGCATGCGCAGTGGCAGAGCTGACCGTGGGCTTGCTCCTGTCCCTGGATCGCTCCCTTCCTGACAATGTCATGGATGCCCGTCAGGGAATATGGAACAAGGCGAAATACGGCAAGGCGGCCGGTCTCAAGGGTCGAACCTTCGGCGTGATCGGGTTGGGCAACATCGGCAGGGAGGTCATCAAGAGGGTACGTGCCCTCGACATGGATGTCGTTGCCTGGAGTCGCTCGCTTTCCAGGGAAGAGGCCCAGCAGTTGAATATCAGGTACGCAGCCACGCCAGAGGATGTCGCAAGGCAATCTGACGTGGTCAGTCTGCATTGTGCAGCAACGGCCGATACCCTGGCTTTGGCCTCGCATGACTTCTTCGATGCCATGAAAGAGGGTGCCTTTTTCATCAATACGACGCGCGGGTCCGTGGTGGATGAAGCCGCCATGATGAAGGCCATCGAGGAGAAAGGTGTGCGCGTTGCATTGGATGTGTTCTCAGACGAACCTGCCGGCAAGACGGGGACACTCGACCATCCTCTGGCCGGCCATCCATCGGTGTACCTGACCCATCATATCGGCGCCTCCACCGCTCAGGCCCAGACTGCCATTGCTGATGAGGCTGCGCGTATCATTTCGTGCTATGCGGCTCAAGGAGAGGTGCCAAACTGTGTCAACCTGTCCACGCAAACACCTGCTACACATCAGCTTACTGTACGCCACCTTGACAAGGTCGGTGTGTTGGCACGCGTGCTCAACGAGATCAGCCTGGCCAATTGGAATGTTCAGGAAATGGAAAATGTTATTTTCGATCAGGCCAAGGCGGCCTGTGCATACATTCGTGTTGATGGACAGGATGACCCTGGCGTTGTAGAGCGTATTGCAGGCCTGGATGATGTGCTGGCTGCCACCATTGTTCGCCTTTGATCCATCCCCCAAAAAGACCACACTCATTCACCATCTATTTCGGCGCAGACAATGGATCGTTTATTCAATTTTTCAGCGGGTCCGGGTACCCTGCCTGTTGACGTACTGGAAGAAGCACGTGAGGAGATGCTCGTGTACAAGGACGCCGGTGCTTCCATCATGGAAATCAGTCATCGGTCCCCGCAGTACACTGCCTTGGCAGAAACCACGCGGCAGCACTTCAGGGATCTATTGGGAATGGGGGAAGAGTGGCACATCCTGTTCCTGCAGGGCGGTGCTTCGCTGCAATTTTATCAGACGGCTCTCAATTTCCTGACTTCGGGGGTAACGGGCGATTACGTGGTGACCGGTGCCTGGGCAGAGAATGCGCTCGCTGAAGCCACGTTGGTGGGACAGGCAAGGGCAGTTGCCAGTAGCGCGGAAACCGGGCATGACCATATCCCTGCCGCGGGTGCTTGGGATATCAGCGATCGGGCTGCCTACGTACATATCACGTCCAACAACACTATTTTTGGGACCCAATTTCAGGACGACCCGATCATCGATGTACCCCTTGTCTGCGATGCCTCAAGCGATTTCCTGTCCCGTCCGATAGACCTCGAGCGCTACGGCCTGATCTATGCCGGAGCGCAGAAGAACATCGGACCTGCCGGTGTGACAGTCGTATTGGTCAAGGACGAATTCCTGAAGCGAATCCCTGACGGTTTGCCAACGGTGCTTGATTACCGTACGCACGCTTCGAAGCTCTTCCATACACCACCGGTCTTCTCGGTTTACATGGTCGAAAAGGTGCTTCGATGGATCAAGAGCTGTGGTTCGCTGGCTGATATGAAGCGTCGCAATGACGAGAAGGCAGCGCTCATCTACGAGCAGATCGATGCTTCTGAGTTCTATCGCGGACATGCACGGGCGTCAGCCAGATCAAACATGAATGTGACCTTCAACCTACCCAGTGCAGCCCTGGAATCCGCATTTCTGAAGGAGGCGGGAGACCATGGCCTGGTTGCGCTCAAGGGGCACAGGAGTGTGGGTGGCATTCGCGCTTCACTCTACAACGCTTGCCCGCGTGAGGGAGTGGAAGCGCTGGCCTCCTTCATGCAGGATTTTTCCGAGCGCCACGGCTGATACGGGGATACCTCCGCTTCTTGCAATTGGGAGAGGCACGTTGCGCAATGGCACCCGTCATCTTATATAGGTCCAATAGTTCGAAGACCGAGTCATACTCAGGTTATCCTCATGTCCTACACGATTGGCGTTCCAAAAGAATCGGTACCCGGTGAGCGGCTTGTTGCGTTGGTCCCCGAAGTGGTCAGCCGGTTGGTAAAGGGTGGTGCTTCCGTCATCGTGGAGCGGGGCGCGGGAGAGGGTGCCTTTTATCCTGATGCGGAATTTGAAAAGGCTGGTGCCCGCATGGGAAGCAGGGAGGATGCATTCGGTGCCGATATCCTGGTCAAAGTCCAGCCTCCTTCGCAACAGGAAACAGGTCTCATGAAAACAGGAGGTGCCTATATCGGTTTTCTGGCACCCCTCGATCAGCCCGGGATTGCCAAGGCCGTTGCGGCCCGCGGAACCACAGCACTCTCCATGGAGCTGGTACCGCGTATTTCACGCGCCCAGAAGATGGATGCCTTGTCCGCCTTGAGTTCCCTCGCCGGTTACAGGGCCGTACTGTTGTCATCGACCCTGTTGCCCAAGTTCTTCCCGCTAATGACAACAGCAGCAGGCACGGTTCGCCCTTCCAATGTCTTGGTGCTTGGTGCGGGTGTGGCCGGTTTGCAGGCGATTGCAACGGCACGTCGACTTGGTGCCCGAGTGTCAGGCTATGATATCAGGGATGCCGTGGCCGAGGAAGTACAGAGCCTTGGCGCTACGTTCGTAAAGCTGGAAATCGAAGGGCAGGACAGCAGCGATTCAGGCGGGTACGCCAAGGCGTTGGCAGAGGAGAAGGCAAAACAGCAGGTCTCCTTGTTGGTCCCTTTTATCGGTAAGAGTGATGTGGTAATCACCACGGCCCTCATACCGGGACGAAAGGCCCCGCTTCTCATCTCTGAGGAGGCTGTCCGGTCCATGGCTCCGGGCAGTGTCATCGTGGATATGGCTGCCTCGAATGGAGGCAACTGTGCCATGACCGAACCTGGTAAAACGGTCGTCAAAAACGGTGTGACCATCGTCGGAGAAACGAATCTGACGTCTGACATGCCCGTGCATGCTAGCCAGTTGTATGCTCGCACCCTGTTGGCCATGCTCGAAGAGTTCACGGACGAGAATGGGTTTGCCCCGAAGCCGGATGATGAGATCTTTGCTGGTTCCTGCGTAACCGACGGAGGTAGGATCGTCCATGATCGCGTTGCTGCACTGTTGAGTTGAGACGCACCACACACCTGCATCATACCATGCTTTCCAACCTTATCGTTTTCATTCTGGCCTCCATCATCGGCAGTGAGGTCATCAGCAAGGTGCCACAAACGCTGCATACCCCGTTGATGTCGGGGTCCAATGCCATTTCGGGCATAACGATCGTAGGTGCGCTCGTCGTTGCCGGTATGGTCGGCGATCCATGGGCCATGTACATCGGACTGGCTGCCCTGATCTTTGCGACGACCAACGTTGTAGGGGGCTTCTTGGTGACGGACCGTATGCTGCAGATGTTCAA
The DNA here is from genome assembly GCA_017859335.1 of Rhodothermales bacterium. Classification (GTDB taxonomy): domain Bacteria; phylum Bacteroidota; class Rhodothermia; order Rhodothermales; family UBA10348; genus JAAZVD01. The sequence continues at coordinate 35,850 of JAFMNH010000009.1, read as the reverse complement.
GAAAAAGGATTAGGCTCGGGAGATGGGGTGGAGCTACCACCCCGGTCCACTCAATTGCTGTGCACCGGTAATACCTCATGAAGCAGAACCTGATCGACATAGCCTATCTGGTTTCGGCCATCTTGTTCATATACGGCCTTAAACGCCTGCAGTCGCCTTCGACGGCGAGAGGGGGCAACAGGTTGGCCGCGTTGGGAATGTTTGTTGCTGTCGTGGCAACCTTGTTCGTGCAGAACCTTCTTACCCCCGTTCAGATGCTGGCTGGTCTTGTTGTTGGCGGTGCTTTCGGCGCGCTGCTTGCCCGGCGTGTCGAAATGACGGGTATGCCTGAGCTGGTGGCAGCCTTCAACGGATTCGGTGGGGCGGCCTCAGCCTTGGTGGCTGGCGCTGAGGTGGCCCGTTTTCTGGCTCCCAATGCCGCGGAGTTGATGGGAGGATCCGTGCTCAGCGGAGCAGATGCCGTAACCATTTCATTGTCCATCCTGATCGGAATGATCACGTTCACCGGTTCGTTCATCGCGTTCGGTAAGCTGAGCGGGAGGATATCGGGCAATCCCATTGTTTTTCCTGGAGCGCGATTGGTCACGGTAGTAATCGTGCTGGGTGCTGTGGGTGCCCTCGCAGTCATGGTTTCCGGAGCCGGAGATTTCGCAACACCTGGTTTTCCGGCAGACCCCGTCGTGCAGGCCGCGCTGGGTATTGCGGCCGCCGGGGCCCTTCTGGGAATTCTTTTGGTCCTGCCCATAGGTGGTGCCGACATGCCCGTGGTGGTGGCCTTGTTGAACTCCTATTCGGGACTGGCCGCAGCGGCTACAGGGTTCGTTCTGGATAATACTGCGCTTATCGTGTCAGGCGCTCTGGTCGGAGCTTCAGGGCTCATCTTGACCACCATCATGTGCAAGGCCATGAACCGATCCCTCCTGAATGTGCTGGCGGGTGGCTTCGGCGGTGATTCGGCCGGTCAGGGTGGAAGCGCCTCAGCGGTAGCAGGGCAGACGGTGAATGCAACGACTCCGGATGATGTTGCCATCCTGCTCAGCTATGCCAGCAAAGTCATATTCGTGCCAGGGTATGGGATGGCCGTTGCCCAGGCCCAGCATGCCGTTCGCGAACTGGCAGATGAGTTGGCGAAAAAAGGAGTGGTCGTCAAGTACGCCGTGCACCCGGTGGCGGGTCGCATGCCAGGTCACATGAACGTGTTGTTGGCCGAGGCCAATGTGCCCTATGACCAGCTTTATGAAATGGATGAGATCAACGGCGAATTCGAGACCACGGACGTAGCCGTCGTCATCGGTGCCAATGATGTGGTCAATCCGGCTGCCCGCCACGATACGGCCAGCCCGATCTACGGTATGCCCATCCTGAATGTGGACCAGGCTGCGACCACCATCGTGCTCAAGCGCTCTATGCGTCCCGGTTACGCAGGCGTTGACAACGAGTTGTTCTACAACGCCAACAATCAGATGCTTTTCGGGGATGCCAAAGAGTCGATAACGGAGGTCATCAACGAAATCAAGGCGCTCTAGCCGGTGCTGCATGTTGTCTCAGGCGCCTATGCGATACCTGATGTCCGTTTAGCCGTTTTCAGGCCGGGGATTGCCGTTGCGCCACGATCGGTTCGATAACGGCTTCGACCTTCTCTGCTATCAGGGCATGACCTTCCTCGGTTGGGTGGATACCGTCATCCTGCAGCAGATGTACGATATCCTCGAAGCCATCGGCCAGGAAAGCCACAAAGTGTGTTTCGTGTTGATTTGCTACCTCCGGATACATGGCAGCAAACTCGCGGGTATAGTCCCGCCCAAGATTTGGTGGCACCTGCATTCCGACAAGAACGACCTCAACATCCGGCCAGGTTTCCCGGGTCCGTTCTATGATGGCTCCCAGATTGGAGCGCGTCATGGACAGATCGAGTCCGCGAAGGCCGTCGTTACCGCCCAGCTCAAGCACCAGGATATCAATGGGGCGCTGAAGCAACCAGTCCAACCTGTTCAATCCTCCCGTACTGGTGTCACCGGAGACGCCCGCATCGATTGCGTTGACGCTGTAACCTGCTTCGCGCAAGCGCATCTCAACCATGGACGGGAAAGCACGGGCGCGGTCCACACCGTAGCCGGCTGTGATGCTGTCTCCTAGGAAGAGGATCTCCACCGCCTCGGTGTCCGTCTCGGCGGGGGCCGGTATCGATGCTTCCTGTCTATCGGAGTAGGATGTGTCCGGCATTGCAGGCGCTGAGGCGTCGCCGCATCCGAGGGTGGAAAGCGCGATGGCCAGAGCGATGGGCATAAACCATGTTCCGCGTTGTCGTGCAGCCTTCGCTACAGAACCAGAAGAGGACGTGAACAAGGCAAATAAAACGATCATGACGAAAGCTGCTGGCGTAGTGCTGGACGTTGTTGACCTTACGAAGACCTACCGGAGTGGGGAGCGGCCCTTGACAGTGCTGGACGGTGTACGGTTTTCCATCCAAGGTGGAGATACATGCGCCATCGTGGGGCCAAGTGGCTCTGGTAAAACCACTCTGCTGGGCTTGTGTGCAGGGTTGGACGCGCCCACAGAGGGTTCTGTTACACTCTGCTCCCACGATCTGGGTTCGCTGACCGAGGATGAGCGGGCTACTGTTCGCAACAAGCACGTGGGGTTTGTCTTCCAATCATTCCGATTGATTCCCACCCTTACAGCCCTCGAAAATGTGATGGTGCCTGCAGAGTTGCAGGGTCGAAACGACGTACGGGAGGAAGCGGCCACGTTACTTACAGAGGTCGGACTGGGTGATCGCATGAATCACTTTCCCTCGCAGCTTTCCGGTGGCGAGCAGCAGCGGGTTGCCCTGGCGCGTGCCTTCATCAACAAGCCGGACATCCTTTTTGCCGATGAGCCCACAGGCAACCTGGACGCAGAGACGGGATCCCATATCGTGGATCTGCTCTTCACGTTGAACAAGGTCGCTGGGACGACACTGGTCCTGGTAACCCACGATCTGGATCTGGCCAATATGACGGACAGGATCATCCGTCTTCATGGCGGACGTGTCGTTTCCGACAGTGCATCGACCGGGCAGGCAGCTGATCGCATGGGTCTGGGTTCTGTCCAACCCGATACCCTTGATGAGGCCTGATATGGAAGGATGGGTATGGCGTTTTGCCCGGCGGGATACTCGGGGCAACAGGGGTAGATTGGCCCTGTTCGTCTCCTCCATGGTTCTCGGTGTTGCCGCTTTGGTCTCCATCAATTCGTTTGGTGACAATCTCCGTGCAGCCATTGATGAGGAAGCCAAGACGCTCCTGGGTGCTGATTTGAGTCTCGAATCCGGGGCTCCCTTCAATGATCGGGTCGAGGCCATTGTGGATTCGCTGGGCGGCATCCAGTCGCGCCGGACGTCGTTTGCATCCATGGCGTACTTCCCTCGCACGGAATCCTCCCGGTTGGTAACGGTGCGTGGCAACGAACCCGGTTTTCCGTTTTACGGCGCAGTGGAAACAGATCCCCCGGAGGCAGCTCAGACCTACCTCAAAACAGGGGGCGCTCTCATTGATGGCACCCTTATGCAGCAGTTCGACATTGCCATCGGAGACAGCATGCGCATTGGCAGCGTTACTTACCGCGTCGAGGGCCGCCTTCTGCAAACGCCCCGGGAATCAGCGGCCGTCATGCTGTTCAGTCCACGGGTCTACGTTCCCCTCTCACGTTTGGACGCGTCGCTGTTGTCAGCGGGTTCTCGGGCAGACTATGAGGTCTATTTCAAGTTTGAAGATACCCGGGATGCAGATGCTGCCATAGATCCGTTGCGGGATGAGCTGCGGGAGTATCGCGTCGGAGCGGATACGGTCAAGGAGGAGCGGGAGAATTGGGACGAGGCCTTGACCAATCTGTATAGATTCCTCGGGCTAGTCGGGTTTACTGCCCTTCTCCTGGGATCACTTGGCGTAGCGTCCGCCGTTAGTGTGTATGTCCGGCAGCGTGTTCATACCATCGCCCTGCTGCGATGCTATGGTGCCTCGACAGCGTCTACCGTCTGGGTATACGTCCTGCAGACTGGCGTCATGGGCCTGTTCGGTGCCGGTGTGGGCAGTGCCGTGGGCATCGGTATACAGACCTTGATACCCCGCATCTTGGCGGACTTCCTTCCAGTCGACGTGGCTTTCAGCATTTCGTGGCCAGCCGTATTCATGGGGTCGGGGATAGGTCTGGGTGTTACTCTTTTGTTCGCCCTTCTGCCCTTGCTTTCACTGCGCGAGGTATCCCCGCTGTCAGCACTTCGGTCCGGGATCGGATCGACCTCCCACAAGAGGGGTTTGGCATGGTGGCTTACGGTGGGCCTGATCGGGCTCGGCACAACCGGTTTCGCTGTCGTTCAGGCCCCAACCCTCACGATGGGACTGGCATATGCCGGCGGAATCCTCGTCGTTTTCCTCCTCTTGGCAGCTACGGCTCGGATACTCGTTCTGGTTATGCTGCGGCGTCCACCGCAGCAGGTCTCGTACACCATCAAGCAGGGCATTGCGAACCTGCACCGACCAAATAACCAGACGCTTACGATGATGTTGGCATTGGGTCTGGGAACGTTCCTTGTGACCACGATGCTTGTGAGCGAGCGAACGCTGGTCAGCCAGGTATCCCTGGCAGGATCAGGAGAACGTCCCAACCTGATCTTTTACGATATCCAACCTGATCAGGTCGCGCCCGTGCGGGCTACCATTGAAGGGGAGGGTCTCGCGGTCATGGATGCCGTTCCTATCGTTACGATGCGGATCCACTCGGTGAAGGGACATACGGTTGCATCCATGCGGGAAGATTCCACGATGCGCACCACGTGGGCGCACCGACGGGAATACCGATCCACGTTCAGGGGAAGTCTCACGGATTCGGAAACAGTGGTTGAGGGAGCCTTCACGGGTTCCTACGATGGCGTCGGACCCATTCCCATATCCATGGAAGCCGAGGTGGCCAGGGAATTGGACGTAGCGGTGGGAGACCCTGTTGTTTGGGACATCCAGGGTATTGAACTGCCCTCGGTTGTTACGTCCATCAGGGAAGTGGATTGGCGACGGATGCAGACCAACTTCTTTGCAGTGTTTCCCGAGGGGTCTCTTGACAGGGCGCCCGCGTGGTACGTCATGATGACCCGTGTTGACAGCGAAGAGGCTTCTGCACGCGTACAGCGCTCGGTGGTCCGCGCTCAACCCAACGTGTCCAGTATCGATCTGGCGCTGGTGCTTGAAGTGTTTGATGCCATTTTCTCCCGTATTGCCTTTGTGGCCCGATTCATGGCACTCTTTTCGATCCTCACGGGTCTCGTTGTTCTGGCCGGAGCCGTGCTCATCAGCCGTTTTCAACGGATCGAGGAAAGTGTTTTGTTGAAGACGCTTGGGGCCTCAAGGCGCACCGTTGTCCGTATCATGTCAGTGGAGTATCTGGTACTGGGCATCGTGGCTTCGCTCACGGGTATCGTGTTGGCGCTCGGAGCAGGCTGGCTGATCTCATACTTTGTCTTCGAGGCTGATATGGTCGTGCCTGGAGGGTCCATTCTGCTCATCATGGGCTCGGTGCTTGTACTAACCCTGGGTATCGGGCATGTCAATTCGCGCGGCGTCTATGATCGTAGCGCCCTCGACGTGCTGCGCTCGGAAGTCTAGGTCGGGTTGGAACGAGTGCCTTTCTGACCGATACCAACGGCAATACGCAAGGTCGTAACTGGCCTGTTATTGTCGCTTTCATTACAACCCCATGCAAGCCAATACTTTGAAAGAGCGACTTGATGCAATTCATGACAGGATTGCCGCTGCTGCATCCACGTCGGGAAGAGAAGTCGCTGACGTTCACCTGATTGCTGTCTCGAAAACGTTTCCTGAGGAAGCTATTGTTGCGGCTTCCGCGTTGGGCCAGCGTGCCTTTGGCGAGAACAAGGTGCAGGAGCTCGTCCGAAAAACCAACGCGCTGGGTAGGGGTACGGAAGCCAACCCGTTGGAGTGGCACCACATCGGCCATCTCCAGCGCAACAAGGCGAAGGACATTGTGGGCAGGGTCGATCTGCTCCATGCCCTGGACAGTCATCGGTTGGGTCAGGAGCTTCAAAAGCGCTTGGCGGCTGCAGACAGCTATCTCGACTGTTTGATTCAGGTGAACGTATCAGGCGAGTACTCCAAATTCGGCATAGATCCCGCTGCGCTGGATGCCTTTGTCGACACCCTATCTGATTACGACCGCCTGAGGATCAGAGGGCTCATGACGCTTGCTTCTCCTGCTGAAGACCCCGAGCAGGTACGCCCCGAGATGGCCCACCTGCGGTGCCTCTCTGAAGGTATTGCCGACCGGTGTACGGGGCAGCAGCCGCTGCTCTCGATGGGCATGAGTGGTGACTTCGAGGTAGCCATTTCGGAGGGCGCAACGCATGTTCGTATTGGCAGCGCCATTTTCGGCTCTCGTTAGGACATCATCATACAACCCGGTTTTTGGTATCTTTCGGTCAGGAAATCAACCCTGTCAATCGCCGAGGCGTCCACGGGCCCATGAAGATCACAGCACTCGATATCAGGAAACAGGAATTCGCCCGTACCTTCCGCGGGTATGATCCGGAAGAGGTCGATTCATTTCTGCATGTCATCTCGATGGGTTGGCAGGAAATGGTGGATGAGTTACGTCGTTGTGAGGAGAAGATTTCAGAGCAGCAGATGCGCCTCGATCACTTTACGAAAGTGGAAGAGGCTTTGGGAGATGCTCTCCAGACGGCACGTACAAGCGCGCGTGAAACGGTCGAGAATGCAGAGCGCAAGGCTGCGGCCATCCTTGAGGGAGTAGAGGATAAGGTCATTCGCCTCCAGAAGGAAGCCGATGAACATCGCCTGGACATGAAGCGCGAAACGGCGCGCTACGCAGTGCGTCAGCAGGAAATCGTAGCCAAGCTCCGTTCCTTTTTGGTATCCGAAATGGAGATGCTGCATCATTTTGAGTCGGGGATGACGTCCCTTCCAAGCGCCTCCGCTGGCAAGGAGATAGAGATGTACCGGGATGAGGAAAGGGCAGAGGCGGCCCGTTCCGCGGATGCAGCCGAGGCTAGCCATGTGCCAGCAGAAAATTCGTCGTTTGACGATGCGCCAGTTGACGATGAGCTGGTAGACGATGCGCCAGTTGAGAACGCAACCGGGTCAGGTGGCGCTGAGAAGGTAGAGGAAAGGGTCACTGGCGAGGCACCGGCAACGGGAGGTGACACTCCAGCTGGGGAGAGTGCCGAGGCTATCACGGACGAAATCAACGCAGTAAGCACCGAAGAAAGTTCGGAAGAAGTCAGCGCGGGCGAGACCGAGCCAAACAAGGAGGAATCGGTCTCGGTATGGGACCTGGCCGATCAGGTCAGCGGTAGCGACCCACAGCCCTCCTCATCCGCTTCGGCGGAAGGTGACAGTGGAGAAGATGAAATTCGCAAGATCCACGAGATTCTGAAAGGTCTCGACAAGGAGCAGGATGGGATCGAGGGTTCCGGACCTGATCACGACCGGGGAGAAACCGTTTGAAATCAGATCGTGACCATATCCGCTGCGTGGAGCAGGCGGCAGCCTTGCTGTCATCGCAGATGGGCGACGTACCCAAGACGGCCATCGTTCTTGGCACAGGCCTGTCCGGTCTTACGGATAGTTTGTCGGTGGAAAGGTCGTGGGAGTTTACGCATCTGCCAGGGTTTCCACGGTTGACGGTAGCTTCCCATCCAGGAAGACTCATCAAAGCGGACATGGATGGCTCGCCGGTTCTTGTCCTCGATGGCCGGGCCCACATCTATGAAGGATATGATGCCAAGGAGGTGACCGTACCTATGCGGGTGCTTGGCAGCCTGGGGGTTGAGCAGGTCATTCTAACCAATGCATGCGGGTCGATGAACCCGGCCAGCATCTCTGGTGATATCGTGCTCCTCGAAGACCACATCAATCTGATGGGTGTAAACCCGCTCGAGGGACCGAACCATAATGATTGGGGACCGCGTTTTCCGGACATGAGTGACCCTTACGATGGTGCGTTGCGGCACATGGCGCGCACTGTGGCCTCTGAAGAAGGAATTGCCCTGCGTGAGGGTGTTTACGTGGCCGTGGTAGGACCGAACCTGGAAACGAGGGCTGAGTACCGGATGCTTTCCCGCATGGGGGCCGATGTCGTTGGCATGAGCACCGTACCGGAAGTGCTCGTTGCGCGGCACATGGGTATGCGGGTACTTGCCTTTGCTGTCGTTACCGACGAGTGTGACCCGGACAATCTTTCTCCCATAAGCATTGACGATGTATTGGCCGCCGCCGCGCAGGCCAGCGGACCCCTCGAGCGCCTGGTAAGGAAGATCGTACCCCGTATGTAGTTGGCTTTTCGCTCGGGCGCCAATCGCTTTGAGTCGGGTCTGTTTTCAGGCATGTCGCCTCTTTGAGGAATCCCCTAATATCGTCCTGATTAGGGAGGTAAGGCAGGCTGAAGGCTGGCCGGATTGCTATATTCCTGCCCCTCCCGGTCCCTACTACCCGGGTGTACCCCGGTACTGGAACCCTCACCTTTCGCCCGCAAATCACATGGCGTTTCCCGAGTCGAGAGACGTATCAGCCAACCACCTTGAAAAGGACATCCTCTCCTTCTGGCAGGAAGGAGAGATCTTCGAGAAGAGCATATCCGAGCGCGATGGTGCGCCATCCTTCACCTTTTACGAAGGACCGCCTACGGCCAATGGGAAGCCGGGAATCCATCATGTGATGGCTCGCACGATCAAGGATATTTTCTGCCGATACAAGACGATGCAGGGGTTTCGGGTGGACCGCAAGGCCGGTTGGGACACGCATGGTCTGCCGGTTGAAATAGAGGTGGAGAAGGAGCTTGGACTTGAAGGTCGGCACCAGGTTGAGGAGTACGGCATCGCCAAGTACAATGCGGCCTGCCGGGAGAGCGTCCTGCGCTACAAGGGCCTCTGGGATGACCTCACGACCCGCATGGGGTACTGGGTCGATCTGAATGATCCCTATATCACCTTCAAATCCAGCTACATCGAGAGCGTCTGGTGGCTCCTCAAGGAGATGCATCGTAAGGGCTATCTCTATCAGGGCTTCAAGATCCAGTGGTACAGCCCCGGTTCAGGTACGGTGCTTTCCTCGCACGAGGTCAGCCTCGGGTACAAGGAGGTGCAGGACCCAAGTATCTACACGCGTTTTCGGAGCGTCGAGCGTGACGACCTCTACTACCTGGCTTGGACCACGACCCCCTGGACGACGGTATCCAACGCAGCCATCGCTGTCGGGAAGAAGATTGACTATGTCCGGATCCGGTTGACGACGGAGGACATCGGAGAGCATGAGATGGTGCTGGCCAAGGCCCGTCTGAGCGTAATCAAGGAGGAGTACGAGGTTCTGGACGAGTTCAAGGGCGAAGCGCTCCTGGGCAAGCGCTACCAGCCGCTGTATGACTTCTTTGTCGGTGAGGACGGGACAGAAAATGCGTGGCAGATCGTGGCGGCCGATTATGTCTCCACAGAGGACGGTACCGGACTGGTTCATACTGCTCCGGCGTTTGGTGCTGAGGACTACGAGACGGGGCTGAAGGAAGGCATTCCCATGTTGAATGCTGTCCAACCCGATGGTCATTTCCGTGAGGGTTTCGGCTTTGTTTCCGGCATGTGGTTCAAGGATGCGGACAAGGTTGTGGCGCGGGATCTGCGCGAACGGGGACTCATGTACCGTCACGAGACCTATCTACACAACTATCCTCATGATTGGCGCAAAGGCACCCCTTTGATGAGCTATCCCGTCGAGAGCTGGTTCATCCGGACGACGGCCATCAAGGAGCGGCTCATGGAGCTCAATGACACGATCAACTGGCAGCCCAAGGGTATCGGGACCGGACGCTTCGGGGATTGGCTCAAGAACAATGTGGACTGGGCGCTCAGCCGGCGTCGCTACTGGGGTACGCCGTTGCCCATCTGGCAGTCGGATGCACCGGACTCCGAGTACATCGAAGTCATCGGATCCATTGCGGAGCTCCGGGAGAAATGTCCCGGGAAACTCCCGGAGAACGACGAGGATGTGGACCTGCACCGGCCATTTGTGGATGAACTGACCTGGCCCGCTCCCGACGGGGGCACCATGCGCCGCGTTGAGGATCTGATCGATGTCTGGTTCGACTCGGGAGCCATGCCGTTTGCGCAGTGGCACTACCCGTTCGAGAACAAAGAAGTATTCGAGCGCAACTTCCCGGGCGATTTCATTGCCGAAGGCGTGGACCAGACGCGTGGATGGTTCTACACACTACATGCCATCGCGGCACTCGTCATGGACGACGTGGCTTACCGCAATGTGGTAGTGAATGGGCTTGTTCTGGATGAGAAAGGCGAAAAGATGTCCAAGAGCAAGGGCAACGCCGTCGATCCGTTCGCCCTTATTGAAGAGCATGGCGTGGATGTCATCCGCTGGTACATGATGAGCAACACGCCGCCGTGGGAAAACCTGAAGTTCTCCGAGCGCGGTATCGTGGAGTCCCAGCGCAAGTTCTTCAACACGCTCTCCAACGTGTACTCTTTCTTTGCCACCTACGCCAATGTGGACGGCTTCGACGGGTCGGCAGCGCCCGTCATAGCGGATCGAGCGGAAATGGACCGCTGGATCCTTTCGCGCCTCCATTCCACAACCGCAATCGTTTCCTCGGCGTTGGACGAATACAATCCTACGAAGGCTGCCCGCGCGGTGGAGCAGTTTGTCGACGAATTGTCCAACTGGTACATCCGACGCAACCGGCGGCGCTTCTGGAGCGCGAAAGGAGGTGATGTGGATGCTAGCAACAAAACCGCTGCTTACCACACGGTAGCGGAGTGCATCCTGGCCGTGAGTCGCTTGATGGCACCCATTTCGCCCTTTTATGCGGAATGGCTTTTCGGTGCGATCAACGGTGTCATGAAGGCCCACACCGAAGCATCCGTTCACCTGACGACATTCCCCTCGGTTGAGGAGACCCGGGGTGCCTTTGACGAGGCGCTCGAGCACCGTATGTACCTGGCACGGAGCATATCCTCCATTGTCTTGGGATTGCGCAACACGGCTTCCCTCAACGTCCGTCAGCCGTTACCCCGTATCATGGTAGTGACGGGAGCCGGGGTGGAAGAAGATGTCATCGAAGGCGTTGCGGACATCATCCGAGACGAGACGAACGTCAAAAAGATCGAATATGTGCTAGGGTCTTCTTCCGTGGTTTCCCGTCAGGCCAAGCCCAACTTCAAGGCTCTGGGTAAGCGACTGGGCAAGATGATGAAGGCGGCCAATGCAGCCATTCGGGACCTGTCTGACGAGCAGATTGATACGTATATCGGGGAAGGTGAAATCACGGTGGTTCTGGACGGTGAAACCGTGGTGCTTTCGGGAGATGATATCGAGGTCGTAAGTGAGGGTATCGAAGGATGGCTGGTTGGTCAGGAGGAGCGCATTACCGTAGCGCTTGACACCGAGCTTACCGATGCATTACGCAAGGAGGGAATGGCCCGGGAGATCATCAATCGCATCCAGAACATGCGAAAGGAAGCCGGATATGAGGTTACTGACCGTATTCTGATTTCCTGGAATAGTGATGGTGTCCTATCCGAGACCATTGGCGAGCATGGCAGCTGGATACGGAACGAGACCCTGTGTCTGGAGTTGATATCAGAGGACGACCCGCAGGGAGATGTGACCTCGGAGTTCGATATCAATTCAGAGTTGTTGACGATCAGTATTCGGCTTGCAAAAGCAGGCTGAATCTGCACCGCAAAATGGTGAGGGTATTATGGCAGATGGTAAAAAAGTACCGGTCGGTGGCGACGGTCATTCGCCGTTCAATGAAGCCGAACTCGATTACTTCAGGGGTTTGATTCTTGCGAAACGGGAAAAGGCAACCGAAGATGTGGAACGCATGCGCTCCCAGCTGGCGGATGCACGGGAGCAGGCTGAGAACGACACGGCATACAGCTTCCATATGGCTGATGCGGGAACGGATGCCATGGAGCGGGAAAAGCTGTACTTGATGATTGCCCGAGAGCAGAAGTACATCGGCTATCTGGATCGTGCCCTCGAGCGGATTGCAAACAGAACCTATGGGATCTGTAAAGTCACTGGTAATGCTATTGCCAAGGAACGTCTCGAAGCTGTACCGCACACTGAAATTTCCATCGAAGCCAAACTGGCACAGAAGAAGTAGTTCGCTAAGGCCTCCTGCGACCATCCCTAGCTCTGAACATGGCTCTCAAACCACCTGAAAAGTGGATGGCCCGATCCATATTGATCATTGCTTTGATCATTGTGGTGGATCAGGTGTCCAAGGTCATCGTGCTCAAAACGATGTACAAGGGGCAATCCATCCCGGTGCTTGGAGACTGGCTTCGCCTGACGTTTACAGAGAATCCCGGCATGGCATTCGGGATGCAGTTCGGACCGCCTGCGCTCATCTCCATTTTGTCCCTGGTGGCCACCATCCTCATAGTCGTCTACCTGTTCAGTGTTGGACGGAACTATGCACCCTACAGGATTGGATTGAGTGTCGTTCTGGGCGGCGCACTGGGTAACGTGATTGATCGCGTCTTTTACGGCAAGATCCTCTACGATGACCCCCTTTTCCTGGGGAAGGTGGTGGACTTCATCCACGTCAACGTCTGGCGGGGCGTCGTTCCAGATACGGTGCCGATCCTGGGGGGTAAATACCTGGCCTTGTTCCCCATCTGGAATGTAGCAGACATGGCCATCGTGCTCGGAGTGATGGGCATACTCTTCTTCCAACGCGGCTTTCATGACATGGTTGAAGAGGCGCGCTCGGGGGCTGATACGAATACAGCCGAGGGCACGCCAGGGCAGACTGCATCCCTACTGGAAGAGACGTCGGCTGAAGAGGGGTGAGCGCCTGCGCCCATCGTTGGCAGGGCTGGTTACCAGGTCAAACGGGCTGCAATGGAGATTACCCGCGGTAGCAGCAGGCGGTCTGTACGCTCCAAGAGGCCTGTGGATGGCAGCTCACCGTTGCCGAAGTAGATGTCCTCATCCATTTGGAAACGCCACTCGGCTATGTTGTTGCGGTTCAACACGTTGACTACATCGGCCCGTAGCTGTAATGAGTAGTCCGACAGCCGGAAGGAGTACGCCACACTGGCATCCAGTTGGTGAATGGGCGGTAGCCCATGAGCCGTAGGTTCAGTCAGGTTGTAATTGGTGATCTGACGCTCCACTCGTCGGATGGCGTCGGTAGAGACCCCGTTCTCCCGCATCTGGTCCAGCAGGGATGTAACGTCGTTGAGATGAGCGCTCAGGAAGTCGTAGTAGGACTTCCTGTAGCCCCATTCACGGCCCCAAATACTTCGCCATCGGCCGAGTACAACCAACCGACGCCACGGAGCAATATCTACGGACACCTCCAGTCTGAGCGGCTCGTTCCACGGTACGGTCAGCGTGCGGTTGTCGAAGAGGTTGCGAATGCGTCGCACAGAGTAGGTGTTGTCCAATCGAAGCTTGGCATTACCCGGTCCCAAGCGTCGTTTGATGCTTCCGGAGAAACCGTAGGAATAGCCACGGGTGGCTTGGAGAAACGCATCTTGGTCCAAGACCGATTGCGCCTCAGTAGCGGCTGAATAGTCTACCGACAGAATGTGATACTGATGCTTGTAGAAGGACTCAAGGGTCAGGGACCAATGCCGGTTGGGCAGAATAAGCGCCTCCGCTACAAAATGAGCGGCCTTGGGGGGTGTCACACTGTGGTCATTACCCATCCAAAAACGGGTGGAGGAGACGAAGGTACGCGGGCTTCTGCTGCTGATGTCAAACTGGGACACGTATTGCCGGTAAAGTCCTGTGCCTACGTACACCGACAATCCGCCCACCGGTGTTTCAAGCCAATCAAAACGGGCTGAAAGCCGTGGTTCCGCATACAGTGTGCGCTTGGACTGGAGCCAGGTAAAACGTGATCCTCCCTCGAGAACACCATTCGTACCGAGACGCACCCTATCCTGAATGAACGAGGTCAAACGCCATCCATTGGACGAATGTCGCAAGGGGAATTGTTGCGTCCCCGCAATCGTGAACCGGCTGCCAGTCAGAATCCATTCCCCACCGAAATCGAATTCATGCCGTCCCCCAGGGAAGTAATTCCAGTCAGAGCCCAAACCGATCTCGTAAATGCGATTGCCGTCGTCTTCGGTGCCTGAATTTTCCGTGGTACTGGATGCCTCGAAATCATGCTGTAATCGATAGGCGGAGACCCTTGCGGTGTGCATAGACAGCAGACGAGCGGAGCGGACGTTTGACATCCGGATCTGGGACATGCCATTCTCCCAGGTGTAGATATCCTGAAAGGTATCCCGGGAACGCTCCAGACCATCCGTTCCCAAGGGATCTGCCGCTGTCAGGTTGTTTCCCAGGCTCGACCGCCCGAGATAGGTCGAAGCCGTAATTGTTCGCAAACCTGCTTGAATCTTCGTTGCCGCATGCAAATCGGCAAATTGGATGGAGGGGTCTCCCGAGGGTGGGAAATTGGCGAAGGGTGTATTCTGCGCAGCAAAAGCTGAAAGAAGAAACGTGTCAATGGCATTCCAGTCATCCATCAGACGGGCAAGCGAAGGCGGAGCCAGCAAACTCCAAGTGCCGATGCGAGCTGCCCCGAGGGTCGTGATCTTGGTTCCGGAGGGGCGGAGCCAGAAACCGGTGTGACGAGCGTTGGATGAGAGAGGATCTACCTGAACGGTCAACTGGCTGTTGTTTCCGGCAGCCATGACGGGTGAGGAGGGTGCACGCAGATCATGCTCCGCGGAAATCACCCCGGAAATCTGAGAACCGATCGGTGCGCCGAAACCGGCTTTGTGCACCGTAATCTTTCCGAGTGCGAAGGGGCTGAAAGGGCCTATGAACGAAGCCACATTCAATGGCAGGAAAACAGGAGCGCCATCGAGACGGAACTGATGTTCGCCCGCTTCGCCACCCTGGATATGAATGTCAGCCGTTGCATCATTGACCCGCACACCCGGGAGCGCATCCAGACTGCGGATCAACCCCGACGTACCGGCAGACAACTCCGAGATCATCTCTTCCTGCGAAGCCTGGGGTGCACCGAGCAGGGTAGAGGATGGCATCATCCCGATGCCGTCTACAATGACTTGGGAAATCAGGATCGGTGCCCCAGATGCCAGGACAACCTCGATGCTTTCACTCGTACCCGCAGCAATCGTGATCGTTTTTTCCGCAGTCTCATAGCCAAGGTGACTAACTCTGATATCATACTCTCCAGCCAGCAGACGGGGGAAAATGAACAGCCCGTCGAGGTTGGCCACGCTGGCTCGATTGACTCCGGAAAGAAGGATATGCGCGTGGGAGAGGGGCTGGGCCGTTTCAGCATCAAGAACGATACCCCTCAGGTTTCCGAATTGTGCAGGACCCTCTGAAGCAATTTCGAGCACATAGAGTCCATTGGACCGCCTGACAAAATCCAAGCCCGTACCCACAAGAATACATTTCAGAACACCTTCTGGTGTCAAACGATCAGCAACACAGAATGCGCGTTTTCCTTCTGTCAGAAGGGGGTCCCACGAAATGTCCAGCTGGGTTGCGTTCCTGAACTGCCGTAAGGCCTCATCCAGAACCACGCCTCGCCAAGCCATGGTGTATCGCGGATCGGCAGCCTGATCCCCCGGTTGAACCTGGGCCGCCACCTGCTGGTGGGATACAGACAGGATGAATCCAGCCACTGCAAAAGTGACCCAACGGGCGGCATTATGAACCCTGCGATGGCGCGAGCTGCGAGGTGACAATGACAAGCTGGAGATATCCGGAAGAAAGGGGCCGGCACGTGTCGGCGCGTATACTGGCGCGCAAGATCACGGAATGGCTACCCGAATATAGAAAAACGCCCGTAAAACAATGATTGAGCGATTCCTAAGCTGTTTGAGAATGGGGGTTCCAGACAAAAAAAGCCGGCCTGTCGTACAGGTCGGCTTTCTGAGGTTCCACACTACCGATACGCTTCGGGATATCAGTCGAGATACATCTCCAGTCCGTTGGCAGTCGTGCGGTATCGTACGCTGATGGTTGCGGCGATATCACCAATGAACTCAGACGCATCAGACACCTCCTTGCGATGGATAGTCACTGGACGTAGCCGGATGGAGGCGGGTGCCTTGACACTGATTCCAAACCGACGCTCGACGTCCTCGAGGATGGTGCCGATGAGCTCGTTATCGTAGGAAAATCCGCCGCTTCGCCATGCGAGCCGCTCTTGTGGATCGGTCTCGACGGGCGTGAGAGCCTTTGGCGAGACGGTCAATGCCTGACCTGGCTCAACGATGGCCTGCAAGTGGTCGATGGCCACGGATACGCGTCCCGTCTCAACGACAATGTGTGACATATCGGACAAACTGCCTGGCCATGAGCGTACATTGAAGCTCGTTCCCAGAACAGTCGTCGTCGCGTCGGCGGTCTTCACGGAAAAGGGCAGAGGACCTTTTGCTACATTGAAGAAAGCTTCTCCACGAAGACGCACTGCCCTGTCGTCCTTTCCGAACGAGTTGCCTACAGTCAGGCGGGAGCCCGGTGATAGGAGAACGCTTGTACCATCGTCAAGATGGATCAGATTGGCATCGCTTCCAGGGGCAACCCGGTAGCGCTCGCCTCCGCTGAAGACGATGAGCGCTACAGCTATAACCAACGCAGCCGCCAGAGATACCGTTCGGTAGGCAGCAGTTCGAACCACTGACGTGCGGCGAACCAAGCGAAGAGCGGAACGGTCGGCAACCTTGGGCACGTGCTTCTCCTGCGCAATACGGGACAGGAGCATTGCCCTCGTTTCAGCCTTCCTATCGGTCGCTACTGACGGCTCCACCTGACCGCACAGCTCCCAGAGGTGCTGGATGGCGTGCTGCTGCGACGCATCCAAGCCCGAGAGTATCTCGACGTTCGGCTGATATGTACGATCAGTGTTCACTGAAGCAGGGCGTACCTGGCTATCTCGAAACGCTGCTCTCTTGGCAGTGCCTCAAAGCAAGTGGATATTATGTAAGGCCCGAGTCCGTAGGGAATTCCCTTTCCCTGAACCCATCCAGTTTCCTCCGGATGTGTTGGAGGGCCAAGACGATGTGATTGTTGACTGTTTTCGGGGCGAGATCCATCAAGGAAGCGATTTCCTCGTGGCTCAACCCTTCAAACCGGCTCAGCATGAAAGCCTCGCGTCGGCGCTGAGGCATTTCACTGATCCACCGCTCCAGATGCCTTTTAAGCATCGCGGCGTCCAATTCATCGTCATTCACTGTGTCAAAGCTGACAGAGGGGTGGTCATCATCGATGGCCTCAGCGGCATGCCGCTTCCTCTGTCGTTCGTGATTGAGTGCATAGTTTCGAGCCATCTGATACATGAGCGCTCGAAGGGAGCGATCAGGATCTATGGACTCGCGTACCTGCCAGAGTTTCAGGTATACATCCTGAAGAATATCCGCGGCTGCTGCCTTGTCATGCGTGATGTACAGCGTGTACCTGAACAGCGCATCATAACTGGCATCAAAAAGAGCCGCGTACGATTCTTCGTCAGAACGTAAAAGACCGTGACTCCAGCTACGAAATTGCTCGTCGGTTATGGAGCGCATGTCGTTACTGCCTCAGTCACTATCAATACACGAAGGTGTTCGTTACTACCCAAAATTCGACAATCAATCAAGCAGAGTATGCACGGAGCACCGTAAGGTACTGTGCAACAAGCGGTTATTGTGGTATTGATGATATTCTGGTGCTTCGCAAGGTCTAAAAAATAAGATTGCAACGGCGGAAAAGTTGCGCTCGGGAAGAGATGGCTACCAACTGGCTGACACCCGGTGGGTTCGCCCGACCTCAATGTATCCTCTGCGAAATGTATCCTCTGCGCCGTCGCTTGTGCCCTCTGGTAGGAACCGCATACGCAACAGGTTATTACACCGTCTCATCCTCCGACCCCTGCAACTACCCAGTTCCCCTGAATGGCCACCGACCAGCGGCGCATCCGCAATTTCTGCATCATTGCGCACATTGATCACGGCAAAAGCACGCTTGCGGATCGCTTGCTGGAGTTGACCGGCACGCTCACCAAGCGTCAGCTCCAGGAGCAGGTCCTCGACTCCATGGATCTGGAGCGTGAGCGCGGAATCACCATCAAGAGCCATGCCATCCGTATGGATTACGTAGCGGCAGATGGTGAACCGTATGTTTTGAACCTGATTGATACCCCGGGGCATGTGGACTTCACCTACGAGGTGTCGCGAGCGCTGGAGGCCTGCGAAGGAGCCATTCTCGTAGTTGACGCCGCACAGGGTATCGAAGCGCAAACCATTTCCAACCTGCTTCTTGCCATGGAGCAGGATCTCGAGATTATCCCCGTTCTGAATAAAGTGGACCTGCCCGGCGCCAATCCTGAGGCCGTGGCACAGTCCATCGAAAATCTGATCGGCGAGCCAGCGGAGGATGTCCTTCGCATCAGTGCGAAGACGGGCGAAGGCGTTCCAGCGCTGCTCGAGCGCATCATCGAGCGGATTCCCCAACCAGCCGGCAATCCCGAGGCTCCGCTCAAGGCGCTCATTTTTGATTCCATCTTCGATACGTATCGCGGCTCCATCGTCTACGCACGCATTTTCGATGGGTCGTTGAACAAACGGGACGGCATACGCTTCATGGCTACCGGCGCCGAAGCAGACGCAGAGGAAATTGGTTTCTTGCGAATGTCCATGCAACCGGTAAGCAGCCTCTCGGCTGGAGAAGTCGGCTACATCATCGGGTCCATAAAGGATGTGAAGGATACGCAGGTAGGCGACACCGTGACCACCCGCGTCAATCCGGCCAAGGAAGCCATTGCCGGGTTCAGGGAAGCCAAACCGATGGTTTTTTCGGGTGTCTACCCGACGAATGCAGATGAATTCGAGGATTTGCGGACATCGCTTGAGAAGTTGCAGCTCAACGATGCGGCCCTCACGTTTGAGCCGGAGACTTCGGCGGCTCTCGGATTCGGTTTTCGTGTAGGCTTCCTGGGCCTGCTGCACATGGAGATCGTACAGGAGCGGCTCGATCGGGAGTTCGGTCTGGATATAATCACCACTGTACCCAACGTGAAGTACCGGGTACTCAAGACGGATGCGGTCGAATTGACGGTCGAGAACCCCTCGAACATGCCGGAAGTAGGCAACATCGAGTCTATCTCGGAGCCGTACGTAAAGGCAGAGATCATCACGCCGACGGATTACATCGGTGGGCTAATGCAGTTGTGCCAGGACCGCAGGGGTGTCTACATCAACACACAGTACCTGGATTCTGAGCGTGTTGCCTTGGAGTATCAGCTTCCACTCGCAGAGATCGTCTTCGATTTCTACGACAAATTGAAGAGCATCAGCAGGGGGTACGCCTCACTCGACTATGAGTACATCGATTATCGTATCAGTCATCTCGTCAAGCTGGACGTCATGATCAACGGGGATCCGGTGGACGCGCTTTCGACGATCGTCCACCGAGACAAAGCCTACGAGATGGGTCGCCGGTTGGTCAAAAAGCTCCGAGAGCTCATTCCAAGGCAGATGTTCGATGTCGCGTTGCAAGCGGCTGTAGGGTCGCGCATCATATCCCGCGAAACGGTCAAGGCCATGCGCAAGGATGTTACTGCCAAGTGCTACGGTGGCGACATCTCGAGGAAACGAAAGCTGCTGGAGAAACAGAAGGCAGGGAAGAAGCGGATGAAACAAGTCGGCAGCGTGGAGGTGCCTCAGGAAGCATTCCTGGCCGTACTTTCCATGGACGAATGAAATCGCACCTATCCTGCCATTTTGATCGCAGCGACGTATGAGGCTTTTTCTGTACGGATTTCTCGTGCTTGCTGCGTACTTGCCCTCGGCGACTGCTGTTGGCAGGCAGGTGTCTTCCTCGGATCTGTTGCAGCGATACATGCAGGCCCGGACACACTTTTTGGCTGAGCAGGAGGTGCAACGGACGGGTTCCCGCATCCCTTATCGAGCACCTGCGACCCTGTATCTGGAAGGAGACACCGTGCGTGCGTGGCTCGAGGGGCTTGAGTACCAGCGTCTCCTGTCCTCCCTCCCGGACAAACTGCCCTTGTTCACCGTTACCAACTGGAGAAAGATTCCCTTCCAAGCCAAGGACACACATGCCAAGGCGTTTTCCGGCACGAAATGGGCCTTCACGGGCAGCAGTTCCCTGAGCCCTGTAGACACCATGAAAACGGCTGACCTCCGGAGTCGCTTCGAGTCAGTTTTCGGAGCGCCTACCCTGACGTTGTCCGACCGTCAGCGTCCTGAGGAGCTACAGCGTGAGGACATCATACAGTTCGAGTACTGGTTTTTGCTCAACGATTCCGTACGTGTCGCCATACTCGATGTGAATGGTCCATGGGACCGGGGTATAGTGCTCGCAGCTGATCAGAGGGTCCGATCGCACTTGCCAGTGATCAAGAGGGATTTTCTGGAGCATATGCTGGCTGACGCCGAGCGAGCCCCGTTCGCTGACTACTATTATAATGTTGATTTACAGGCTTGGTATTTGACGGGGTATGATGGAGCATCCTTTTTCGACGAGCGTATTGACCGGCCTGACCTGAACGACAGGAGGTATCCAGTTCCCAGAACGGTGGAGCCAGAACCGACACCCTCAGCAAACGAACCAAACTGATCCCGTGGCAAAAAGCCAAGCAGAGGCACGCCGTGACGAGCGCAGGCGGCGTAAAGCACATCGTTCCGCGGAGCATCGTGGATCCGGCAAGGAAACCGCCCCGAAAAAGGGTCCATTCCGGGAATGGCTCGATGCCATGATCTTCGCCATTGTGGTGATGGTCGTGTTGCGGACCCTCTTCTTCGACCTGTTCCGCATCCCGACACCATCCATGGAGAAGAACCTGTTGGTGGGGGACTATCTGTTCGTCTCTAAGCTGCATTACGGAACGCGCACGCCCATGACGATTGGCGTTCCGTTTACGCAGATCTACCTACCCGGACTTGAATTTCCATTCACCCGATTTCCTGGTTTTTCTAAGGTTGAGCGCGGGGATGCCATTGTGTTCAACTGGCCTGATGACAATGTGGATGTCATAGAACGTCGCATGCATTACATCAAGCGGGTCATGGGGCTGCCCGGAGAGTCGATTGCGGTAAAGGACAAGCAAGTCGTTGTCAATGATGCGCCTGTTCCCTTACAGGAGGGGATGCAGCAATATTGGTCCGTTACGAAGACTGATCCACGCGTCCAGTTGAATCGTTCAGCCCTGGAGGAACTGGGTATCACCGATGTCATCCAGTCTGCAGATCCAGCTGTGGTCCGTTTGATTGCCACGGAGGCAGCGGCCGAAGCGATTGCAAATTGGCCATGGGTGTCCGACGTAGCGCCTGCCGTAGCTCAGGCCAATTCGGTGTATGATGCGGCCATGTATCCGCCCGGTCGTGGTTGGACGCCGGACAATTACGGACCGGTCACTATCCCTGGTCAGGGTATGAGCATAGCGCTCAATGAGGATACATGGGCTACTTATGAGAAAGTCATCTCCCGTTTTGAAGGGCACGAGACGGGTAGAACGACGGCTGGGGATTTCCTTATCGATGGTCAGATTGCGGAAACGTATACATTCGAACAGGACTACTTTTTCGTGATGGGAGATAATCGGGACAATTCGGAAGACAGCCGCTTCTGGGGCTTCGTCCCCATGGACCATGTCGTTGGTAAAGCGCTACTTGTGTATTTCTCCTGGGACAAGGACAGCATGTTGCCACGCTTCAGCCGGCTGTTCCATTCTATCGACTGAACCCTGCGGATGCGTGCGCCCTGAGCCCTACGGCTCGGTGCCTCGAAGGCGGTCAAAAAAGCGCTGCTGATCGGTTCCTGGAGGGACTTCATACGGGTCCGCTGGGAGTATAATCGTGTTCAGCGTCGGTTTTGGGCCGGTCCGACTGAAGGTTTCCGGGGTTCCATCCGGGTCGTCTCCAATGACGAGTAGCGTGGTACCAGGCTCTGCGATGGTCCCGAAACCAGATTTGTACCCGCTCGAGCCCTTGGTCCAGGTTTCGGCCCAATTGTAGATCCAACGCGCATCCTCATCGACGAGTCGGACACATCCGTGACTCATGGGTCCGCCGCTGGGCATGGGATATTGGTGGATATGAATGCCCCTTGATTCCACAAAATTGAACACCCAATACATTTCCCAGGGTTCTCCCGGCGGGCTGTGGGAAGATACCCGATACTCGGTTTTCCAATTGAAGTTGAACCGGCCGTTGGGAGTCCTGTGATTGGGATCGCCCGTATTGACGATTCCCCAGCGTGCCAACCGACCTCTTTCATACGCTGCCCAGGCCTGTATGGACTTGTCGATGATGAACAGCTTTTCGAATGAGGCGCCCCCGTCGTACCTGTGAGGGAAGGGCGAATACGCGCAGAAGTCAAGATCCCAAGTATCGGGTACAACAAGGGTGTCGCCGATCTGTACTTCATGCATCAGGCGTCGGTTCAGCAGGCCCACAAGCAAGGAGCGACTCCGACCCGTGCGTACATCGCCATCGCCGATGATCTTGTAGAAGGTATTCCGGGCCAAGACGTTGTTCCCCCTGGAATTGTAGAGCACCCTGTACGAGTAGTCGACGTCGGGCAGCATCCCCAGGTCCGCAGAGCACTCATGCATGATCTCCGCCAGTTCTCCCTGATTGAGATAGAACTGACCTTTCACCGGCTGTACCCAGAGCGAAAGAAAAAGCGACGCCAAGGAGCAAAAAATGGCGAAAGAACCATGACCAGCGTTTGAACGAAAAGCCATCGTAAATCGGTTGTCTGTAGTCGAAGGGCAGGTCGCTGACGAGAGCAAATGGCAGGCACGTGCACCGGCCGTCCGCATTCGATCAATCATTGCGCGCGGAATGGGGTTCCCGCTTCGCTCAGGATTTCCCACTGCCCGCGCGGCATCCCTCAGATCGAAGGGTTGCAATCATCTCGGAGCTACCCATCACAATCAGTGTATCCCCTCCTCGTAACGAAGTATCAGGACCGGGGTTGAAGGTCAACTGGTTCGTTGTACCATTCATGACGGCCACAACAATGGCATCGAAACGGGATCTGAAGTTGGCTGCCTGCAGTGTTTTTCCCGCCAGCTTGGAACCCTGCTCCACGATGACCTCATCCATCGAGTAGGCCAAGGCATCAGAACGCATGATACGTTCCATGAAGTGCTCTACCGTTGGCCGAAGCAGAACCTGAGCCATGCGATCGGCTCCGATTTCGTAGGGCGCTACGACTTTGTCTGCACCGGCACGGATGAGTTTACGCCGGTTGGCATGGGTGTCGGTCCGAACCAGGATGAAGAGGTCCGGATTCAGCTCCCGCGCAACAAGTGTTGCAAACACATTCGCCCGATCCTCGGGAAGTGTGAGGATCAGACCCCGAGCGCGTTTGATGCCAGCGGCCTGCAGAATATCCTCGGTTTCCGCGTCCCCCTGGAGATGCAGGTAGCCCGAACGCTCAAGGGTTTCCAGCGGTGTGTTATCCTTCTCAATGACGACGAAAGGCACCTCGTTGCGGGCAAGGTCCTTGGCAATTCGCTGTCCAATTCGGCCAAAGCCAGCCAGTATGTAGTGTTCGGACGTCGCATCGATGGAGCGCATCATTTTCCTGTATCGAAAGGTGTGGGTATTCAAGAGCACCTGAGCCGTTCGGGTAGCAATGAATGCTACACTTCCTATACCCATCAAGCCGATGATGATCGTGAACATCCGGCCGCCGGCGGACATGTCATGCACTTCCCTGAAACCAATCGTTGTCAGGGTAATGAATGTCATGTAGAGACTGTCCATCAGGGACCATCCCTCGATGACGGTATAACCAACCGTCCCCGCGACCAAAACCATGGCCAGAAAAGCATTGGCAACAATCAGTTCTCGGCTCAGAAAGAAGCTGACCCCGTTGCCACGATCGTAGGACATCGTTCAGGTACCTCGAGGCGTTAAGAGACCGGTAGCAACGGATCAGGTAAAAGACTGACGTGCCATGAATCGGAAGCCCGCCTCAGCAGGCCGGGATTGCGGAGTTCACCCAGGGAGCGGATGGACAGGTCGACGACGCGCGTACTCGGTGTTACAACCCCTTCCTTCGCCATTTTCTTGAAGTCCCCTCTGGAAACCACCTGGAGGGCACCGTCGGAGTCTTCGTGGACGATGTTCAGGGCGGAGGACCACTCGAATCCGCGGGAAGCAGCCGCCTCCTGCAAGAAATGAAGTGACTTGTCGATGCCGCACCCGCTGATATCGCCTGCTTCGACATGGGCGGCGACAATCACTATCCTGTTTCCGGCAACGGCAAATGCGCCGCTGACGGATCTTCCATGCGTAGACCAGTCCTTTTCGAAAGCCGTGAACAGACTATTCAGAAACGAGATCTCTGCCTCATTCAACTCCCGGCTTGCTGCGTACAGCCAGCAATCCGTGGAATCCGGTAGATCATTGAAGGCTTCCAGTGTGGTCATGGGGTTACGATCTATGCTGATACCGAACGGGTAGGGTTCTTCGCGTGACAGCGTCCTCTCGGAGTTCCTGTCAATTCCTGTCGAGGTACGCATTCCCTCGTCGAAAGATCGCTATCATGCGCCCGTAACTTAAGCGCCAATTACCAACACGTTGTTTTAGCACCATGGATCTTGGAATTGAAGGAAAAGTAGCCATCGTCAGCGGTGCCAGTCGGGGGATCGGTCTGGCGATAGCTCATGGGTTGGCCAAAGAAGGATGCCGCCTGTTGGTTTGCGCTCGGGGGCAGGAGAGTCTTGATGCGGCAGTTGATGCTTTGAAGGTGTACGGTACCGATGTACATGGCCTGGCCCTCGATGTGACACATCCGGATGCGGGGCAGACGTTGGCTGCCCGGGCGCAAGACCTTTACGGAGGCATAGATATCCTCGTCGCAAACGCTGGAGGTAACCGGCGGGGACAGTTCGAGGAAACTACCGATCAGGACTGGGAGGATATCCTGGAATTGAACCTCAAGTCCCATCTTAGAACGGCTCGGGCCGTCATTCCATCACTGAAAGATTCGGAAAGTGGCTCCATCATCTTCATATCATCCATCTTCGGACGTGAAGCTGGTGGCGCGGGGTTGTCCATCTACAATACGACAAAATCAGCCCTCATCAGTGCGGCCAAGATCATGGCCATCGAGCTTGGCAAGTACGGGGTTCGCGTCAATTCCGTAGCTCCAGGGTCCATCCGCTTTGAAGGCGGATCGTGGGATCGGCGATGCAAAGAAGATCCCGAGGGAATGAAGCAATTCATCGCGGACAACATTCCTCTGGGCCGTTTCGGTTCGGCTGAGGAGGTGGCTGATGTCGTAACCTTCTTGTCCTCGCCACGTGCATCATGGGTTTCAGGTGCCTGTATTACCGTCGATGGTGTACAGTCCCACTCCTTGATCTAAGGCCGTGATCCGCGGCGCGGCAGCCTGGAGGGAAGACCCTACCTATTCGAAACGGCTGAAAACCACGTTCACCGTTCGTGTTCGATCCTGATTGCGATTCCACTGCACGAGAATCGGGCTTTGGTAGGTCCCATTGATGATCCGGCCGTTGCCTGTGCCCTCATCAGAGACAATCAGGTCCACCTTTCGTTTCATGCGCAGGAAACGGTTGGCAGGGACCTGGAAGAACTTGTCGATGATGCGTTCCACCTTCGTATCGCTCAGGCCCGTGGCTTCAATGAACTCATTGACCACGTGAACCAGGTCGTACTTCATATAATCCTTGGCCTTTTCCTTGATGGCACCGGGGTCGCGCAGCATATTCACGCCGCGCATGGCCATAAAACGCAGGGGGTTCTTGAGTACATCGGGTAGATCGTGGCGCATGAGAAGCGTTTCGTACTCATTGACCGTCAGCCCTGTGTTCTTCTCGTCCGGGGATAACGATAAACTGACGCGGCCCTTCTCGATCCCAAGCGTTGCAATGTGCTCTTCGATTTGCTGTAGCACGCCTACCTTGGGGTCCCACAGGTTTACCGACCCGATAGGGTGGGAGCCCATTGGAATGCGCAGCACCTGCTCCTGAACGACGGTCTCACTGTTGAATCCCACAACAGTTGTCTTGCGGGTGCGACGCGTGTCGCCGTTCGTACCGTCCAGATCGATGAAAAAAACTGGCGCCCGCCGTTCATTCAGATAGGTGACACAGTTTTCCAGGCCAGCACCGATGTAGGTCAGGTGGGAGTCGGCATTTCTTGGCTCTACCAGTTTTTGGGCATCGCTCAGTTCGTCGCGCAACTCCATCTGATCATGTCGATAGTCTGCGTTCGGCGGAAAGAGCTTCTTGAACGAGCCTACGTACTTTTCGAGTGCTTCAGGGTCGTGCTTCAGGCGCCGGGCGAAACTTTGCTCAAAGAAACCAGCCGTCGTGTGGTGCGAGGCATACGCGCTTTTGCGGTACACGTCGAAGAAATCACCGCTCTCGGCTTCTACTCGCTCAGATACGTCAATCAGCTCGAGCCTGGACTCTGGCTTCAGCGTAAGGCGGATGTCAGTAGGTTGTGTTGCCATATTGTCGCTTGGTGCATACGGTCTGTGTGCTGGACACACCGTCGCGTTACACACCGTCCTGCTGAACGGGGACTCATGAAGGCTTGCAACCACGTTGGTCACGAGTCGCCAGCGTTCTGCATGCAAGGCGGGGCGCAACGCCGAATTATACAACAGAGACCGCTGATCGATGCTGAAAGGCAATGAATTCTGATCTGGCACGTACGGGGTGCATGAATCCGGAAAACACTTCGTACGTACCGGCTTTTTGTAGGTAGAGCCCCTAGATTCTACCCGTACAGATGAATCTTGCAGTATCCTCACCTACCGATGGGACCACGCCCCGTGCTCGCTTCGACCGCTCGGGTCATCAGCTTGATGACGATGTTTCTCTGCATCGTGTTCGCAAGCCGGGTCTGGGCACAAACCCCGGACCTGTCGTTTCTGCTAACGGGTGCCGAACGCACTTCGTTCGATGAGACTACCCGATACGACGAGGTGATGGCCTTCATCGACGTGGCGGCTGCCCAACATCCGAGTCTCCACGTCACACACTTCGGCTACTCGGTCGAAGGGCGTCGTCTCCCGCTGGTTGTCTTCGGAGATGTCGCGGACGCATCGGCGGAGAGCGTTCTGAGGACAAACAAGCTACGCCTCTTCGTTCAGGCAAATATCCACGCAGGCGAAGTAAGCGGCAAAGAGGCCCTGTTGATGCTCATCCGGTCCCTGGCATCAGGCAATCATGCAGCATGGGCTGATTCCGTCGTGCTCCTGTTAGCGCCCCTCTATAATGCGGACGGAAACGAGCGCGTGAACCTGTACAATCGACCTCGGCAGAATGGGCCATATGGAGGCATGGGACAGCGCCCCAATGCCCAAGGTCTTGACCTGAATCGGGACCACATGAAAGCGAGGAGCCCTGAGGCGCAGTCGCTTCTCGCGCTCATGAATGCATACGATCCCCATGTGGTCGTCGATCTGCATACAACGAACGGGACGCGTCATGGGTACCATTTGACCTATTCGTCACCGCTGAATCCGAACACGGACACTGCAATCGACTCTTTGTTGCGCAAGGAGATGCTTCCTGCAGTCCGCTCGACCTTTCGCGAACGTTCCGGCTGGGATGCCTACTGGTACGGAAACCTTCCTTTCCGTCGGGGAGAGCCCGGGTGGTACACCTTCGACCATCGCCCTCGTTTCAACAACAACTATGTCGGCCTGAGAAATCGTGTGGCTATTCTGAGTGAAGCCTACGCGTATGCCTCGTTCGAGCAGCGGATTCTGTCCAGCCTGTATTTCGTCGAATCCATCGTGGACTATGCCGTTCAAAATGGTGAGGCCATCCGGTCCATCATCAGCCAAGCCGAGGGTCGGAGCATGGCGGGACTCGAGCAGGGTCTTCGCTTTGAGCCCAAGCGAAATGCCGATGCGTCGCCCATTCTCATGGGTGCGGTGGAGGAGCGTCGGAATCCCTACAGTGGTGCCATGTATTTCGCCCGCACCGATTCTACCCATATTCAGTACATGCCAGAGTATGGGGCTTTTCAAACCGTGGAGTCTTCCACGATTCCATTCGCTTATGTCATAGCTCCAGAGGCGTCGGAGACGGTGTCTGACCTGCTGCAGCGCCACGGAATCAGGTTCTCCCGAATGGGACCCGGTGTCTCGCAGCTTGTCGAGACCTTTCGAGTCGACTCAACATCCACAGCTGAGCGGGCTTTTCAGGGTGTCCAGGAACGCACAGTATGGGGGGAATGGGTCCAACGCGAAGTGGTCCCCGCAGAGGGCAGTCTCCTCGTACCGACCCGAAACAACAAGGCCCGGTTGATTTTTTATTTGCTGGAACCCCGTTCGGATGACGGCTTGGTGAACTGGGCCCTACTTGAGGACTGGATGGTTACCGGAGGTGAATACCCCATCCACCGCTTGCCTCAGCAGCCTGTACCCATTCCTGAGAAGCCTGCTCCTGATAATGACTATTGAGGTAAGTAACAACGCAGATACTGCCTTGCCGATTGAGGATCTCGTGTGGGATCTCATCGGGTCGGTGGATGCTGGCGATGTCTCGTTTTCAGAGGTCGCCGACCGTGTGGAGGCCTATCAGCGCACCCACTGTCCGGTTTATGGCCGTTTCGAGAGATACCGTTTCCTGCCGGTAGAAGCCTTCAAGTTGGCGACGGTTACGAGTTTTCCGGCAGATCGAGCGGAGCGCGTCTTTGTCAGTTCGGGTACGGGCAGCCAACAGCGAAGCCGTCATTACATAGCCGACTCACGTCTGTATGAGCGCAGCGTATTGGCTGGCTTTGACCGGGCCATTGCTCAACGGTTTGATTGGCAACCCGGCGATGTAACCATTTTGGGTCATCTGCCGGCTTATGCGCAGGAAAGTTCGCTGGTGGCCATGGTGTCCATCCTGATAGAGAAGCGAGGTGCATCCGGTTCGCAGCTCTTCTTGGAAGACACGTCATGCCTTGATGCAATAACGAGGAGCGATGCATCGGGTCCTGTGGTGCTCTTCGGTGCGGCTTTTGGCCTCCTGGACCTGCTAGATGTCCGTGATTGGATGCTTCCGACGGGCAGTGTCGTCATTGAAACGGGGGGCATGAAAACGCACCGGCGAGAAATCTCACGAGAGGCCCTGCATCATAGGTTGTCCTCGGGTTTCGGAGTACCTCGCAAGCGCGTTGTATCCGAGTACGGCATGTGCGAATTACTATCCCAGTGCTACACGGACGCCGATACCATTTACAGGACGCCCCCGTGGATGAGGCATTACGTGGTGGACCCTACAGATCCCACGCGTCTATGCGATGAGGGCCAAGAAGGGATTCTTGCATTCATGGACCTTGCCAATGTGCATACGGTCAGTGCGGTGCTCACGCAGGACCGAGCGGTTTCGGAAAATGGCGGATTCAGGGTGCTTGGACGCATGGCCGAGGCGGAATTGCGAGGATGCAATTTTCTGCTGGAATGAACCAGATGATGGTGCTGTATTTCTCCCGCAATAGGACAACAGAACCTTCCACGTGGATGATGCCTTTCCCGGCCCCATGCGCTGTAGTGGATGGTGAACCGGTAGCGTTTTCACCTCTATTCGTTATTGCGCATGACAGGATTGTCCTAATTTAGTAGTCCAGGGTCGAGGTACCTTCGTCAGCATGCTCTTCCTCAGGGTATACTGCGGGAATCCCAATATGGCCTCCGGGACAGGTGAAGATGTCCATCTAACACGGGTCGGTGTTCCTATCTTTACCGGCACCATTGTCGATTCATCCAACGCAAATAGGGGGACATGACTACATACAAGGAAGCCGGGGTTGATGTTAAGGCTGGAGAGGAGATGGTCGATCGCATCAAGCCATTGGTCAGGAAAACCTTCACCGATGGTGTGATGACGGATATTGGAGCTTTCGGCGCCTTTTTCAAGGTAGATTGGAGGGCCTATGAAGACCCTGTGCTCGTCTCCTCGGTTGATGGTGTGGGCACAAAGTTGAAAGTGGCCTTCATGATGGATCGACATGATACTGTGGGCCAGGACCTCGTAAACCACTGCGTAAACGATATTGCCGTCTGTGGTGCCAAGCCGCTGTTCTTCCTTGACTACTTCTCGACCGGGTCCCTGAATCAAGACGCTGGTTTCGAGGTCATCAAGGGGTTTGCGACAGCGTGTCAGGAAAATGGATGCGCCCTTATTGGAGGAGAGACGGCTGAAATGCCGGATATCTACGCGAAGGGTGAATACGATCTGGCAGGTACCATTGTGGGAGTCGTTGATCGGAAGAATATCATTGACGGAAGCCGTGTCGAGTCAGGTGACGTACTGGTTGCCTTTTCCTCTACAGGATTGCATACCAATGGGTACAGCCTGGCGCGTCATGTATTGCTCAAACATCATGATGTACACGACCGTCCTCCAGTTTTGGGAGGGCAGACCGTTGGAGAGCAGCTATTGGCCGTCCACAAGTCCTATTTGGATATCATCGATCAGCTGTGTTCCATTACCGACGTGCGGGCTCTGGTTCACGTGACGGGCGGGGGTATACCCGGAAATACGAAACGGGTGATGCCCGAAGGGCTCACCATCGATGTCGATTACGATTCATGGGAACGTCCAGCCATTTTTCGTTTGATCCAGGATCTCGGTAATGTGCCCGAGGAGGACATGCGCTCGGCATTCAACCTAGGTGTCGGTTTGATTGCCATCGTGCCGCCCGGTGAGGTGGAAACCGTCCTTTCATCCTTCACGGATGAAGCCCCGTTTGTAATTGGATCGGTGAAAGCTGTCTGATCCTGCGACAGTACCTGGTGAGTGGTGCTGATCGGATCCCATCCCATCCGGATACCGTATCTTCCGGCTTCCAAACAGAAAAGCAGGTATCAGCTATGCTATCGGTGGCTATCATCCTTCTTCTGAGCTACGCCGTCGGATCCATTCCCACGAGTGTTTGGATCGGTAAAGCGGCTCACGGTATTGACCTGAGGGCCCACGGCAGCGGCAATGCTGGTGCCACCAATGCGTTTCGCGTCCTTGGCTGGAAAGCAGGTACTGTCGTCTCCCTGGTTGATCTCGGTAAAGGTGTCCTGGCAGCGGGCCTGATTGCCACCATCCGTGTCGACGCACTTCCGGCAGGATTCGGTTTCTGGGAGGTGGAATCCGTAGTTCGTTTGATGGCGGGTATGGCCGCTGTCATCGGCCACATGTACCCTGTTTGGGCCGGTTTCAAGGGTGGAAAGGGGGTCAACACTACGGCTGGTGTCCTGCTCGCATTGACGCCGGGGGTGATGCTTCTGACGTTGGGTGTCTTTGCAGTTGTCCTCTTCGCGTCCCGATACGTGTCACTTGCTTCGCTCACGGCAACGGTAGTCTATCCGAGTACTATCGCTGTGAAGAAGTATTGGATGCATGCCGAGGGTCTTGATGCCTCAGTCTTTGTTTTCAGTTTGGTACTGGCCACTGGTATATTCCTGGCGCACCGGTCCAACATTAAACGCCTTATTGCAGGAACAGAGAACCGTATAACAACCTTTCGCGCTGCCCAAGGGATGCGCGGCAGGGGCGAGATCTGAAGTAGAGGAGTGGTGCGAGGTTCGCGTTTTGTGATTACTGCCGTCGTTGTGGCTGAAGGCGGCTTCCCGTCGGACTCAGACATCAGGGCCGCTACCGGTGCATCAGGCCTGTCTTACGTCAGACAGCGCACTCAGCAGAATACTGAGAGAACATGAGCAGAAAGGAACACGTAGCGGTGATTGGGGCAGGAAGCTGGGGTACGGCACTGGCCATCAGCCTCGCTCAAACCGGGCACCAAGTAAGCCTGTGGACCCGCAAGGAAGCAGCGGCCGAGCAGATGCGCACGACGCGGCACAACCCTGCTTATCTGCCGGAAGCCCTCATTCCCGTTCACGTCCGTATCACGCACGATCTGCACGAGAGCGTTGAAGGCGCCGATATCTGGCTCTTCGCGGTGCCATCCCAAGGCGTGAGACAAGTGGCCAGCCAGCTCAGGGATGCCTTTCGAGCGGAGGTACTGCTTGTATCTGTTGCAAAGGGCATCGAGAATGGCACGTTGATGACGACCTCCGAAGTGCTACAGGATGTTTTCACGGACGCCCGGCCCCACCAGATAGCGGTGCTCTACGGCCCAAGCCACGCTGAAGAAGTAGCCAAGCACTGTCCCACAACTGTAGTTGCGGCCTCGAGCGTGCTCACGACAGCGGAAAGGTTGCAGGAGATTTTCATGACGCCGACACTCCGGGTGTATGCCAATACCGACCTCCGGGGCGTAGAGATAGCGGGATCCGTCAAGAATGTTCTTGCAATAGCTGCCGGTATTTCTGACGGCGTTGGTTTCGGCGACAATGCGAAGGCCGCTATCCTGACGAGGGGCCTCTGCGAAATCAAGCGTCTCGGCGTAGCCATGGGGGCCAGGGAAGGTACCTTTGGCGGCCTGGCAGGAATTGGAGACCTTGTTGTGACCTGTATGAGTTCCCTGAGCAGAAATCGAAACCTGGGATATGCGATCGGACAGGGAAAATCACTGGATGCCGCGCAGGGGGAAATGACCATGGTCGCAGAGGGTGTTCGTACGACCGCGTCCGTCATGGAACTGGCCGATCGTCTGGATGTCGAGATGCCGATTATTGCTGCCGTGCACAGCATCCTTTTCGAAGGCATCCCGCCAGCTGAAGCCGTCCGGTACCTTATGATGCGCAGCGCAAAACAAGAGGAATGGATCGTGTCCGAAACCGGTTCGTGACGAGGGGGACACAGCATGACAGTAGAAGAGATCAAGCGTCTGGTTGCCCGTGGGGAAGGGCGACATCTGGAGTTCAAGCGCCGCGTACCGGAACCCGAACGCTTGGCCAAAGAGGTGGTGGCTTTTGCTAATTCGGGAGGTGGGCACCTGCTCATTGGTGTCGGGGACGACGGTACCCTTGTCGGCGTTCGGGATTCGGAGGAAGAGGAGTACTCGCTAAGGCAGGCACTGGGGTTGAACTGTCGACCCGCCATCCAGTGGGTATCCGAGCGTATTGCCATAACACCAAAGCGGGAGGTCATTCTCGTGACGGTTCCAGACAGCCCGAGAAAACCGCACTACCTTGTTACGAATGTCGAAGACGGTACGGGTCCGGCCTATGTCCGGATCGATGACATGAGTGTAGAGGCTTCGCCCGAGTCCGTGGCATTGATGCGAAGCGAAAACTCCGGTGAAGGGGTGCGTTTCGAGTTTGGCGAGAAGGAATTGCTTCTCATGCGCTATCTGGAGCAATACGGTCGGGTCACGGTCGATGGGTTCGCGCAGATAGCTGATCTCGATCGGGATAGGGCAGGCCGGCTACTGGTCACGTTGACCAGGGCCGGTGTGCTCGACCAGTACCGTGAGGCTCGTGGGGATTTCTACATGATCCATTATGATGCATAGGATGGGGCTGGGTTCTAGGATGCTCCAGTCGAAGGAAGGCCTCACCTCCAGAGCTGATGCACACAGGCCCAGGCGATAAATAGTTCATCAAGGGGAAGCTGCCAGATGAACATCGCAACCGGCTTTCGTACATTGCACGTTCGGTTCAAAAAGTCCGTTATTGGTGCCGATTCATGCCCGTCGTAGATGTCATCCCTCTGCACGAAACAACGCGTTCTCGCTATCTGAACTACGCGTTGTCCGTTATTACCTCGAGGGCCCTTCCCGATATACGGGACGGTCTCAAGCCCGTGCAACGTCGCATCCTGTATGCGATGTTCACCAATCTGCATCTATATCCGGATTCGCGCTTCAAGAAGAGTGCGACGGTAGTGGGCGAGGTGATGGGGAAGTACCATCCCCACGGGGATTCTGCCATTTATGACGCCATGGTGCGAATGGCCCAGGAGTTTTCATTGCGGGCACCCCTGGTGGAAGGGCATGGCAACTTCGGCTCACTCGACGGTGACTCGCCTGCCGCCATGCGATATACGGAGGCGCGTCTTCGCCCCCTGGCTATGGAGCTCCTGGCGGAAATAAGGAAAGAAACGGTGGCGTTCAGGCCCAATTTCGACGGGTCCTTATTTGAGCCCGTCGTAGTGCCTGCCCGCGTTCCCAACCTGCTTTTGAACGGGGCAGCAGGTATCGCCGTCGGAATGGCCACCAATATTCCGCCGCACAATCTGACGGAGCTCATCGATGCCTCGATCTACATGATTGGTGCGCCGAACGCGAGGACCCAAACGCTGGTGGAGAAATTCGTCACCGGCCCGGACTTTCCGACGGGTGGTCGTGTCCTGAACACGCAAGAGGAACTCATTCAGATCTATTCGGCGGGCGAAGGGGCCATCGAATTGCGGGGCGAATACGAGTACGAGGGAAAGAGCCGTGTCATCATCACCTCAATACCCTATGGCCTGACGAAAAGTGCGCTGATCGAACAGATCGCTGACAACATCATCAAAGGCAAAGTCCCGCAACTGGTGGATGTTCGGGATGAGTCAACAGACGATGTCCGTATCGTACTCGAGATCAAGCGCGGAGCGGACAGTGAGGCCGCGATGGCCTTCCTTCTCAAGCATACGGCTCTGCAAACGCGCTTCCATGTCAATTTGACGTGCTTGTTGCCAACGGACAATCCGGAAATCGGTGCGCCGTCCAAGGTAGACCTGAGTACGATCATCCGGCACTTCCTGGATTTCAGGATGGAGGTCGTCGTGAAACGTCTGGAGTACGAACTGGCGCAGCTTGAGAAGCGAATCCACATCCTGCGCGGCTTCGAAAAGATCTTTGATGCACTCGACGAGGCCATTCGCATCATTCGCGCCTCTGACAATAAAGCCGATGCCGCCTCCCGGTTGATGCATCGCTTCCAGCTTGACGATGTACAGACAGACGCCATCCTGGAAATCAAGCTCTACAAGCTGTCCAGGTTGGAAATCGACGCCATTCGCTCCGAACTCGAAGAAAAGGAAGCGATGGCTGCCAAGCTCCGTGAACTTCTGGGAGATGAGGGAGCACGGTGGAAGCTGATCAAGACGGAATTGAAGGAGATCCGGGAAAAGTATCCCGAAGGGCGTCGGACCACGATTGCCGGACCCGATGAGGACATCGAGTATTCGGCGGAGGACTATATCGTGGAGGAGGATGTCTTCGTCATCGTAACCGGGGATGGCTGGGTCAAGCGTCAGCGATCCTACGGCGATGTGGAAAGTATCCGCGTACGTGACGGCGACTCAGTCGCGTGGATCTTACCGGCTACGACGCGCAAATCGGTCGTGTTCTTCTCGAACTTCGGCAAAGCCTATACAACGCGCGCAGAGGCACTGACGGCCACCACAGGGCATGGAGCGCCAATCCAGAAGCTCTTCGACTTTTCTGACAGGGAGCGTATTGTCGGCGTCATTTCAATGGACGAACGGGCTCTCCCCAAGCCCATGCAACGTGAAGAAGTGGCACCAGAGCTCTTTGAGGACAGTGAACCGGAGTTGGAAGGGCCTTACGCCACCGGAGTGACCTCGGATGGCCAGGTGCTGCGTATTGCCCTTGAGAATTACAGCGATCCCTCGACTGTCAGTGGACGCATGTTCATGAAGACGGCCAAGGGGGAGCAGGTGCTCCGCGTAGAGCCTGCTTCCGGGGCCGAAAACGTCTGCCTGGCAACGAAAGAGGGCAATAGCCTCATCTTCCCGGTATCCCAGGTACCTGTTATGAAGAATGCTGCCAAAGGCGTCATCGCCATGCGGCTCAATGCGGGCGATTCCATCCTAGGTTTCACGCTTTCGAGTGCTGCGCGCCAGGGTCTGGAGGTGGAGACTACCAGGGGGCGCGAAGAGATCATCCGGCCTACCAAGTTTCCTGTTGCCAACCGTGGCAACAAGGGACGTCTCATC